>JADLEH010000282.1 GCA_020846255.1 Propionibacteriaceae bacterium
CGACCAGCACGCCGAAGCTGCGGAACCCTTCGACCACCTGGACGATCTCCTCTGGGCGCATCCGGTGGCGCGTCTGCAGGTGGGGGTAGCCGAGCACCCGCCGGTATTCGGTCAGGATCGCCTCGGACACCACCAGTTCGAAGAGCCCCTGCTCCCAAAGGGCGAGGATCCGGGCGGGCGGCCCGTGCGGGGAGAGGAAGCGGCTGACGATGACGTTGGTGTCGATGACGATACGCATACTCAGGTGGCGTGGCGGACGGCCTGCACGGCGTCGGCTGCGAGCTGATCGGCCTCCTCGGGGGCAAGGGCGGCCTGCTCGGACGCCCGGCGCATCCGCTCGAAGAACTCGCTCCGCGAGCGCTTCCACTGGTTGTAGACGTCGATCGGGACAACGGCGGCCACCGCCTCGCCGTGCCGCTCCACAACGACGCGGTCGCCTTTGGCGGCGACCTCCTGGAGGATGCGGCCGAACGAACGACGCACCTCGAAGGCGCTGGCAGTCTTTTCCATGATCGGTCCTAACGAGGGGATACCCATACAATTTTGCGCTATCTACGCAACTAGCGCTATTGTAGCAGAGATGAGACTTTGAGTCAATATAGCGATACGACGGGTCAGCTTATCGGCGTGCGGCGTGCCAGGCGGATCGCAGCGCGGCAGCGAAGTCCTCGGCGTCGCGCTCGCGCGCGAACGAGAACGCGACGCGGTGACCATCGTCCGAGACCACCCGCACGCGATACGGGGCGTCCGGAGACCGATCCCCCGCGTGCTCGACGAGGACATCCCGGATCTCATCCAGCGGGCAGGCGTTCAGGCTGCCGCGCTCGCGGTAGTCGATGCCGCCCCAGGAGAGGTCGTCGGCGCCGATGAAGACCACCTCCCAGTTGGTGGAAGTAAACTCGGGCCGCTTTGGCACGCTCGTCTCCTTGATGAGGTGTCCGATCAGGTGTTCGTTGGCCGCAGCCCGCGTGCCGTGGCCCGCTCCGGGGGATTATGGGGCTGCGAGCACCTGACGGATGATGGTCGCGCTCACCTGTTGGATGCGGGCGAGGGCGGCCCTGAGGACGGTCGTGTCTTGCGCCCAGGTGGCAATATAGGGGAACGAGCGCTCGCCGGAGTCGAGGCCGGCCTGGGCCAGCACCACGTAGGCGACCCCTTCGGCCTCCATTTCCGACCCCGGCCCCGACTGGCTGTGGCCGGCCACATGATGGGCCAACTCGTGGGCCAAGGTCTTGGTCATCTGGAGCTGGGCGGCCTCGCGCAGCACGATCAGCCGTTCGGCGGGGGAGTAGGAGCCCATCGCGGTGGGCCCCAGCTGCGAGTCGCCACGCCGGATGGTGAGCCCCTCGCGCTGACCGAACTGCTCCAGCCGGTGATACAAGTCCTGGCCGGTGTCCTCATGCAGGAGCGGCACGTCGATGGTCGGCAGGGGGGTGCCCTCGGTCTGCGCCACGTCGAAGACGGTGCCCAGCCCGAAACGCAGCCTGCGGTTGGCGGTGACGGTTTCCTCAGGGGCGACGCCGGCGTCGGGTTCAGTGACTTCCGAAGCCGGAGCCCGGGGTGGTGGGGCCTCGCCCGTAGCTGAGCGATGACGGAGGTGCAGCGGCACGATGACGGTGATGCCCCGTTCGCCGCGCCGCACCTGTCGCCCGAGCGACTTCCAGGTCCGGTACCCGGCGACGCGGGTGGCGTCCGGTCGTTGCGCGAGGATCAGGAGCGCGTTGGCGCTGGAGTACTGGTGGAAGCGCGCCTGGACATCCAGATAGGCCCGGAAGGTGTCGCTGTCCTGGATGCCGGCCACCGCCTGGTCGAGGCGTGCCAACGCCGCCTCGACGGCCGGCGATGGTGTGGAGGCGTGGTTGAGCGATGGATGAGGAGCATCGCGGCGCTCCGAGGACGGCATACCATCTCACTATATGCCGATACTTGACATAATGCAACACCTATGATACAAGCATGCGATGTTTGCACCTGACACGCCAGCGAGTCCGATCGTCTCCCCGCGGGTCTATGCGCTGATCCTCGCGTCGCCCCGCCTGAAGAGCATGCTGTTGCCGGAGGGGTTCGTATGCAGTCCGTATCGGGTGCTGGACTACGAGGCGACGTTGACCCTGGAGGACCGGAAGGGGTCTGTAGCGCTCTTCCGACGCCGACAGCGCATTCAGTTCCAGCAAGACGGTGTCGGGGCGATTCTCGACCATTTTTGGGGGGATGGCATCCCGATGACCGGGTATGCCACAACGGCCGGGCGGGTCATCGACTCGTTCAAGGACGGCTGGCGCCGGCACCTGGTGATCCAGCTCAAGCGGCCGATGCAGCGTGGCCAGATCCTGGAGTTCACGATCGAGCGGCGGGCGATGGAGATGTTCACGCAGCCGGAAGGCTGGGAGGAGACGACCATCGATCATCCGATCCGCGATCTGAGCCGCACGATTCGTTTCCCGAAGGATCGACCTTGCCAGGGCGCCCAACTGGAGTATCGCGGTCAGGTGCTCCCGCTGCACGTCCTGGCTGCCGGAGATGGGAGAACCGAGATCGGGGTGCGGATGCCGAAGGCACGGACGGATATGCCGTACGTCATCCGCTGGCATTGGTGAAGGCGCGCCAGCGCACGAGAGGAGCTGCGGCGAGCTGGCCGGGCCCGCCGCCGAACTGCTGAAGCCGGTCAGCTGGAATCAGCCGCCGCTTCCGCCTCCACTACCGCCGCCACCACCAAGCATGACGGGCCTCCTCGTGAACGGAGCGCGAGCTCCTGGTTGCACGACGCAGTGCCGATCGGCATGCATATTGTAGTTCCGTATGCGGAACAAGTTCAATCCATTTGATTCTTGCGCGGGTCGTGACTCCGCTTGATGGGGTCTTCCAGATATACGGCGACCGCCCGCCAGGTGGTGACCCAGTCTCGCCCGATCTTGGTGGCGTCGATACTCCCCGTCCGGCAGAGTCGCCGCAGGAAGCCGGTACTGAGTCCGCTGCGGGCCGCCGCCTCGTTGAGCGAAATCAGTCGCTCGTCCAACGGCCCTTGCGCCTAGAAGCTGCTACGGACCCCACTATACCGAGTCGAGGACGGCCGGCTTCGCGCTGACGGGAGCCAACTCACGAAACGGACCTGCACACCCGCGAAACCCTGTGGATGCGATCCAGCTCCTTGACGGTGCAAACTCGGCCAAGACCTTGGCTACAACAAGACCTTGGCTACAAATAGAGGCCGGATCGCTGGCGAGTTCAAGAGCCCTGGCGCTATCTGACCGCATGACGTTGTAACCGGGCCCGGTGACGACCTACCCTGAGAGTTCCTGGTTGAAGACCCTGGCACCTGGGATGGGTAGGACCCTGGGATGGCCAACCGCCGACGGGCACGGATCACGCCGACCGACTCCTGGCCGGAGCTGCAGCCATTGCTGCTCTTTGCCGACCAGGAAGCGTACGAGGTCATCCGTCCGGTGGTGCTGTTCGGCTCCACGCCGCTTGAGCGATCCCAGGAGACCGGTGTCTCGGCGCGGTCGATCTACCGCAAAGCCCAACGCTTCGAGCAGCAGGGGCTGCCGGGCCTGCTTGAAGCCGAGGAGCAGC
>JADLEH010000283.1 GCA_020846255.1 Propionibacteriaceae bacterium
CGGGGTGGACGCCGGGCTGGCTGTGCCGGGCCCGAGGGCGCCGGCCGCGCTGGTGCCCCAGCAGTAGAGCTGGCCACGGGAGATGCCGCAGGCGTGCGAGCTTCCCGCACTGATGTCGGTCAGCTTCAGGGTGTCGGTGGTCGAGCTGGAGCCGAGGGTCTGGGTGAAGGTTCGGGCCGGACCCGAGTAGACCTGGGCGGCATTGCCACCGGTTGAGGTGGTGGCGCCGGTGAGCACGTAGCCGGGGGTCGCCCAGGAACCGCTGGCAGCAGTCCAGGACCCGGTCGCCGTCGCGGCGGTGGTGGTGAACTCGGGCTCGATGGCGCTCAGGGTCGCAGCGGTGAAGGTGGCCCTGCTGAACTCGACGTCGGTGAAACTGGCCAGCGTCGCCTGCTGCTGCCACACCAGGCTCATCGCGGCGAGCATCCCCAGCCCCAGCAGTGCCACGCGCCGGCGACCCCGCCGCGGTGGCGGGAGGTAGCGCAGACCCCTCTTCACTGCGCTACCTCCCTGTCGGTGTCTCGCCGGCGCCCGCCAGCGAGCCGAGCCACCACCAGCCCGGAACCGATTGCGGCCCCGGCCAGCGCCAGGGTTTCGAGCGTGCCGTCCGACCCGGTATTGGCAAGACCGCCGCGGCCGCCGCCGTCGGACTCCGCCATGACGGCCTCGCCGGCCCCCCAGGCTGCGAGCTTCATGATGGCGTTGACGTCCGGTGCCGACCCGGTGAGGGTCGCCCGAACCAGGATCCACACCGGGGTACCGGCGGGCGTGCTGCCCAGCTCCCTGGTGTTGTCGTGCGTGGCCGGGACGAAGGCCTGATCCAGCGGGGTCGCGGTCACCCAGTGGTTCACGGTGCCCGGGCAGGTGTCCGCAATCCAACGCTCCGAGCAGGCCTGGACATCGACGGTCAGTGCGCCGGCGTCCACTGTGCCGGGCGCGAGGCCGAGACCGATGTGCACTGCGCCTTCCTCGTCGCCGACCGTGTCCACTCCAACCTGCCAGAGGACCGGCAGGCCAGGGATCATC
This sequence comes from Propionibacteriaceae bacterium, assembly GCA_020846255.1. Lineage (GTDB taxonomy): Bacteria > Actinomycetota > Actinomycetes > Propionibacteriales > Propionibacteriaceae > Propionicimonas. The sequence goes on from JADLEH010000283.1 coordinate 1,027, forward strand.
GAGCCGAGGGCTTCCTTGTCCGAGACGACGGTCAGCACCAGGTGGCGCCCGATGATCTGCTCCTCGGTCTCGGCGGCGTTGGCGTCCGGGGCCCCCAACAGCTGGGAGCCGGCAACCAGGGCCGCCGCTGCCACAAGGGTGGCCTTGCGCGACTGACGGGGCCAGAACGCCCAGGTGACCAGACCCCCAGCCACCAGGGAGAGCAGCCCCATCAGCCGCGGGTCCCGAAAGCCCGAGATGGTGGTGGCCACCCCGGGAACGGAGGCGATGACGAGTCGGGCGTCATGGATCAGGTACGGCTGCGGATCCTCGACATCGTTGGCGTCGCCGCGCATGGTGACCACGCGCGCAGCCGGCGAGCCTTCGAACGGCTTGATGGAGGTGATCCGATGGGTGATCGGGAGCGCTCCCTGGCGCTCCACCGTCGTCACGTCGCCCACCTTGAACTCACTTGCCGGCAGCAGCCGCACCAGGGCTGCAGACCCAGCCGGGATGGTGGGGCTCATGGAGCCGGTGGAGAACAGCACGATGGAGAATCCGAACAGGTGCGCGGCCACGGCCGCGAGCATGCTCAGCAGGCCGAGCCCACCGAGCGTCCAGAGCACGCCGTCCACGAGGAGCTGGCGGAGGTGCTGCCAGGTTCCCCGGGTAGCGGCCCGGGTCGGCGAGGCGTCGGCCGCTCTGCGGGGTCGACTTCCTGCCATTTCATGGTCCTCTGGTGATCCGGGGGCCGGTCAGGTCCTGCTGTGGACCTGACCGGGCCCCCGGGATAGTCGATTACTGCTGTGAGACGGCCTGGAACTGCCAGACGGCGCTGCCGGACTGGCTCTGCACCAGGCCGGCGCCGGCCCTGATCTTGAAGCAGAGGTTCTTCGCCGTGCCGTCGGCGTCGCTGGTGGCGCCCTTTGGCAGGGTGAAGGTTGCGCTGCCGCCGGTGAAGGCACTCGCCGCGACGACCGAGGTGCCGGTGGTGGTCGAAGTGCAGCCGAAGGACGCGCCGGTGTCGATCAGCTCCCAGGTCAGGTTGGTGACCGTGTCGACGGTGACCGGAGCGCCCACCGTGATGGTGGCGTCGTTGGTGGTGCCGGCGCCCAGCCGAATGGCGAACGGTGCCGCAACCACATCGTTGGGGGTGAGGTTGCCCACCGGGGCGGTGAAGGACAGCGACGCAGCACTGCCCGACACGGCGTGGTCGGAGTAGTCGGTTCCGTTCAGCGACCCCTGGAAGACGAACCGGCCTGCTGTGAAGGTGGCCGAAGCGAACTCGCTGTCGTTCCACGAAGCGAGGGTTGCCATGGTGCCTACCCCAAGCACCAGCCCCCCTGCGAGAACTGCGGCGATCTTGCGACGACGCTGGTGTTGCGTTGTCGGTTCGGTGGTGATGGCAGTCAAGTTAGTACCCTTTCTGAGTCCCCTAATACCCGGATGAGTAACTGGACGGTAACGCAATTGCGCAATAGGGAACAAGCTCGGGATGAACTCGGATGTATGTTTCCGGGCGCCGGATTGATCCGGGTTAAGCGCCGTCACGCTCCGGCCTTCTGCGGCGAATGCCCTTGTCACCCGCCTGAGCGTCACCCCTGCGGGCGAGGGTCACTCGTTGGGGGACATTAATCCGGAATGTCAATTGTCACCCTTCCGGGGACATGCCGACAATGCATCGGTCACCCTTTGGGGGACCTGCCGACAATGCAGTGGTCACCCCTTCGGGGACATGCCAACAATGCAGTGGTCACCCTTTTGGGGACCTGTAGTGAAAGGCCTTGCCCAGCATTCCTTTGGATCGGCGCGCTCGACAACGACGGGCAGCCGTCATGGACCTGCTCAAGCAGCCTGGTCGACGGTCGGGCGAACGAAGGGCACCGGCCAGCCGAGGACGCGGCCGTGGATGCTGCTGGCCGTACCGCCGGCAGCGGGCCGGCCCGCCAGCGAACCGCAACGCCGGCGGCGTCCGCGGATCAGTGACACCCGACTCGGGGCGGCAGGACTGGAGGTCGGCGCGATCCGGCAACCGGTGGCAGGACGCAGAGCGGCGCGGGCAGGTGCTTGACCTTGCCCGCGCCGAGGCCGTCGCGGCTCTGTGGTCAGGGCTGCGACGGCGCTGGAACCGGACTGGCTGCTGGTCGGGATCCGACCCCTCCTCCGGATCCCGACCATGCCCGTCCGGGATGAGTTATGGAGTCTTGAGACCTGCCGCAAACATCGGCCCGCCGAACCCGATCCGATCCTGGGAAGCCCCCGGGTTGGACCGGCTGAACGTCGCCGTGGTGGTCTCCGAATCGTGCCAGCTGGCCACGGTTGCGACGGTTCCGAAGGCGAGCACGAGCCCACCGGCCAGAACGGTCGCCAGCCTGCGGCTGACCGCGCGGCGCTCCTTCACATCAATCTTGCTCTTGAACATCTTCGTACCCCTTCCCCCAAACATCCCCTAATGCTTGGAGTAGTCAAGACTTTACGCAGGAATCGCAGACCTGGCCAATCCGGGCTGAACTGAAGATGGATCGGATCGATCATTCCTTGACCTCGATCAATGTTGCATCTCCCCTTGTCACCCGCATGAGGACGGGCCCAGGCGGCCTCCATCCCCCTAAAGGGTGACCGTCATTTCTGGCGTGGTCACCCATTAGGGGACGTCAATTCCACAGCAATTCAACAGCCGATGACCAGCCAATAAAAAGCGAATGTCCCCCGAAAGGGGGACATTCGCTATGAAATGCTCGCCGAGGTCAGAAGGATCGCAGCACGGCCCCACACTGTTCGGCGGCCATGGCGACGGCCGCCTCCCGCGCAGCTGCCGTCTCGACGTCGGTCAGGGTGCGATCAGGTGCGCGGAAGCGCAGTGCGAACGCGAGCGAGCGGTGCCCGGCCGGCACCTGGCCGCCGGTGAAGACGTCGAAGAGGCTGATCGACTCCAGGAGCTCGCCGGCGCCGGCAGCCAGCGCTTCCTGCAGCGTGCCGACCGGTACCGAGTCGGCCACCACGAGGGCGACGTCCTCCTTTGCGACCGGGTGTCCGGAGATCGCCACGATGGATCCCCGCTCCGGCGCCAGCCGGATCAGCGCATCCAGGTCGAGTTCAACCGCTGCCGTGCGGGCTGGCAGCCCGAACTCCCGGATGACCTCCGGGTGAAGCTCACCGGCGCTACCGATGGACTCGCCGGCCACAAGCAACTCCGCGCAGCGTCCCGGGTGCCAGGGGGCCCCGGAGGAGGACCGGCGCCGGAGGGTAGCCCCGAGGGCTGCTGCCGCCTGCTCCGCGAAGGCGAAGGCCTGTTGCCAGCCGGCACCGACCGCCGGACCCTGCCAGCCCGCCCGGCGCCACTGCCCCGTCACCACCGCGGCCAGGTGACGCGGCTGGCGCGGCAGGGCGGCCTCGATCGCTGCCAGCTCTGCAGCGGAGGGCCGCCGGTCGACCGGAGGGATCGGCGCAGCTCCGGCACTGCTGGCGAAGAACACCCGTCCGGCTTCGAACAGGGCCAGGTCATCGTTGCCGCGGGAGGTGTTCCGGCCGACGGCGGCGAACAGGCCCGGCAGGATGGTCGTCCGCAGGCAGGGCGCGGTCTCGGCCAGCGGGTTGGCCAGTCGCACCAGCTCGCGGCGTTCATCCCCGGACGCCAACCCCAGTCGGTCCAGGTCCTCGGCCGAAGCGAAGGGGAAGGTCAGCACCTCGACGAAGCCGGCATCGACGAGCCTGGCCGCGATCGCGCGGCGGGCCCGCTGACCACCGGTGAGGCCACGGCCGACCGGCGCCGGCGGGACGACGGACGGGATCTGCTCGAAGCCGACCTTGCGACCAACCTCCTCGACGTAGTCGTAGGGGTCGCGCAGGTCGGAGCGCCAGGTCGGCGGGGTGACCGACACCCGGTCCCCGGCCATCGCCACCGTGCACCCACTGGCGACGAGGATCGCTGCCACGCGGTCGGCCGGCACTTCGACGCCGAGGATGCGCGTCGGCAGATCGGCGTCGATGACCTGGGTCGGGGCTACCGGGAGCCCGCCGGCGACCGTCTCGGCGGCGGAGATGGTGCCGCCGGCCAGCTCGACCAGTAGACGCGCGGCCAGGTGGGCCGCGCTGTAGGCGGCGTTCGGGTCGACGCCGCGATGGAACCGCTTCGAGGCCTCCGACGGCAGGTTGTGGCGCCGCAACGTGCGGGCGATGGTCGTCGGGTCGAAGTGGGCGGCCTCGATGACCACCTCTGTCGTGGTCTCGCGCAGCTCGGTGGATTGCCCACCCATCACCCCGGCGAGCCCGATCGGTCCGGTGTCGTCGGTGATCAGCAGGTCCCCCGGGTCGAGGATCCTCGTGGTGTCGTCGAGGGTGACCAGCTGCTCCCCGGCGGTGGCCTTGCGCACCACGATCGGCCCGTTCAGCAGGGCTGCGTCGTAGGCGTGGAGGGGTTGCCCGGTCTCCAGCATCACGTAGTTGGTGATGTCAACGGCAAGTGAGATCGACCGCATGCCGGCCATCACCAGCCGGCGCGCCAGCCAGCGCGGCGTCGGTCGGGACGGGTCGATCCCGGAGACACCGAGAGCGACGAAGAGCGGGCAGGCCGGGTCGGCCAGCAGCACCGGGTACCCGTCCAGCCGCGTCGTCGGCGTCGGCTTGTCGATCACGTCTGTGAACCGCACCCCGAGGGCCTGTCCGGCTTCCCGGGCCAGCCCGCGGATGCTGAGGCAGTAGCCCATGTCGGGGCTGACGTCGATGTCCAGGACGTCGTCGCGCAGGTGCAGCACGCCCGACGGGTCGTCGCCGGGTTGCAGCTCCCGGCCACTGCCGTCCGTTGCCGGCAGCACGATGATGCCGGTGTGGTCGTGGCCGATGCCGAGCTCGTCCTCTGCGCAGATCATGCCGTCGGAGACGTGGCCATAGGTCTTGCGGGCGGCGATGGCGAATCCACCGGCCAGTACCGAACCCGGCAGGGAAACGACGACGAGGTCCCCGACAGCGAAGTTGTGGGCGCCGCAGACCACGCTGCGACAGCCTTGCGGGTAGTCCGGGTGCGGCTCGTTGTGGACGGGCCCGACATCGACCTGAACCCAGCGGATGGTCTTGCCGTTCTTCTGGGGCTCGTCGGCGAAGGCAAGGATGCGGCCGACGACGACCGGGCCGGTGATCTCGGCGCCAATGGTCTCGACGGTTTCGACCTCGAGCCCGGCCCGGATCAGCACCTCGGCCAGTTCCCTGCCGGTGATGCCTTCAGGGAGCTCGACATGCTCGGCAAGCCAGGCCAGTGGCGCCCTCATCGTGCCGTCCCTTTCAGTGAGCGGCTGAACCGGACATCGCCCTCGACCATGTCCCGCATGTCCGCGGCGTTGTTGCGGAACATCAGCGTTCGCTCGATGCCCATCCCGAAGGCAAAGCCGGAGTAGACCTCCGGGTCGATCCCGCACGCGATCAACACCCGCGGATTGACCACCCCGCACCCGCCCCACTCGATCCAGCCCTGCGACTTGCAGGTCCGGCAGGGCGCGTCCGGGTTGCCGACGGACTCCCCGTGGCACACGAAGCACTGCAGGTCGACCTCCGCCGACGGCTCGGTGAACGGGAAGTAGTGCGGGCGCATCCGGGTGCGGATCCCCTCGCCGAACATCGCAGCGGCGAGGTGGTCGAGGGTGCCCTTCAGGTGGGCCAGCGAGATGCCCTTGTCGACGCAGAGACCCTCGATCTGGTGGAACACCGGGACGTGCGTCGCGTCGAACTCGTCAGCCCGGTAGACCTTCCCGGGGCAGACGACGTAGATCGGCAGCTCGCGGTCGAGCATCGAGCGGATCTGCACGGGGCTGGTGTGCGTCCGGAGCACGATGTGGTCCCCGATCGGGTGCACGAACAGGGTGTCGGAGGTGCCGCGGGCCGGGTGGTCCGGTCCAAGGTTCAGGGCGTCGAAGTTCAGCCACTCGGACTCGGCCTCCGGGCCTTCGGCGATCTCCCAGCCCATGTCGATGAAGACGTCGCCCATCAGGTCCATCAGTGCAGTGATCGGGTGCGGGGCGCCCTCGGGACCGAGATCGACCGGCAGGGTGACGTCGATGCGCTCCTCGGCCAGCTGCCGCTCGAGCTCGGCGGCACCGATCGCAGCCTCGCGCTCGGCGAGGGCCCGGTTCACTACCGCCCGGGCGCTCCCGAGCCGCTGCCCGGACTCCTTGCGCTCCGGTCCCGGGATGGTGCCGATGGCCCGGTTGGCAAGCGCCAGCGGCGACTTCTCACCGGTGTGGGCCAGGCGGGCCGCCTTCAGTTCGGCGCTGGAGCCGGCGGCCGTGAACGCCGCCAGGGCATCGGCGACCATCCGGTCGACGGCTGGTTGGCTCAGGTCTGCCGGTTGTTCGGGGCCGGGCATGGGTGACTCTCCTGGTTCGTTGGAACTGCTGGCGTCAGCTGGACGCCCGCTGCGCACTTGCGCTGGCGTAGAGACAGACCGCAGCCGCAGTAGCCAGATTAAGGCTCTCCGCCTGACCGTAGATGGGCACGGCCACGGTGTGGTCGGCCAGTGCCAGGTGCTCCACCGGCAACCCCCACGACTCGTTGCCCATCACCCAGGCTGTGGGCTTGTCCAGGTCGGCATCCAGGTCGGTCAGGTCGGTGCCGGCCGCCCCGTCGGTGGCGAAGATCTGCATTCCGGCGGCGCGGCAGGCTTCGATGGCCTCGGCCAGGTCGACCCCGACCACGATCGGCAGGTGGAAGATACTGCCCACGGAGGCGCGGACGGTCTTGGGGTTGTAGACCTCCACCGAGTCGGAGCTGAGGATGACCGCGTCCGCGCCGAACGCGTCGGCGCACCGGATCACGGTGCCGGCGTTCCCCGGATCCCGCACCTGCGCACAGATGACGACCAGCGAGACATCCTTGCGGCGATGCTTCTTCTTCGACTTGTCGACCAGCTTGCGTTTCTTGCCAAGGACCGACTTCAGCGGGACGTCGATGGCGTTGGCCACCGCCACCACACCCTGGGGGGTGACGGTGTCGGTCATCGTCGCGAGGTTCTGCTCGCTGACGCCGTAGTAGTCCACGCCGGCGGCCTTGGCCATGTCGACGAGGTCGGAGTTGTCGATGGCGGCGTCCCAGCGGAAGTAGACCGCATCGACCACTCCGGGCAGTCGCAACGCCTCCCGGACAGCTTGCCGGCCCTCAACCAGGAACTTCTGCGAGTCCTTGCGTTCCTGGCGGCGCTGGAGCGCCCGGGCAGCCCGAAGGACAGCCTGCGTCGGTGCCGGCAGTTCGATCGAAGCGACGGTCATCGTCGGCTCCTCTTTCACAGCTGATGAGTTCGGCCGGGCCCGAGCTGGGCCCGGCCGATCGGTGACCTTCTGGTCAGGCGGCTTCGGCCGTCTGGTTGGCCTTGGCGACCTCGACGAGGGCGGCGAACGTGGGGGCGTCGTTGACGGCCAGTTCGGCCAGGATCTTGCGATCCACCTCGACACCGGCGTTCTTCAGGCCGTTGATGAACCGGTTGTAGGTCATTCCCTCCGCGCGGGCAGCGGCGTTGATCCGCTGGATCCACAGCGCCCGGAAGTCACCCTTGCGGGCGCGACGGTCGCGGTAGGCGTAGGTGTAGGAATGCAGCAGCTGTTCCTTCGCCTTGCGGTAGAGGCGGGAACGCTGGCCGCGGTAGCCGGACGCCTGGTCCAGGACTTCGCGACGCTTCTTGTGGGCGTTGACGGAACGCTTCACGCGTGCCATGGCAGTTACTCCTCAGTCTTCGAGATTAGGGGTGGACGTCACTTGCCTTTGTAGCCACCGAGGAGCTTGCGAGCCTTCTTGGCGTCGCCCTTGGCTACTACCTGGTCGCCGTCGAGCCGGCGGGTCTGGCTACTGGGCTTGTGCTCGTTCAGGTGCATCTTGCCCGCCTGACGGTGCATGATCTTGCCCGTACCGGTGACCCGGAAGCGCTTCTTGGCACCCGAATGGGTCTTCATCTTCGGCATAGTGTCAGTCCTTCTCTGTGTGCTACTACAGGTCGATGTCTGGGTCCATGTTGTCTGCCGGACCCCTCTTCTTCTGCTTGACCACCAGCGCTGCCGCGGCGGCGGCCTGGGCCCGCAGTTCGGCTTCCTGCTGGCGCTCGGCTTCGGTCTTCGCCGCGCGGTCAGCGGCCTTGGCAGCCTTGGCGGCCTCCACCTCGACCTTCGCCTCGGTCTTCTTCCGCGTCGGCGAGAGCACCATCAGCATGTTGCGGCCGTCCTGCTTGGGGGCGGACTCGATGAAACCGTCCTCGGCGACGTCGTCGGCGAGCTTCTTCAACAGGTTGAAGCCCAGCTCGGGACGGCTCTGCTCACGACCACGGAACATGATGGTGATCTTCACCTTGTCCCCGGCCTTGAGGAACCGCACGACGTGACCCTTCTTGGTCTCGTAGTCGTGGCTGTCGATCTTCGGCCGGAGCTTCATCTCCTTGATGACCGTGTTGGTCTGGTTCCTTCGCGACTCGCGCGCCTTCTGTGCCGCTTCGTACTTGAACTTGCCGTAGTCCATCAACTTCGCGACCGGCGGACGCGCCATCGGGGCAACCTCGACCAGGTCGAGGTCCGACTCCCGGGCAAGCCGCAGGGCGTCATCGATCCGCACGATGCCCACCTGTTCGCCGGCAGGGCCGACCAGGCGCACCTCGTTGACGTGGATGCGTTCGTTGATCCGCGGTTCAGTGCTGATGTGTCCTCCAAGTATCGGGATTGTCAACCGGATCGGCTGTAACAGAAGAAGGGCCCCCGCGCATGCGGAGACCCTGAAGCACGGACGGCAGGAATTGCACCGCCACCGGCACCGACCCGTCACCTGAAGCGATCGGGTGGGAGTTCAGGACTCCACTTTTACGGACTGCCACCTCACGGTGCAGTCGATCAACCGCGATTCTACCCTGCCGAGCCACTCCCGGACGAATCGGCCCGGGCGTACAGCCAGCCCCATTCGCCGGGTGCCAGCTCGACCAGGCGGCGCCCCTGCGCCAGCTCTGCGATCAGGTCACCCTCGATGACCAGCCGGGACGGGCCGGCCAGGTCGACGAGGATGGCGACGGCGCTGGTCTCCACAGCTGTTGCCGCCACCTCGTCCAGCCGGCACGGCACCGGGCGGGCGTCCGCCTTCCACGCCTTCAGGGAGTCGATCCCCGTGAACACCGGGAGCCCGGTCCTGCCGTCGGCAGTCGTGAGGAGCGCGACCTGCAGCTCGGCGTGCCGATCGGGGTCGGGGCCGCTGCCGCCGGCCTCACCGACGGCGACGATCGGGATCAGGAACCTCGCCGCACAGAGTCCGGCGACTGCCCGCAGGTAGTCCTCGCGGCTGTCGAGGGCGGTCGTGAGCAGCTGGCGGACGAGCTCGTCCGGCTCGCCGCGGTCCCCGGCGTAGGCCTGGCTCGGCTGGAAGAGGCTGCTCATTGGCGCGATCGCTCCCAGAGCGAGCCGAGCGCGCGGAAGTCGGCTTCGGCCCGTTCGCGGTCGGTGCGCTGCAGCCCGAGCAGGGGCCGCTGGTCCACCTCCCCGTCGGTGAGCACATAGGCCCACGGATCGTTCTCGGTGAACCGGAAGCCCGCCACCTCCGGCCAGTCGAGCCGATGGGTGCGCAGGCCGTTGCGGAAGGTGATCCCGTTCTCGTCGGCCCGGACGTAGCTGAGCCCGACGCTCATCATGAACCCGATCATCACCACGATGAAGAACGCCAGCGTCACCAGTTGCGGACCGGTGAACAGGTCCCGGACGTCCGTCGGCATGGCGACCCACCCGAGAGCGGCGGCCAGGACCAGCACAACCGAGAGCACCGATGCCATCAGCAGCGAGCGGCGGGGTCGAATGACGAGGGCCGCCATCGGCTACAGCCGGCAGGCGTGGATGGTGGTCACAAGGATCGCGTCAGCACCGGTGTCCCAGAGGTCGTCCATGATCCGCTGGGCCCCCTTGGCCGGGATCATGGCCCGCACGGCGACCCAACCCTCCTTGGCCAGCGGGGAGACCGTGGGAGCGTCCAGTCCGGGCGTCACCTGGCAGGCGGCGTCCAGCCGGTCGACGGGAACGTTGTAGTCGACCATCAGGTAGTTCCGAGCGGTGAGGACGCCGCTCAGGCGCCGCACCAGCAGGTCGAGGCCGGCGGGGGGAGGGCTGTCGCGGTGCTGGATCAGGATCGCCTCGGACTCTAGGATGGCGTCGCCGAACAGCTCCAGCCCGGCACGCTTCAGGGTGGTCCCGGTCTCGACCACGTCGGCCACCACGTCGGCCACCCCGAGGCGTACCGAGGACTCGACTGCGCCGTCGAGGTGGATCAGCCGGGCAGTCACGCCATGGCTGTCGAGGTAGGCAGCCACCAGCCCCGGATAGGACGTCGCGATCCGGCGCCCGGCCAGATCGGCCACGCTCATGGTCGAGCCACCGGGCGCTGCGAACCGGAACCTGGTACCGCCGAACCCCAGTGCCATCACCTCGGTTGCCTGCGCAGCGGAATCAAGCAGCATGTCGCGTCCAGTGATCCCCAGGTCGAGGGTGCCCTCCCCCACGTAGACCGCGATGTCGCGGGGACGCAGGTAGTAGAACTCGACGCCGTTCGCGTCATCGACCAGCACCAGGTCCTTGGCGTCCGTGCGCTGCCGGTAGCCCGCCTCTCGGAGCATGCCGGCGGCGGACTCGGCGAGCGAGCCCTTGTTGGGTACGGCGATCTTCAGCAATCCGTCAGCAGCCACGCGGATCCCCCTTCGGGACTCAGAGGTACTCGTAGACGTCTTCGAGCTCGAGCCCGAGGGAGATCATCAGGACCTGCAGGTGGTACAGCAGCTGGCTGATCTCCTCGGCCGCCTCGCTCCTGGTCTGGTATTCGGCGGCCATCCACACCTCGGCGGCCTCCTCGACCACCTTCTTGCCGATCTCGTGGACGCCGGCGTCCAGGGCACGCACGGTGCCCGAGCCCTCGGGGCGCGTGGCCGCGCGGGCGCGCAGTTCGGCGAACAGGTCTTCGAAGGATTTGCTCACGAGCGCGAAGCCTACCGTCCGCCCGGGAGCCGCAGCTCCCCCGGCCCACGCTCGAAGCCCTGCCCTGCTCCCGAAACAGCCGCCTGCTCCCGGAATTCCGGGAGCAACGGGACCTTTCGGGAGCTGGAACGACGGACGGGGCCGCTACAGGGCGATGCCGAGGAGGGCGTCGACGAGGTCGCGGACCAGGGCCGGAGCTGCGGGGTCATCGCCGTCTGCTGCCGCCCAGGCGTCGACGGCAGCAAGCGCGGCCGGGGCGTCCAGGTCGTTGCGCAAGGCTGAGCGCACCCGGTCCAGGGTCGCGGTCGCGTCCGGTCCGGCCGGGGCCGAGACCGCGGCCCGCCAGCGGTCGAGCCGAACCCGGGCGGCCTCGAGCCCGGCGGCGGTGTACTCCCAGTCGCCGCGGTAGTGGTGTGCCAGCAGCACCAGTCGCACGGCCATCGGATCGACCCCGTCGGCCAGCAGCCGGCTGACGAAGACCAGGTTGCCCAGCGACTTGCTCATCTTCTTGCCTTCGAGGGCGACCATGCCGGAGTGCAGGAACACCTTTGCGAACTCGCTGCCGGTCGCCACCCTGGCCTGGGCCGCGCACATCGGGTGGTGCGGGAAGGCCAGATCGTTGCCGCCGGCCTGCACGTCGAAGTTGGTACCGAGCGCATCCAGGGCGATCGCCGTGCACTCGATGTGCCAGCCGGGACGCCCCCGGCCCAGCCAGGAGTCCCAGGCCGGTTCCCCGTCCCGGGCCTGCCGCCAGACCAGGCAGTCCAGCCGGTGCCGTTTGCCCGGACGTTCCGGGTCGCCGCCCCGCTCGGCGAAGACCTGCTCGGCCTCGGGCATCGAGATCCCGGTGCCGGCCATCAGGTTGCTCGCCTTGGTCACCGAGAAGTACCAGTCGGGAAACTCCGGGTCCGGCACCTGGTAGACAGCCTGCTCGTCGTGGAGCACCGAGACCAGGTCGGTGACGGTGTCGAGGCTTTCCACCACCCCGGTGAGCTGTTCGGGAGGCAGCACGCGCAGCGCGGCCATGTCCGTGCGGTACAACTCGATCTGCTGTTCGGCCAGCTCGGCCCAGCCGACCCCGGTGGCGGCCGCACGTTCCAGGAGCGGGTCGTCCACGTCGGTGACGTTCTGGGCGTACCGAACGTCCAGCCCGGCGTCCAGCCAGGCCCGGACCAGCAGGTCCACGGCGACGTAGGTGGCTGCATGGCCAAGGTGGGTGGCGTCGTAGGGGGTGATGCCGCAGGCGTAAAGCCGGGCCTCGCCGCTCTCCGGGCCGGCGGGCTGCAGGTGGCCGGTCAGCGTGTCGTGCACCAGCACCCGACCGCCCCGCCCGGGCAGGATGGGCACGTCGGTGGACATCCAGGCACGCATGGGCGGCAGCCTACCCGGCCACCGGTTAGGGTGTCCGGGAGTCGAGAGGGGACATGCATGGGGTGGTTGGAAGCGATTGTGCTGGGCATCGTGCAGGGGCTGACGGAGTTCCTGCCGATCTCGTCGAGCGCGCACCAGTCCATCGTCGGTCAGCTGTTCTTCGCCGGGCACGACCCGGGCGCGGCGTTCACCGCCGTCACCCAGCTCGGGACCGAGACGGCAGTGATCCTGTACTTCGCCAAGGACATCTGGCGGATCATCCGCAGCTGGTTCGGTTCCCTGGTCGGACGGGTGCCCCGTGACGACCCGGACGCCCGGATGGGCTGGCTGGTGATCATCGGATCAGTTCCGATCGGCATCCTCGGCGTCCTGTTCGAGGAGGCCATCGGCACCAACCTGCGCAACCTCTGGATCACCGTGGCGATGCTCGCCGGCTTCGCCGTCGTGCTCTGGATCGCGGACCGGGTGGCCCGGAACTCCTTCGAGCTCAACCAGCTCACCTGGGTCGACGGCATCGCGCTCGGCTTCGCCCAGGCGCTCGCGCTCATCCCCGGCGTCTCCCGCTCCGGAGCGACGATCGCGGCCGGCCTCTTCCTCGGCTACAAGCGGGAGGCCGCCACCAGGTACGCCTTCCTGCTGGCGATCCCGGCCGTGTTCATCTCCGGGCTCTTCAAGCTCAAGGACATCCCCGGTGACCCGAACCTGGCCTGGGGACCGACGATCGTGGCCACCGTGATCGCCTTCGGGGTGGGCCTCGCCGTCATCCACTGGCTGCTCAAGTACGTCAGCAAGCACAACTTCTCGATCTTCGTCTGGTACCGGCTCGCGTTGGCCGCCGTCGTCGCCGTCCTGCTGCTGACCAACGTCCTGGTGCCGTAGGGCCGGCGACGATGCAACGCAGGGCGGTCGGTCACAGCGGGCTTCAGGTCTCGCGGCTCGGCCTCGGCACGCTCACCTGGGGCAGGGAGACCCGGCTCGAGGACGCCACCAGCCTGTTGCGCTGCTTCGTGGAGGCCGGGGGCAGCCTGGTCGACACCGCTGCCGCCTATGCCGCCGGGGACGCCGAGCGGATGATCGGCCGGCTGCTGCGGGCCGGCGGCATCGCCCGGGACGACCTGGTGATCGCCACCAAGGCCGGTTTCGGGATCCGGGACGGCCAGCGAGTCGTGGACACGTCCCGCGGCGCGTTGCTGGCCGACCTGCAGTCGTCCCTGCGCCGGCTGGGCACCGATCACGTCGACATCTGGCAGCTGCACGCGTGGGGGCAGGCTCCGCTCGAGGAATCCCTCGCCGCCATCGACACGGCCGTCGGCAGTGGGCAGGCCCGCTACGCCGGCATCTCGAACTTCGTCGGCTGGCAGACCGCGCAGGCCGCCACCTGGCAGTCGGCGTTCCCGGGACGGACCCCGATCACCTGCGCCCAGGTGGAGTACTCCCTGCTGGCGAGGCGGGCAGAGGTTGAGGTGATCCCCGCCCTGCGCGCCTTCGGGATGGGACTGCTGCCCTGGTCGCCGATCGGGCGCGGGGTCCTCACCGGCAAGTACCGCAACGGGCGTCCACGCGGCTCCCGGGGCGCTTCGGAGCACTTCGCCTGGTTCGTCGAGCCGTACCTGGAACCGCGCTCCAGGGCCGTTGTGGACGCTGTCGCAACCGCAGCCGACGGCCTCGACCTGACCCCTGGACAGGTGGCGCTGCTCTGGGTGCGGGACGCCCCCGGAGTGACGGCTCCCCTGCTGGGTGCCCGCACCGTCGCCCAGCTGGAGCCCTACCTCGCGACGGAGGAGACCGAACTGCCGGCCGAGATCATCGCAGCCCTCGACGACATCTCCGGAGGTCCCAACGCCGGCCGGGAGAATTACGAGACCACCTCGATCGGTTGACACCGGCCGTCCAGCTGGTCGAGCCTTTCGGGACCGAGCCGACGATCCAGCCAGGGAGGACGCGTCATGGCCATGGCGGACGCAGAGCGCTTCCAGCCGCTCACCATCGACGATTGGCGCGAGTGGCTCGCCGCCAACCATCGACGGCACGAGGGCGTCTGGGTGGTCGGCTGGCGGTCCTCCTCCGGCCACCCGGCGGTGCCCTACGAGGAGCTGGTCAGGGAAGCGCTGTGTTGGGGCTGGATCGATGGCCAGGTGAAGCTGCTCGACGACGAGCGGGCGATGCAGTGGATGGCGCCCCGCCGACCGAACAGCGGGTGGGCCGCGTCCAACAAGGCCCGGGTTGCGGACCTGGAGCGGGAGGGTCGGCTCCAGCCGCCGGGAATCGCCGAGATCGAGCGAGCCAAGGCGAACGGCATGTGGACCATCTACGACTCGGTGGAGGCGCTGGAGGAGCCGGCGGAGCTGGCCGCTGCCCTTGATGGGGTTCCGGCAGCACGGCGAGCTTGGGACGGGTTCCCACCCAGCGTCCGCAAGCAGGCCCTCACCTCCATCGTCCTCGCCAAGCGGGAGGAGACCAGGTCCAGGCGCATAGCGGCGATCGTCGAGAAGTGCGGCAACGGATTGCGTCCGGTCTGACGATCAGGTTGCCTCTGCCCGGTAGCAGGCGGTGTACATCTGGAACTCGAACAGTCGGCGGCCGGCGCTGTGCGGGTGCGTCGCCACCAGTTCTCGCACGGCGGCAAGCACCGCGGCCTGGGTCGCCGGCGGGGCGATCAGCCAGTGGCTCCTCGAGGTCACCAGGGCTTCGAGGGCCTCCGGGGTGATCATCCGGACGGAGTCGAACCGGCGGCGCTCGAAGGCGCTGAAGCCGGGAGCGTCCCGCACGGCATCGCCGTCGATCATCGTCTCGGCCGGCGAGGGGCCCATCGCCTCGGCGAGGGCTGCGACGAAGGGATGCCTGGCGTCGCGGATGTTCCAGATCAGTCCCAGCCGGCCGCCGGGGACGAGGACGCGGTCGATCTCGGCCGCGGCTGCGACCGGGTCGAACCAGTGCCAGGCCTGCCCGACGGTGACGGCGGCCACGCTGGCGTCCGGCAGCGGGATCGCCTCGGCCGTGCCGACCAGGGTCTTCGCACTGCCGACCCGACTCAGCATCTTCTCGTCCGGGTCGACAGCCACCACCTCGTACCCGAGGTCCTGCACGGACCTGGTCAGCTTCCCGGAACCGGCGGCGAGGTCGAGGACCGTCCCCTGCACCCCTTCGAGCAGCCAGGCGACGTGCTCCCGCGCGTAGCCCGGGCGGCCGAGTTCGTAGGCACCGACGGCGTTGCCGAAAGAGGTGGCCTGCTCCTTGCCGGACATCACGCCTGGTCCAGGAAGCGGTCAAGCACCCGGCAACCGAACTGGAGCGACTCGACCGGGACCCGCTCGTCGACCCCGTGGAACAGCGCCACGAAGTCCAGTTCGGGTGGCAGTTGCAGGGGTGCGAAGCCGAAACACCGAACGCCCAGAGGTGCCCAGGCCTTCGCGTCGGTGCCGACGCTGATCAGGAAGGGCACCACGGCCGCGCCGGGATCCTCGGCCTGAAGGCTCGCGGTCATGGCGTCGACGAGGTCACCGTCGAAGGTGGTCTCCACAGCGATGGCCGAGATGGCCGGCTCGTAGCGGACGTGTTCACCGACCAGTTCCGTGATGGTGTCGTAGAACTCGGCCTCATAGCCGGGCAGGAACCGGCCGTCGACGCCGGCCGTGGCCTGGCCGGGGATGACGTTCAGCTTGTAGCCGGCGTTCAGCATGGTGGGGTTGGCAGTGTTCGACATGGTGGCCCCGACCATCCGCGCGATCGAACCGAGCCGGGCCAAGGTGACCTCGGCGTCCCCGGTGCTGATCTCGACCCCGAGGGCGTCCTCGACCGCGTCCAGGAACTGCCGTTGCGCTGGGTGGATCCGCTGCGGCCAGCTGTGGTTGCCGATCCTGGTGACCGCTTCGGCGAGGCGGGTGACGGCGTTCTGGTCATTCCGCATCGAGCCGTGGCCGGCGTTGCCCTCGGCGATCAGGTTGAGCCAGGCCAGGCCCTTCTCCGCGGTCTGGATCAGGTACAGCCGCTTGTCGTTGACACTGAGGGAGAAGCCGCCGACCTCTCCGATGGCCTCGCTGCAGTCGGCGACCAGCTCAGGGTGGTTGTCGGCGAGCCAGGTGGCGCCCAGCGGGCCGCCGGCTTCCTCGTCAGCAGTGAACACCAGCCGGATCGGTCGTCGCGGCGCCCGGCCGGTGCGCATCCGCTCCCGGACCACGGCGAGCACGATGGCGTCGAAGTCCTTCATGTCCACAGCGCCCCGGCCCCACACATAGCCGTCGATGATCTCGCCGGCGAACGGGTCCACCTGCCAGTCGGATGCGATCGCCGGGACCACGTCCGTGTGGCCGTGGATCAGCAGCGGTGGCAGGGAGCGGTCGCACCCCTCCGGCGCCCAGTCGGCGACAAGCGTGGTGCGGCGCGGCGCTGACTCCAACAGCTCACTGGGGATGCCGACCTCGTCCAGCCGCCCCGCGACGAACTCGGCCGCCTCCCGTTCACCCTTCGCCCCGGACGGCCCGAAGTTGGAGGTGTCGAAGCGGATCAGGTCACTGCAAAGGCCGGCCACTTCGTCTGCGGCGGTGAGGGGGGACTCCATCCCGACATCCTCCCACCGCATCGCGCGCGCCGGTCAGCGCTTCATTTCGCCAAGCGGCTGGCCGATTGGGTATAGTGCTCTGGCTGTCCGGGGAACCGGACGGAGCAGTGGGTCCGGGTGGCGGAATAGGTAGACGCGCTAGCTTGAGGTGCTAGTGCCCTTTATCGGGCGTGGAGGTTCAAGTCCTCTCTCGGACACA
>JADLEH010000284.1 GCA_020846255.1 Propionibacteriaceae bacterium
GCCGGGTGGCGGTTGCCCGGAAGATGTCCAGCAGCGTGCGCGGGGCTGCCTGCTCGCCGCGGCGATCGATGATCGACCGGTCCGGAACGGCCGGTTCGGCCCCGTCCGGGCCGCTCACGCCTTCAGCACCGCTCACGGTTCGACGCTAGAGCACCCTCGCCGCCACCAACGGCGGTCTTACAAGGGTATTCGGGGTTCAGCACAGGCATGGTGCACATCGGATCGACAGGTCTCCTCGCCGGGCGGCAGGCGGCCGACAGGTCGCCTCACGGTAGTTCGTCCCACATGCCGTCCGGGCCGGGGCGACAGCCGGATGACAGCCAGGCAAACGGCAGCCCAACCCTTGCACCGACTGGTTCCCGATGCGGGAGCTGCTCCGCAGCCGAGCCCGGGGCGGCCCCGCCGAAACCGTCAGCGTCCCCAGCCAGTTGTTCGCACCCCCGCACCTGTGCGTTCACGCGGTGGTTGGTGTGGGTTGGCCTTGACCCGGCATCGTCTGGTCCTGAGTCCACAAGGAGAGCCATGGCCGCCCAACGCCGCGCCGGAACCGGCCGCGCGGCCTGCGGGAGCCTTCGGCCCAAGGGCAACCGGTGAGGGCGCGGAGCGCGATGGGATCACCCGCAGGCAGCCACAGACATCAGCGTTCGCTCTAGGTTCGCTGGGATCGTGGTGGCAGTCGTGCGCGTTGGGCCGGCCCTGGTGGCGTGGATTCCGGCGGCTCGGGGAGAAGCGCTGACGAGCACGTTCGACCTGCTCAGCGAGTCGGACCTCGAGCGCTCTGCGGGGTTCACCCCCGAACACCTGAACCACTTCCTGCTGGGCCGCCACCTGATCCACGCGCTTGTGGCAGACCTGTTCCCGGAGGTGACGGAGTGGTCGATGGCTTCTGCTCCGTGCCAACGCTGCGGGAACCGGCACGCCGGCGTGCAGCTCGAAGGGGTTCCGGCCCGGGCAAGCGTCGCCTACGCTGCCGGCCTGGTTGCGGCAGCGGTGGCTCCCGACGCCCGGGTGCAGGGGCTTGGGATCGACCTCGAACTGGACGCCGCGGACCCGAGCCGCTGCGAGGAGCTCCGGCGCCGGCTCGGAGCCTCGACCGAGCGGGTCCTCAAGCGCTGGACGAGGGTGCAGGCTGTGCTCAAGGCCGATGGGCGGGGGCTGCTCATCGATCCTGGCGCGGTCCGGCTCCGGCAGGGTGGTGCCTACATCGCCGGTCAGCGGGCGAGCTATGTGGTCGCCGAGGTGCCCGGTCCGGAGGGCTACCTGTTGAGCCTGGCCTGGAGCGCGACGATGGCCGGGCCGCTGCACCCGGAGCAGGCCAACCGAAGGACCATCGGTCCGGCTGGGCCGCGCTGGCAGCAGCCCTCGCGGCCGGCCCCGGCGCGGATGCCGAACCCGCATCCGCCTGATCGTGGCGACCTTGACGGGTACTGAGCCGGCGCAGAGTTCGGACGCCGGACGGCCTGCGTTTGTTGAGTCGTCACCGGGGCGAGCTACCCTCGGTAGCAGATGAATACACAAAACATGGCGGTATGGAGGCCGCAGGTCGTAGCACTCGATATCGACGGGACGCTCGTCGACCACGAGGGAGTGCTACCCGAAAAGGTACGCCGGTCAGTCCGGCGAGTAGTGGCGGCCGGGGTTCCGGTCGTCCTCACGACAGGACGCAGTTGGCATTCGACGCGTCCCGTCTTCGAACAGCTCGGGCTCCCCACGGGGCCGGCTGTCACATCAAACGGAGCGGTGACGGTCACGTTCCCGCCCTTCCAACTCGAACGGGTCCTCACCTTCGATCCGGCAGACGTGATCGAGAAGGTACTTCGCGAGCACCCGACCGCAGCCATCGCAGCTGAGGTGATCGGGCAGGGCTACCGGGTGACCAGACAGTTCCCCGACGGCGACCTGACCGGCGAGATCGAACAGGTGAGTGTCGACGACCTGGCCGGGAGCGACGTCACCCGGCTCGTCGTCCGTGATCCCAACTCCTCCGACACCGAGTTCATCCAGCTGGCCGAGCGGATCGGCCTGCACGGGGTGAGCTACTCAGTCGGCTGGAGCGCCTGGCTCGACATCGCGCCAGAGGGCGTCAACAAGGCCAGCGCACTTGCCGAAGTGGTCGAAGGGCTCGGCTACCGGGCCGGCGACGTGCTGGCGATCGGTGACGGTCGCAACGACATCGAGATGCTCACCTGGGCCGGACGCGGCGTCGCCCTCGGCGATGCCTGCGTCGAGGCGCAGGCCGCGGCCGACCATGTCACCGGTACGTTCGCCGATGCCGGCACGGCCCAGGAACTGGATCGCTGGTTCACTGGCCGTCGCGCCTTCGACCGCGTCGGGGTGCTCAGCGCGCTGGCTTCCTGATCCCGAAGGGCCGGCGAGCCCGGTCCGCTTCGGCTGATCGGGCTCAGGCCGGCGTGCCAAGGGCATAGGTCCTGCCGACGGTCCCTGGATCCTCGAGGCAGTCCAGGATGAACGCCGCCACGTCGGCACGGGCGATGACGGCGTTGAAGGGCCCGGGCTGCTCGAGGGCGGCGATGTTCCCGGTGGCCGGCTTGTCGGTCAGCCCGCCGGGTCGCACGATCGTCCACGGCAACCCGGAGGCCAGCACCAGCGCTTCCTGCTCCTCGTGATCGGCGAGCGCCTTCCGCAGCAGTACCGAGGTGAACACCCGCACCGGTCCGGGCAGGAAGCGCATCGAGTCCCCGACCCCTAGCGAGGAGTGGACGACGATGCGTCCGACCGCGCCCGAAGGCAGTGCCGCCAGCACCGCCCGGGTGACGTCGCTGCGGTTGCGGTCGGTGCCCCTGGCCCCGCCGACGGCCAGCACCAGGGCGTCGGAGCCCGATCCGAGGGCCTCGGCCACGGTCTCCGGCCGGCCGGCGTCGCCCCGGACGTTGCGGGCGTTCCCGAAGCTGGTGCCCCGCCGGGAGACGGCCACCAGTTCGTGACCGCGGGCCAGCCCCTGTTCCACAAGGTGAAGGCCCGTTCCCGCTGCTGCCCCGATCACGATGATGCGCATTCGGCAATCATGCCCGACGGCGGAAATGGCCAAAGGCGTTGCCGTCCGGGAGTGATCCGGCAAGGGCAAACACTCAACCTCAGCCCACCAAACCCTCAAGTAAATGGGCGGTGCCGGGCCAACCGGTGCCAGACTGCGGGAAACCGACATTGGCACGCTGGTGCTCAAGGTGACCTAGTCAGCCCCCAGATCAGCTGATCCTGCAATCACCGGTAATTGGCGTGCCCTAAATCAGCAATCGCAGGTTCCGGAGGGTTGTTCAGATGAAGCCAATCAGCAGAGCCAGTTCGGCGGTTACCGGACTTCTGGTGGTGCTGCTCTCGGTTTGTGGCGCCCTCGTCGCGCCGCCGGCCGCCCGTGCGGCCACGGCTCCGGCAGCCGACCTCAGGGTGCAGGCGATCTACTTCCAGAAGACCGGCAGCACGTCGCGGCGGGAGCTGGTGCTGAGTTCGATGTCGACCTGGCAGGCCGGCCTGTGGACCGAGTTCCTGGCCTCCTGGGACACGGCCAACAAGGGCTTGAAGGTCTACACCACCACCCCGAAGGGCCTGCCGGACCAGGGCCATGTGTTCGTTGTGCTCGGTTCGGCGCTGACCAGGACCGGCGGAGCCACCACCAAGGTGGTGCGTCGGCTGAAGGTCGCGCTGGCAGCGCTGGCGAAGTACCCGAACTCGAAGGTGCTCGTCTCCGGTGGTGGGGCGAGGAACGGCCACACCGAGGCCCAGGTGATGCGCGACTGGCTGGTGGCCAAGGGGATCGCCCGGGCGCGGATCCTGGTCGAGGCCGGCTCGTCCAGCACGGTGGGCAACGCGATCAACTCGATGACGCTCCTCAGCAAGGACGCGAAGCACACCAGCTACACGATCATCTCCGACGCCTCGCACATCCGGCGGGCGACCATCTTGTTCAACGCTGCCAGGGTCAGGATCCAGGAGCAGACCGGCAAGCCCTGGGCGATCACCCCGGTCGCGAACGTCGCCTACTCCGACAGCTCGACCGCCAGCCGCGGGCCGGTACCGGTGGCCACCCACAAGATCATCGTCAGCAATGTGGCCAGCGTCTTCGGGTTGTACTCCAGGTACGCGGCGCTGCTGGCCTCGCCGCCGGCCTCGGCGAAACTGACCTCGATCGAGGTGACAGCTCCGAAGACCCTCACCTACCAGGTCGGCCAGAAGCTGGACCCCAAGGGCATGGTGGTTACGGCCCTGTTCAACAAGGGCTACTACTCCAAGCCGGTCACCGGCAGCGCCGCCATCGCCGGCTTCGATTCCAGCCGGGTGGGCAAGGCGAAGGCGAAGGTCACCTACCGGTCGGGGACGGTCTCCAAGAGCGCCGCCTTCACCTACGAGATCGTGAAGGCCACCAGCGGGGTGAGCGTGAAGGCTTCCACCACGAGGCCGAAGAGGTCCAGCACCCGGGTCGTCCTCAAGGCGACCGTAGCCGCAACCGGGAGCAAGGTCACGCCCTACGGCAAGGTGCGGTTCTACCTGGACGGAAAGCTGTTGAAGGTCATCACGCTGAAGGCCAGCCAGGCCGGCCTGGTGAAGTACACGCTGCCGACGATCAGCAGGACCGGCAAGCACCGGATCGTCCTGAAGTACTCGGGCAGCTCGAAGCTCGAGGCCGCACGGCAGGAGCTCACCGTCAAGGTGCGGAAGTAGCCGCGCCCGGTCTGCACGTTCGCGGTGGCACCCAGCCGATCCGAAGACAGACGTGCGTCCTCGGCAAAGCCCACCCGCCGGGTCCAGGAGCTGTCTAGCGTTGCTGCCACAAGCACGAGTCCACGGGGCGGCGACAACTGCGCCACTCACCCCGGGGCGAGGGGCCTCGGTGGCCGTACTACGTCCCGGATCCGAGCTCGCTCCCGCCCGCGGACGTCGTCCAGCTGGAAGGAGAGCCACCGTGGACCAGTCCACCCGCTACGCGGACCTCAGCCTCAACGAGGGTGACCTGATCGCAGAGGGAAGGCACATCCTGTGTGCCTACAAGCTGAAGCAGAAGTCGGGCTCGTTCCTTGAGGCTGCGGCTCATTTCGCTGCCGAGTCGTCCACCGGCACCAACGTGGAGGTGTCCACCACCGACGACTTCACCAAGGGCCTGGACGCGCTGGTCTACGTCGCGGACGAGGCGAGCGAGGAGGTGCGGATCGCCTACCCGCTGGAGCTGTTCGATCGCAATCTCATCGATGGCCGGATGATGCTGGTGTCGTTCCTGACCCTGACGATCGGGAACAACCAGGGCATGGGCGACATCGAGTACGCCAAGATGTACGACTTCTTCCTGCCGCGCCGGGCGATCGAGCTGTTCGACGGTCCGTCGGTGGGGATTGCGGAGTTGTGGCGCATCCTCGGCCGGCCGGTGGTCGACGGCGGCTACATCGCGGGCACGATCATCAAGCCGAAGCTGGGGTTGCGCCCCGAGCCGTTCGCCCGGGCGGCCTATGAGTTCTGGCTGGGTGGGGACTTCATCAAGAACGACGAGCCGCAGGGCAACCAGGTGTTCGCGCCGTTGCGGAAGACGATCCCGCTGGTCTACGACGCGATGAAGCGCGCCATGGACGAGACGGGTGAGGCGAAGCTGTTCAGCGCCAACATCACCGCCGACGATCACGCTGAGATGATCGCCCGGGGTGAGTTCATCTTGTCTGAGTTCGGTCCCGATGCTGACAAGGTCGCGTTCCTCGTGGACGGATTCGTCGGCGGTCCGGGCATGGTCACGACGGCCCGGCGCTACTTCCCCCGCCAGTTCCTGCACTATCACCGGGCGGGGCACGGGATGGTCACCTCGCCGAGTTCCAGGCGTGGTTACACCGCTTACGTGTTGGCGAAGATGTCGCGGTTGCAGGGTGCTTCCGGGATCCATGTGGGCACGATGGGCTACGGGAAGATGGAGGGCGCGGCCGATGATCGGGCGATCGCCTACATCTGTGAGCGTGAGCAGTACCAGGGTCCGGCGTACCTCCAGGACTGGTACGGGATGCGTCCGACGGCCCCGATCGTCTCCGGCGGCATGAACGCGCTGCGGCTGCCGGGCTTCTTCGGAAACCTCGGCCACGCCAACGTGATCAACACCGCCGGCGGTGGCGCCTACGGCCACATCGACGGGCCGGCCGCCGGTGGCCGTTCCCTGCGGCAGGCGCACCAGTGCTGGGCCGCTGGAGCGGACCCGATCGAATGGGCCAAGGAGCACCGCGAGTTCGCCCGCGCCTTCGAGTCCTTCCCTGGCGACGCCGACAGCCTGTTCCCCGGCTGGCGTCAGCAACTCGGCTGAGCGGCAGCCATGGCTGCAC
>JADLEH010000285.1 GCA_020846255.1 Propionibacteriaceae bacterium
CGAGGGCAAGGGAGTAGCAGGCCAGCACCATCGCCGAGGGCAGCAGCAGCCGCCCGGATGCGCAGGCCTCGGTGTTGCAGCCGGCCATCCCCGCCTGCGCCCGCAGCACCACCGAGACGAGCATCGCCCCGATCATCACGACGCTGAACAGCATCACGTAGGAGTCCTGGAGGACCTGGCCGAGGCTGCGGGTGGCGCGGCCGTGGCGCCACAGCTTCATCTCCGCATGGAGTTCGCGCTCGTCGACCGGCAGTGTTTCGGCGTCGGAGAGGAAGAAGAAGGTGTGCTCGGGTTCCGTGGCCGGCTCCACTGGCGGTGGCGCAGCCTTGGGTGCCGACTCGTCGACCGACGGTGCCGACCTGATCAGCTTGCGGGACTTCTTACTCATCGGCGAGGACCTCGGCGCGCTCACCCAGCCGGACCACGCGGGTGGCCACCTTCTGGACCAGCGCCGGCTCATGGCTGGCCATCACGATCGCGAGGCCGCGTTGGCGCTCGGCGACCAGCCGGGCGGCGAGCCATTCCACGCCCTCGGTGTCGAGGCGCTGCTCCGGCTCGTCGAGGATCAGCAGCTTCCGCGGCCGGACGAAGGCAGTGGCCAGGGCCAGCCGGCGACGCTGGCCGGAGGAGAGGGTGCCGGGCAGCTGCCCGGACTGGGGCACCAGTTGCACCTCGTGCAGCACCTCGTCGACCGCCTCGTCCGCGTCCACGATGCCGTGGGCGCGGGCCAGCAGGTCAAGGTGCTCGACGACGCTGAGGTCGGGGAAGAAGTCCAGGTCGTCGATCACGGTCGCCACGTCGCGGCGGATCTGCGGGTTGGTCTCGCTGACCGGCGTGCCGTTGACCTCGACGGTGCCGTCATCGGGGCGCTCGGCACCGATCAGGCAGCGCAGCACCGTGGACTTGCCCGCACCGTTCCTTCCGGTGAGGGCCACCGCCTCACCGGCAGCCACCTCCAGGTTGAAGCCTTCGACGATCACCACCGGCCCGAAGGCCTTCCGAAGATTGGTGACCTTGAGTACCGGGGTCTTTCGCGCCATGGGCTCGATTCTCCCCCATCCGAAAAGCTCCGCGCGCCACGCGCCCCCGTCCGACCCTTTCCGCGTCGCTACCGTTCCGCCGGGACGCTACCGGTGCGCCGGTAGCGAGGCGCACCGACGGGTAGCGAGGCGCAGCCGAAGGGTAGCGGGACGGGGCCCGGGCGTCTCCGGGGCGCGGGGATGGCGGGTGGTGTCGGAGCTTCGTGGCAGGCTAGTGCCGTGCGAGCAGCTAGCGAAGCCCGGGCGACCCTGGCGCGGAGACGGGCCGAGGTGGCCGC
Source organism: Propionibacteriaceae bacterium (assembly GCA_020846255.1). Lineage (GTDB taxonomy): Bacteria > Actinomycetota > Actinomycetes > Propionibacteriales > Propionibacteriaceae > Propionicimonas. Next base: position 1,319 of record JADLEH010000285.1, read on the forward strand.
CATGTTCGACCGGGTTGCGCCCCGGTACGACCTGGTGAACGACATCCTCTCCCTCGGCCAGGACCGCCGGTGGCGTTCCGAGACGGTGGCAGCCGTCGCCCCACGGCCGGGTCAGCGGATCCTCGACCTGGCGGCCGGCACCGGCACCTCGAGTCGGCCGTTCGCCGACGCCGGAGCCCTGGTCGTCCCGGCCGACCTCTCCGCCGGCATGCTGACCGTCGGCAAGGAACGTCAGCCCGACCTGGCCTTCGTCAACGCCGACGCCTTGGCCCTGCCGTTCGCCGACGGGGCCTTCGATGCCGTGACCATCAGTTTCGGGCTGCGCAACGTCGAGGACGTGCCGACCGCCCTTTCCGAGTTGCGCCGGGTCACGCGTCCGGGTGGGCGGATCGTGATCTGCGAGTTCTCCACACCGACCTGGAAGCCGTTCCGCGACACCTACCGCAACTACCTGCTCGGGGCGCTGCCCAGGATCGCCGGCGCGACGGCGTCCAACCCGGTGGCCTACGAGTACCTGGCCGAGTCGATCCTCGCCTGGCCCGACCAGCGCGCGCTTGCCGACCTCATGTGCGCAGCCGGCTGGCGCGGCGTCGGCTGGAAGAACCTCTCCGGTGGTGTGGTGGCGCTGCACCGAGCCCACGCCTGATGTTCACCCTTGACGCCTACGCCGCGCGCAGTTGCGCGCTGAAGACCCACAACGCCTTCCACCCGGGCATGGAACGTCCGGAGGTGGCCAACGGCGCCGGGCGGCTGCCGGGCAGCGCCGAGTTTGTCGCGGCAGCCTTCGAAAGCGTCCTCGCCGGTTCGGCGACCGTTGCCGACCTCCGGGGGCTGGCCGGCCAGCCGAGCGAGGAGCAGGAGGCCGCGTGCCTCGCCGCCATGGCTGCCGGCACCGGCGTGATCCTCGGCGCGCTGCTTCCCCGGGACTGGGCGCAGCACCGCGCCGGCCGGGCCGACCTGCTGGTCCGGGACCCGGCCGGCGGCTACTTCCCCGGCCTGGTCAAGTACCAGCGGCTGGTCGAGGTCCGCAAGGACGACCAGCCGGTTACCTACTCCGAGCTGGTCGACCTGCCCACCCGGCGTTCAGCCTCAGGGTGGCGCTACCGCTGGCACTGGCGCTGGGCCAACTCGCTCCAGCTCGCCCACCTCTGGCGGCTGTTGGGCGCCGTCGGCCAGCAGGCGGCTTCCGGCCCGCAGGCCCTGGTGATCGGCAACGACGAGGTCGGCGAGCGCGGCCTCGTGGCCACCTGGCTCGACCTCACCCAGCCGGCCGTCCCGCCGGCTCCGGAACAGACCGGTGACCAGCAACAGGTGAGCGCCCTCGACCGTTACGACCACGACTTCGCCACCCGGGTGCTGCTGGCCGAACGCGCCGGCGCCGCCCACCCCGACGATCCCCCGCTGCTGCGCCCGATCGTCAGCTACGAGTGCGGCTACTGCCACTGGTGGGCCACCTGCCGGGCGCAGCTCGACGACGACGACCTCAGCCTGCGGATCAACAAGTCACCGCTGGACGGGCACGAGATCGCCGTGCTCCGCGAGGCCGGGGTGGCGACGGTCAGCGAACTTGCCAGGGCTGAGCTCGACCTGCTCCTGCCGGCCTACCTGCCGCGGGTCACGCACCGGTCCGGCGCGGAGGAACGGCTCCGGCTCGCCCAGCGCCGCTCGCAGCTGCTGCTGGACGGGGTCGAGCTGGAGCGCACCAGCACCGGGCCGATCGAGTTGCCGGGAGCAGCCCTCGAGATCGACATCGACGTGGAGACCTCGAGGGAGGACCGCGTCTACCTCTGGGGCTTCTGGGTCGCCGACGCCTCCGGCGGCGGCACCTACCACGAGTTCAGCAGCTTCAGCGAACTCGACGAGGACGGGGAACGCGAACTGGCCGTGGCCGCGATGACGTGGCTGCGCGAGACGGTGGCCGGCACCGACGCCCTCGTCTACCACTACTCCGACTACGAGATGGTCCGGCTCGGCCGGCTGGCGGCCAGGGGTGAGCCGACCCTGGCCTGGGCGATGGGCTTCGCCAGGCAGCACTTCGTCGACCTCTTCCCCACCGTCCGCCAGCACTTCTTCGGCACCAACGGCCTCGGCCTGAAGGTGGTCGCCTCGAGCGGCGCCGGCTTCCACTGGCGCGACGATGATCCCGGTGGCCTGAACAGCATGCGCTGGTTCGAGGAGGCCGTGCGCGGCCCGTCCCCGGAGGCGCGCGAGCAGGCCCGCGTGCGGGTGCTGGAGTACAACGAGGACGACGTCCGCGCCACCTGGCGGTTGCGGCGCTGGCTGCGCGAGCAGACCTGAGATCCAGCGGAATATCCAGCACTCCCGACCAGTTGCATTGTCTTGACAAATCCAGGCTCGGTTGCAGCCGTCCGGGCTTCCGTAGGCTGGACCGGTCTGGGGCCCGCCAGGCAGGACACCGGCAGGGCACCCGTTCGACCGGCCCGGCCGCATCCCGGCCGGGCAACCAGACGACCGAGGAGGCTGGGATGACGACCACCGGAGCGCCGGCTTCTGGTCGACCTTCTCCGACTCCCGGCGCCGCGCTGCTGGAGGCCAGGGGCATCAGCAAGGTCTTCCCGGGGGTCCGGGCCCTGAACCGGGTCGACTTCACGCTTCGAGGCGGGGAGGTGCACGCCCTGGTCGGGGAGAACGGCGCCGGGAAGTCCACGTTGATGAAGGTCTTCGCCGGCCTGAACCAGCCGGACGGTGGCGAGGTACTGCTGCGCGGGAAGCCGATCACCCTGCCCAACCCGCTGGCAGCCAGCCAGGCCGGCATCAGCGTCATCCATCAGGAGTTCCACCTGATGAACCACCTCACGGTGGCCCAGAACATCTTCCTCGGACGCGAGCCGAAGCTGCCAGGTGGCGTCCTCCACGACGACCGCGCACTGAACCGGCAGGCGGCCCGGCTGCTCGACCGCCTCGGGGTGGCCATCGACCCGAAGGCGCCGGTCGGCCAGCTCACCGTGGCCCAGCAGCAGATGGTCGAGATCGCCAAGGCCCTTTCGTTCAACTCGGCGGTGCTGATCATGGACGAACCGACCGCTGCGCTGACCGACGCCGAGGTGAGCACCCTCTTCCGCATCATCGACAACTTCGTCACCCCCGAGACCGCAGTCGTCTACATCTCCCACCGGATGGAGGAGATCAAGCGGATCGCAACCATCGTCACCGTGCTCAGGGACGGCGAGGTCGTCGGCACCACGCCGACGGCAGCCGTAACCATCCACGAGATCATCCAGCAGATGGTCGGCCGCGAGATCGCCACCGATCTCCGCCCCGGCCCGAGGGCACCCTCGGCGCCGGTACTGGAAGTGACCGGACTGTGCACCGCCGGCCTGCTCAGGGACGTCAGCTTCACCCTGCGGAAGGGCGAGATCCTCGGCTTCGCCGGCCTGCTCGGCGCCGGACGCACCGAGACTGCCAGGGCCCTCATCGGTGCCGACCCGAAGACCGCCGGCACCGTGAGGATCGATGGCAGGCAGGTGCATATCGCGCACCCCGGCGATGCGGTTCGAAAGGGCATCGGCTACCTCTCCGAGGATCGCAAGCGCTACGGGCTGATCCTCGGCCAGGACGTCGCGGCCAACACTGTGCTGGCGTCCATCCCGGAGTTCAGCAGGTACGGCCTGCTCCGGGACGGGGCCATGCGAACGGCGGCCGAGCGCTGGGTGCGGGAGCTCCGGACGAAGGCGCCCTCGGTCGGCGAACTGGTGCGCAACCTCTCCGGCGGGAACCAGCAGAAGGTGGTCCTGGCGAAGTGGCTGCAACGCGACTGCGACATCCTGATCTTCGACGAACCCACCCGGGGAATCGACGTCGGGGCCAAGCAGGAGATCTATGACCTGTTCAGGCGCCTGACCAGGGCCGGCAAGTCCATCATCATGATCTCCTCCGAGCAGGAGGAGATCCTGCGGATGTCCGACCGGATCGTCGTCATGTGCGCCGGCCGCGTCACCGGCACCCTCGACAACGCCGCGGCCTCGCCGGCGAAGATCCTCGAACTGGCCACCCGATTCGACCCGGTCACCACCGGCGTGGAGGCGTGAGCGGGATGCGCGTCACCACCAACGACCCGACCACGCCTGCCCGCTGGCGGATCCCGGACCGGTACAAAGTCTTCCTCCAGCAGGGCATGGTGCTGCTGGTCGTCGTCATCCTCTTCGGCTTCTTCACGCTCATGCGACCGAGCTTCGCCACCTGGTCGAACATCTCCTCACTCCTGCTGGCCTCCGTGGTCACAGGGGTCCAGGCGCTCGGGCTGTCGTTCGTCATCGCCACCGGGGGTATCGACCTGACCCCCGGCCTCGGCATGGCTGCCACCTCGGTGTTCGCCGCAGTGCTGATCTCCAGGGATGGGCTCGCCCTGCCGATCTGGGTCGGGGTGATCGGCGGGATCGCTGCCGGCGCCCTGCTCGGCCTGATCAACGGAACCCTGGTCGCCCGGGTGAAGATGCAGCCGATGATCGCAACGCTGGCGATGATGATGGTCTGCTGGGGAGCGGCGCTGGTGATGGCCGGCGGGAGGACGGTCTCGCTGCGGAGCGTGGACGGCTACGACAGCATCGCCATCGGCCAGGTCGTGCCGGGAGTGCCCAATGGCGTGATCATCCTGGTGCTCCTCGCGATCGTCGCCGGCGTGGCGATGAACAAGACAGCTGTCGGCCGCTACGCCCTCGCGATCGGCTCCAACAAGGAGGCCACCCGGATCTCGGGTGTCAACACCCCCCGCTGGGAAGTCCTCGCCTACATCATCTGCGGGATCTTCACCGGCATCTCCGGCATCCTCATGTCCTCCAGGCTCTCGGCGGCCCAGCCCACCCTTGGCCAGGGGTATGAGATGTACGCGATCGCGGCAGCGGTGATCGGGGGCACATCGCTGCGGGGCGGCCGGGCCTCGATCTTCGGGGCGGTGATCGGCGCGGTCACCATCCAGACGATCTTCAACGGCCTGACCGTGATGGGCGTCCAGGACCAGTGGCAGAAGGTGGTCCTCGGCGTCGTCGTCCTCGTGGCGGTCTTCGTCGACATCCTCAGGCGCGGTGGCAAGGAGGAGTGACCCCGACAGCCTGCCGTCCGGGTCCATCCCTTCCGGCTTCCAGCAAGCAGCTCAGAAAGAATCGAGAACGCATGTCCGCAAAGTCCCTCCTCTTCGGCCTGGCAGCAGCAACCCTCGTCGCCACCCTGTCGGCCTGTGGCTCCGGTGGCCCCGGCACCAGCGGGGCTCCCGGCTCCGGCAGCGGCTCGCCGAGGGTCTCGCTGATCGCCAAGGCGAATGCCTCGGACTACTGGACGATGGTCAAGGACGGCGCGCTGGCGGCCGGCCGCGACCTCGGCGTCGAGGTGACGTTCAACGGTCCCGACACCGAGAGCGAGGGTGACAAGCAGCTCAACCAGCTGCAGTCGGCCGTCAACGACAAGCCGGCCGGCATCGGGTTCGCACCACAGGACGGCGCCCAGGACGGCGCTCCGGCCATCCTGGAGGCGGCGCGGACCGCCGGCATCCCGGTGGTCGCGTTCGACACCCCGGTCAACGACTCCGACGTCCCGATCGCCACAGTGGCCTCCGACAACTCCGGAATCGGGGCCCAGGCTGCTGAGCAGCTCTCGAAGCTGATCGGGGCCAGCGGCGACATCGCCATCATCACCAACGGCGAGGTCGGCACGGCCGCAGCGCGCCGGGACGGCTTCAAGGACTGGTTGGCGACGAATGCCCCGGGGCTCAGGATCGTCGACATCCAGAACGGCGAGTCGGACCCCGCCAAGTCGCGCGACAAGGCCCAGGGGATCCTGCAGGCGCATCCCGACCTGGCCGGCTTCTTCGGCACCGACGACGACTCCACCATCGCGATCGCAGACGAAGTCAAGGCCAAGGGCCTGGCCACCCGGGTCGTCGGGGTCGACGCCTCGCCCGACGTGCTCACCCTGGTGCGGGGCGGCCAGATCGCCGGCATCGTGACGCAGAACCCCTTCGGCATCGGCTACCAGACCGTCAAACTCCTGGTGGAGGCAGCGAAGGGCACCCTGCCAGCAGCCAAGGACGTTGTCTCCGAGTCGGTCTGGGTCACGGCCGAGAACATCGACAGCGACGAGGTGAAGCAGGTGCTGGGCGAGTCCTGACCCACCGGGACACACCCCGAATTTGTAAGGACATCAGCTGATTCAGGCAATCGGCGTTTACCCTGTCCCGGCAACCTGCCTTGGGCTAATGTGCGCGCATGGCCAAGCAGATCCAGGTGAGCATCGACCGCAACAGCCCGGTGCCGCTGTACCACCAGCTTGCCGAGCAACTGGCCGCCTCCATCGACACCGGAGTGCTGAAGCCGGGGGACGCCTTCGAGAACGAGCTGTCGCTCGCGGATCGGCTCGAGCTGTCCCGCCCGACCGTCCGCCGCGCGATCGTGGAGCTGGTGGCCCGTGGACTGCTGGTCCGCCGCCGCGGGATCGGAACCACGGTGGCCAACGAGGTGATCCATCGCCACAACGAGCTGACCAGCCTCTACGACGACCTGCGCAACAGCGGGCGCGACCCGGTCACGGAAGTGCTCGAGTTCCGCAGCGACCTGGTCGACGCCCGGGCAGCAGAGGTCCTCGGCCTCGACCCGGAGGCCAGGCTGGTCTACCTCGAGCGGTTGCGCTCGGTTCGGGAGGGGCCGGTGGCGATCCTGCGCAACTGGCTGGCGCCCAACCTCGCCGATCTCGACCGCGAAGACCTGGCCACCCAGGGTCTCTACAGCCTGCTCCGCCGACGCGGCCTGATCCCGGCAGTGGCCCACCAGACGATCGGGGCGCGACCGGCGGTTCCCGGCGAGCGCAAGCTGCTGCAGCTGGACCGGACCGACCCGGTGCTCACCATGAGCCGCCGCGCCTACGACTCCGCCGGCAACCCGCTCGAGCTCGGGGAACACAGCTACCGGTGCGACCGGTACGCATTCGACATCACGGTCTACGCCAACTGAGGGCGCTGCCGGGAGGCCCGGCCAAGGGCTCCTGACCTGCGGCGGTGACCCCGGTCAACCCCGACCCGTGGCGATCCGCCTGGCCTGCTCCGCCCGCCCGGCCCGGTCGATCCCGACAACCAGCACCTCGAGGCCGGTCACCGGCTCGGCGAGCGCAGCACCGACTTCTTCACGCGTGGTCACCCGACGCGACGGGATGCCGTAGCCGGCGGCGACGGCCGCCGGGTCGAGGCCGGTGGGGGTGGCGAAGACCCGCTCGAAGTCAGCAGCGAAGCGCGGCTGGCCGTACTCGAGGGTGGCGAAGATGCTGCCCCCGCCGTCGTCGGCGACCACCACCCGAAGGTCCGGACGCGGCTCGCCCGGCCCGATCGCGAGGGC
>JADLEH010000286.1 GCA_020846255.1 Propionibacteriaceae bacterium
GCCGGCTGCAGATCGAGGGCAAGAAGGACGCCAAGCGGGCCAAGATCCTTGAGCGCGAACTCGAGTGGGTGCGCTCGAACCCGAAGGCTCGCCAGGCCAAGAGCCGCGCCCGCCTCTCGCGCTACGAGGAGCTCGCTGCCGAGGCCGAACGCAACCGCGTGGTCGACCTCGCCGAGATCAACATCCCGCCGGGCCCCCGCCTCGGCTCCAACGTGCTCGAAGCCAGGAAGCTGACCAAGGGCTTCGGCGACCGGGTGCTGATCGAGAACCTGAGCTTCACCCTGCCGAGGGCCGGCATCGTCGGCATCATCGGCCCAAACGGCGTCGGCAAGACCACCCTGTTCAAGATGGTCATCGGCGAGGAGCAGCCCGACAGTGGCGAGATGCGGATCGGCGAGACCGTCAAGTTCTCCTACGTCGACCAGGGCCGCTCCGGGATCGACCCGGCCAAGAACGTCTGGGAGGTGGTCTCCGACGGCCTCGACCACATCAAGGTGGCCAGCTTCGAGATGCCGTCGCGCGCCTACGTCGCCTCGTTCGGCTTCAAGGGCCCCGACCAGCAGAAGCTCGCCGGCGTGCTCTCCGGTGGTGAGCGGAACCGGCTGAACCTTGCGCTCACCCTGAAGATGGGCGGCAACGTGCTGCTGCTCGACGAACCGACCAACGACCTGGACGTCGAAACCCTGCAGTCACTCGAGGACGCGCTGCTGGAGTTCCCCGGCTGTGCCGTGGTGATCTCCCACGATCGCTGGTTCCTCGACCGGGTGGCCACGCACATCCTCGCCTGGGAGGGCACCGACGAGGACGACGCGGTCTGGTTCTGGTACGAGGGCAACTTCGCCGACTACGAGGAGAACAAGGTCGCCCGGCTGGGGGTCGAGGCGGCCCGACCGCACCGCACCGCCCACCGCAAGCTCACCCGCGGCTGAGCCCTGCGCGCGGCGAGGCGACCGGCCCGGCCAGCCTCCTCGCCGCGATGGCCGACGCCATGGTGAGTAGGGCAGCTCCGACGACGACGGGGATCAGGGCGCTCAACGGAGCTCCCGGGAGCAGCACCACCAGACCGTAGGCCGGGGCGGCCAGCACCAACAGCAGCACGGGCACCACCAGGCCACCGGGGATGGCAGCTCCCGGCCCGAGGTCGAGCCGGACGAAGGTGCTGCACAGCCAGGTGCCGGCGACCACGACGGCCCAGACCATCGCCATCCGGCGCAGGTCGCCACCACCAGACCGCAGCCCGGCCCGGACCGCGTGCACCAGCCAGACGGCGAGGTAGAGCGCCGACCCGACGACTCCGACCATCGAAGGCCTCACCCCGGCCAGCAACTCCCGGCCGTTGATCGCCCCGGCGAGCGCATAGAGCCCGATCAGGAGCGTCGGCACGACCCAGCTCCCGACGGTTGCCGGCAGACGGCTTGGGGTCACTACGACTCCTTGGGGTGGGAGCACTCGGCGTCCTTCGATGGAAGCAACGATCCGCCCAGGATTCAATGCCGACCCGCCGGTCCGTACACTCCCGTTCTCCAAACACGCCGCCCGAGCCGTCCGCGTTGCAGGTCGCGATCAGGCAGCGCTCCCCTCCGCTGCCGCCTCCTCCTCGTCGGCCTGGGCCTCGGTGGCCGCCACCAGGTCGCTGACGCTGACCTCCTCAACGACCGGGCGGATCGCCTTGCGGAACACCGAGGTGCCCCTGGACAGGTCATGGCCGACGGCCGAGGCCTCGATGATCATCCGTTCCTGGGTGATGCCCTGCTGGTCGGTCCAGCGGGTGGTGCGCAACCGGCCAACCACGACGACCGGGTCGCCCTTGCCGAGGCTGGACTTCACATGCTCGGCGAGCGACCGGCTGCACGTGACCCCGATCCAGGTGGTCTCGGCATCCACCCAGTCGCCGGCCTTCCGCATCCTCGGCGTGCACGCCAGCCGGAAACTGGCGAACCCCAGGTCGTCCCGCACGTGTCGGTACTCCACCTCGCCACCGACATTTCCCGTCATCCAGATCAGCGCGTCCATTCTGGCGCTCCCTTCGCTTCGCTCCTTGAAGGGATCTTCGGCAAGCCGGAGCGCGCAGCGTCAGCGGCCCCGTCCAGCTGTGGACAAGCGAGCGGCTGTGGACAACTGGTGCAGCTCCGAACCGGCCTCAACCGAGCGCGACCCGCACGGCCTCCCTTGCCCGCCGGTAGCGATCCAGCTCGGCCTGCACCGGTTCGATGACCTCCTCGGCCACCACCTCGGCCACAGCGGCTTCCAGGCTCCGCCGGGCGGCCCGGGCGTGGGCGTTCGCACCGATCTCCACCAGCGCCCGACCGAGGACGGCCAGCAGCACGCCGCCGAGGACGCCGCCGACCAGCAGCAGGGTTCCGGCCGGGATCCCGTACCAGAGCACCTCCGGCAGCTGCGGCAACCCCGTCGCCGCCAGCACCGGGTTGGCCAGCAGCCAGCCGGCACCCGCCACAACCGCGGCCATCAGCAGCCACTGCAGCACTCCGAACAGCGCCCACCACCAGGTTCCCCTGCGGACGGTGAGGTCGGCGCCGGCGATCGCAGCGTCGAGCCGATCCAGCAGCAGGAGCTCGTTGTTCCGGGAGGCGTCCCGCACCCGCTCGGCCCAACCCCGCGGCAGCCCGCCGGCAGCCTCGTCGGTGAGTTCCCGCAGGCCCTGGTCCACGCGGGCGCGCTGCACGGCTGTCGCCTTCGGCAGCGACGTCCGGTTCACCTCGGTTGGGCTGTGGTCGCCTGGCCCCAGGTCCAGTCGCAGCCGCCGCAGCGGGTCGGGCCGCAGCCGGGCCACCCAGGTGACGAAGGGCCAGCCGGTGGCCACCGAGCCGCGGCGGCGCCAGGCCTGGCGGACCCCCTGCACCACGACCGGCACCGCTGCGGCCTCCCCCAGCACGCGGATCACCTGCTGTTGCGCGAGCCGGCTGACGGCAGGCACCGGCTGGCTGCCGAGGTCCTCGGCAAGCGCTGCTGCCGCGACGCCGACGTCGGCTGCGAGCCGGCGCGCCATCGCCTGCTTGTTGGCGACCGTCCGGGCGAGCGCCTCGCGGAGCTCGACGACGCCGGTGCCGCGCAGCGCCGAGGTGGCCATGATCGGGGTGGCCCGCAGGCCTTCCGCGTCCAACAGGCGGCGGAGGTCGGTGAGACAGTTGTCCAGCTCGGCCGGCGGCAACCGGTCGGCCTGGTTGAGGACGACAAGCATCACCTCGGCATAGGGCGCAAGCGGTTTGAGGTAGCCGTCGTGGAGGGCGGCGTCGGCGTACTTCTGGGGATCCACCACCCAGATCAGCGCGTCCACCAGCTCGACGAGCCGGTCGACGGTCAGCCGGTGGCCGACCTCGGTGGAGTCGTGGTCGGGCAGGTCGAGCAGCACCAGGTCGGAGAACTCGTTCGGGCCGGACGGCAGCAGGTGCCGCCTGGTGATGTCGAGCCAGTCCAGCAGCTGATGGGGCAACTCCGTCCCCCAGCTGACCCCCATCGCCTTCGATGTGGTCGGCCGCCGCACCGCGACAGCTGCCAGCTCGCTTCCGGTGACGGCGTTGAACAGGCTCGACTTGCCCGAACCGGTCGCGCCGGCGAAGGCGATCACCGTGTAGCTGCCGCTGAACGCCACCCGCTCCCCGGCCCGCCCGACGACTGCCCTTGCCTTGTCCACGGCCTCCGCCGAACCCCGGCCAGCGCTGGCTTCGACCGCGTCGGCGAGGGCGCGGACGCGAGCCGCGAGCTGGTCGTCGGACGCGCTCACTTCTGCTCCTGCCCGGCTTGCAGGATCTCGCCCTCGACCGGCTGCGCCGTCCCCGGGCCGGCCGGCAGTGCTGCCTGCTCGGTCCTGGCCGACAGCTCGGCCGGGCGCTCGGGGAACCGCAACCGGCCGTCGGACGCCCGGACGGTGGCGAGTTCGGCAAGCGCACCGACGATCTCGCCGGCCTGTTCCGGCCGGACGTCGACGGCGTCCAGCACGGCCAGGTAGCGGCCCAGCTCCGCAGCCATCAGGGCCTGCACCCTGGCGTCGAGGTCCTGTTTCGCCTGCTTCGCGAGGCGCCGGACCGCATCCTCGCCGAAGATCGCCTCGAGGACCCGCTGGGCAAGGACGGCGGTTCCCCCGGCCACCCCGATCTCGGCCCCGACGAGGCCGCCGGTCTGGGAGAACACCAGCACCATCAGGGCGACCCCGACACCGTTCACGCCGAGCGCCCAGAACCGGGCTGCCGACTTCTTCGCGCCACCCTCCCTCGCCACCAGGTCGAGCACGTCGCCCTGCCAGTCGCGGATCGCCCGGGCGGCCAGCACCGGGTAGTCCCGGGAGGCCCGACCGAGGTCGTCGCCGGTCCCGCTGAGCACCTGCCGGCCGGCCGGGTGTGCCAGCCAGGCCGATTCGACCCGCCTGGCCGCGGCCTCGCCCTCCTCGCGGATCAGCACCTCCATGCCGGACTCGACGGCCACCTTCACGTCGATGGCCTGCTTCGGCTCGCCCTTGACCGCTGCCACCAGGCGGTCGCGCAGCCAGCCGATCTTCTGCTCCACGGCCCGGAAGAACTCCCCAGTGCCGACGAAATCGTGCCAGCGCGACAGCACCTCGCCGCGCAGCAGGGTGCCGTCCGCGGTCTGCACCCCGATCGTCCGGACGGCCTCGGCATAGGTCTTCTCGGCATCGGCCCGCAGGGTCTCGAGGCTGATCACCTGCTCCTCGACGGCCCGCACCACCAGTGGCGCCCCGCCGGCGAGCGCACCGATCGCCCCGTCGAGGGTCTGCAGCACCACCTGGTTGCGGCTCAGCACGTTCGCAGCGAGCTCTCCCAGCCAGTCCCGGATGGGTGCGACGGCGGAGTCCGGCAGCAGCCCGTCCTCGTCCACCGTGGTCTCGGGGACCGCGAACAGCGGCGAGCTGCCGAGTCCGCGCTGGCTCATCATCTGGCCGAGGTGGGCCGGCACCTCGTCCATCGCCGCCGGCGGTACCCGGTCGAGCACCACCGCCACCACCGCGTGCCGCTCGGCTGCCGAACGCAGGTAGTCCCACGGCACCGCGTCGGCGTACCGGGCGGCCGAGGTGACGAACAGCCACAGGTCGGCGGCTGCGAGGAGTTGCGCCGCCAGCGCCCGGTTCTCCGCCACCACCGAGTCGACGTCCGGGGCGTCCAGGATCGCGAGGC
>JADLEH010000287.1 GCA_020846255.1 Propionibacteriaceae bacterium
CCGAAAGCCGCCGGGTCGGGGGCCGGCCGGGCCAGCAGCTCGTCGGTGAACTCACCCTCCACCGAGGTCAGGGCGATGAAGCGGGCCATCCCGGCACCGAAACCACCGCTGTGGTAGGCCTCCGAGACCTGGCGGAAAGCCGCCTGCACCTTGTCGGCGTCCGGCAGCACCTCGAGCAGCGGCGGTTCGTGTGCCACCAGCACCGCCACGTCGTCAGGGTGCAGCGACACCAGGGCCAGCCCGGTCACCGCCCCACCGCTGCTGCCGAAGAGGTCCACCGGGCCTCCACCGATCGCCTCGATCACCCGGTGCACGTCCTCCGCGTTCACCTTCGGGCTGTGCTCTGCATCCGGCACTTCACTGCGCTCGATGCCGCGCGGGTCGTACGTCACCACCGTCCGGTCGGGAAAGTGGGCAGCCAGCTCCGTGAAGCCGCTCGCCCCCATCGGGTGACCGATCAGCAGCAACGGCCGCAGCCCGTCCGCCGGCGGCAGGGGGCCGCGCACGTCATAGGCGAGCGTTCCGCCAGGCACCTCAAGGTTGTGGGTCGCTTCCACCTTCTCCTCCTCACAGCTCGACTCCCCGGCCAGCTTGCTCGTAGCGAGCCGTGTCCGACAACGCCGGGCCGGGAGCACTTCTGCTGTCCGGCGACGGCCGTCCGGACGAGGGCCGCCGACGACGGCGCGACTACAGTTTCGGCATGGGAAAGGTGCTGCCGTTCCGTCGCGAGGCCGAACAGCCCGCGCAGCCGCTGTGGCGCGAGGCCGTCGGTGAGCAGCTCCGCGCGGAGCGGACGTCGCGGAGCGAGCGGCTGGCCGACGTGGCCGGACGTGCCAGCGTGTCCACCCAGTACCTCTCCGAGCTGGAGCGTGGCCTCAAGGAGCCCTCCTCCGAGGTACTCGCAGCCCTCGCCGGCGCGCTGCGGCTCAGCGTCGCCGACCTGACCTCGCGGGCAGCTTCGCGGCTGACGGCAACGCGCAGCTTCCGCGGCCCGGTCTGCCTGGCCGCCTGATGCAGCTACCCGGCCGGCATCGCTGACAGCACCCGGTCCACCACGCCATAGGCCACCGCCTGTTCCGGGGTGAGGATCAGGTCCCGCTCGGTGTCCGCGCGCAACTGCTCGGGAGTGTGCCCGGTGTGCCTGCTCAGCAACTCCTCCTGCAGCGCCCGGACGCGGGCGATCTCGTCGGCCTCGATGATCAGGTCCGGAATCGCACCCCGGCCCTCTGCCGCCGGCGCGTGGATCACCACCCGGCCGTGCGGCAGGATCTGCCGATGCCCGGGCGCTCCGCCGGCCAGCAGCACGGCCGCGCTGGCCACCACCTGACCGACGCACGTCGTCTCCACCGACGGCCGGACGAACTGCATGGCGTCGTAGATGGCCAGGGTCGCCGGGATCGAACCGCCGACGCTGTTCAGGTACAGCGAGATCGGCGTCTCGGGGTTCTCGTTCGCCAGGTGCAGCAGTTGCGCTATCACAGCGTTGGCCACCCCGTCGTCGATGCCGGTGCCGAGGTAGATGATCCGGTCGGCGAGCAACCGGCTGTAGATGTCGACCGTGCGTTCGCCGGTGTTCGTGCGCGTGGTCACGTAGGGGATGGTGTAGCTGCTCATGCCGTCCGTCCAAGTCCGATGGTGCGGGTGCGCCCGGGCAGGACGTCGGCCAGGTCGGTGATCACCGAGTCGACGAAGCCGTAATCGACGGCCTCGGCCGAGCTGAACCACCGGTCCCTGCGGGAGTCCGCCTCGATCCTCGCCAGCGGCTGGCCGGTGTCCTCGGCGATGCAGCCGAGGACGGTGTCGCGCGTGCGTCGCAGGTCGTCGGCCTGGATCGCGATGTCCATCGCGGTGCCACCGATTCCGGCCGAGCCCTGGTGGAGCAGCACCCGGGCATGCGGCATGGTGAAGCGCCGCCCCCGGGTGCCCGAGGAGAGCAGGAACTGCCCGGCGCTGTAAGCCATGCCGAGGTTGATCGTCACCACGTCGTTGGGGATGGCCCGCATGCAGTCGCGGATCGCCAGCATGCCGGGCACTGATCCCCCAGGGGAGTTGATCAGGAAGCGGATGTCGGCCTTCGCGTCGGCGGCCGAGAGCACCAGCAGCGCGTTGCACAACCGATTGGTGTTCAGGTCCTCCAGTGGCTCGCCGAGCAGGATCGTGCGCTGCTCGAACAGCCGGTCGTAGAGCTCGTGGTCGAGATGGAGCAGGGAGCTGGTCGTTTCACTCATGTCCCCCAGCGTTCCTGCGACCGTGGCCGGGCGGTACGCCCTCCTGCTGTGGGCAGATCCGCTGTCGGCTTAGCCGCCATCGATTGGCGTCTGTACCTAGAGGTATGTACAGTGGCCGTCATGGACTCCCGTGAGCGCCTGATCGAGACGATGAGCGAACTGATGTGGGAGCGGGGCTATGCCGCCACCAGCCCGCGGGAGGTGCGGGAACGCTCCGGAATCGGGCAGGGCAGCATGTACCACCACTTCCCCAGCAAGCGCGACCTCGCACTGGCTGCGCTCCAACGCAACTGTGACGACCTGCTGCCCGCCTCGGAGGAGCTGCTCACGGCCGACGGAGAGCCACTGGACAAGCTGACCCGCTACCTGAGCCAGCCAAAGGACGCCCTCAAGGGGTGCAAGGTTGGCCGGATGACCCAGGACCCGCTGGTGGCAGCCGACCCGGTGCTGCTGGCCCCGGTGGCCAATGCCTTTGAGCGGGTTCACCAGGCGCTGGCACGTGTGGTTCGCGAAGCCATCGACACCGGGGCCCTCAACGCCGGACTCGACCCGGAGCGGCTCGCGTACCTGCTCACCGCCACCATTCAGGGCGGCTACGTCCTGGCCATCGCCCACCAGGACCGCCGGCCGTTCGACCAGGCCCGGGCGGGAGCGCTCGACCTGCTGCGAGCAGCCACCACAGGTTCAGGGGCAGCGGAACAGTCCGTGCCCGCCAACAAGGAGGAATGAAGGAAATGACAGTGCGGATCGGGATCAACGGCTTCGGCCGGATCGGTCGCAGCTACCTGCGGGCGGCGCTCGCCAATGCCGCGGACATCGAGGTCGTCGCGGTCAACGACCTCACCGACGCAGCCACCCTGGCGGCACTGCTGGAATGGGACTCGATCTCTGGCCACCTCGACGGGGTCAGGGTCGACGGCGACACCATCTCCGTGGGCGAGAAGTCCTTCCGGGTGTTCTCCCAGAAGGACCCCGCAGCCATCGCGTGGGGTGACGTCGGGGCAGACGTGGTGATCGAGTCCACCGGCTTCTTCACCGATGGCGCCAAGGCGCTGGCCCACCTCAAGGGCGGCGCCCGCAAGGTGATCGTCTCGGCGCCGGCCAAGGGGGACGTGCCGACCTTCGTGCTCGGCGTCAACGACTCGACGCTGGACGTGTCCGCATCGGACGTGTTCTCCAACGGTTCCTGCACCACGAACTCGGTTGCCCCGTTGGCGAAGGTGCTGCACGACTCCTTCGGCATCGAGAGCGGGCTGATGACGACCGTCCACGCCTACACCGGCGACCAGCGGCTCCACGACGCCCCGCACGACGACCTGCGCCGGGCGCGGGCTGCGGCCATGTCTACCATCCCGACCTCCTCCGGCGCGGCCAAGGCGATCGGCAAGGTCATCCCCGAGCTGGACGGCCGGTTGACCGGCTTCGCCCTGCGCGTGCCGGTGCCGGTCGGCTCGATCACCGACCTGACCGTCGCCCTGACCAGGACGGCCACCGCCGAAGAGGTCAACGCAGCCTTCCGCGAGGCGGCAGCGTCCGGCCCTCTGGCGCCTTACCTGCAGTACTCCGAGGCGCCCCTGGTCTCGGTGGACATCGTCGGCAACCCGCACTCGACCATCTTCGACGCCCCGCTCACCCAGGTCGTCGGGAACCAGGTCAAGGTGCTCGGCTGGTACGACAACGAGTGGGGCTTCTCCAACCGCCTCGTGGAGTTCTCCGAGCGGATCGGCCAGGCGCTGTAGCCGCTCCCGCCTGAACTGCCGGCCGGTCCGGGGCTGTCACGCTCCGGACCGGCCGGCAGCCGGCCTTCCCGGCTGGGACAATCCAGGCGTGACCCGGAAGCTCGCCGAACTCGACTGGCCGCATCGGACGGCAAGGCTGAGCCTCCGCCCCGCCGTCGCAGAGGACGGCGCCGCCGTCTGGCCCTGGTACCGGGATCCATCGGTGAGCGAGTGGCTGGTGTCCGCGGCAGGGGACGCCGACCAGTTCGTTGCCGACTATGCCGAGCGGCTCCCGCACTCCCTGGTGGCCCTGCTGGACGGGCGGCCCGTGGCCACAGCCCGGGTAGCAGTTCAGGACGCCTGGGCCCAGAAGGAGGCCGTGGACCGTGCCCGCGACCAGGAGGCCGAGCTCGGCTGGGTGGTGGCCCCAGGGTTCCAGGGCCGCGGGATCGGCACCGAAGTGGCCGAGGCGCTGTTGGCGATCGCTTTCGACGGGCTCGGCGTTCGCCGGGTGATCGCCCTGTGCTTCGCAGACAACACCGCCAGCCGGCGGATCATGGAGCGGATCGGGATGCGTCGCGAAGGAACCTACGTCCGGGACTCACTGCACCGCAGCGGACGCTGGCTGGACGGGATGAGCTACGCCCTGCTCGCCGAGGAATGGCACCGGCGGAAGCCGTGACTCCCGGAGCCGGGGGCCGCCGACGCCTGGCCGGCTACTGGTTCCCGATCCCGTCCAGGATGACCTTCAGCCCGAACCGGTAGGAGTTGTCGGCGTCGTGCGCGGCGTTGGTGGCGGCGCCGGCGGCACTGCCGATGCGCTGGGCGAGCGGGAAGCGGTCCTCGATCCCGAGCGCGGCCAACTGGGCCCCCTCGCGCTGCCACCACTCCTCGGGAGTCTCCAGCGACCGTTCGGCGATGGCTGCTGCCTTGGCGCGGGCGCTGGCGCGCACGAAGTCCAGCACCAGGGTCAGGGCGGCGTCCTTGGCTGCGTCGTCCAGCCCGAGGGGTTCCACGGCTGCCAGCTCGCGCTCGTACTTGGCCAGCGTGCCCGGTCCGAGGATCGCCCGTTCGGACTCGACGTGCGCCAGCCATGGGTGCGCGCGCATCAGGGCGAGGTTGTCCGCCGCCACCTGGGTGAGCCGCGCGCGCCAGGGACCGTCGGGCGCAGTGAACGCCATCGTGGCCCGGCACTGGTCGATCATCAGCTCCAGCAACTGGTCCTTGCTGTCGGTGTAGGAGTAGAGGGTCATGACGCCGACGCCCAGCCGGTCACTCACGGTTCGCAGGCTGAAGTCGAGGTTCCCGGCCAGGTCGGCCACGTGGATCCCGGCAGCTACCACTGCGTCGAG
>JADLEH010000288.1 GCA_020846255.1 Propionibacteriaceae bacterium
CCGCTGCGGCACCGTGACCCCGGGCCGGTGCTGGCGCTGTGGGAGAACCCGGACGTCTACCTCGAACTGATCATGGACGGGGTGCACGTCCGGCCGGAACTGGTCGCCTTCGTGATGTCCACCGAGCCCGATCGGGTGGTCCTCGTCACCGACGCGATGGCTGCTGCCGGCGGGGCCGACGGCGACTACGTGCTCGGCGAGCTGCCGGTCGAGGTGCGCGACGGTGTGGCCCGGATCGCCGGTACCGAGACCATCGCCGGGTCGACCCTCACCCTCGACCGGGCCGTCCGGAATTGCGTGGCAGCCGGCGTCCCGCTGGCCAGGGCAGTCCGTTCGGCCACGGCGTTGCCGGCCGACTACCTCGGCCTTGCCGACGTCGGCCGGCTGGCGCCGGGCAAGCGGGCCGACCTGGTCGTGCTCGACGACGACCTCCAGGTCACGCGGGTGATGCGGCGCGGCGTCTGGCAGTGACGGCGGCCGGCTCGGCCGGGCACGACCGGCGGGGTGCCGGTGCGACGACGGGCCGCCCGGCGACTACGGTTGGGGGCGTGACCCAGACGCAACCGCCGAAACCGAAGGTCCGTTGGGGTCGGGTGGCCCTGTTCTACGGGCTGGCTCTCGGCTGGGTCTGCCTGCTCACCCTCGGCCTTGTCGTCACCGGCCAGCGCAACCTTTCCGGCGCAGCCGGGCCGACCGTCGTCACGGTGGTGCTGGCGCTGCTCTACATGCCGGCCCCCCTCGTGGCAGCCCTGATCGTGGGCCGCCTCGACAAGCGGCCCGCGCTGATCCGGAGCACCTTCGACGGTTTCTGGGGCAAGTTGCCGAAACTGGTCGGGGTCACCGTCCTGGTGGTCGCCGTGACGGTGCTCGGCATGACCGGGCTCACCTGGGTCGCCGGCAACCTGCTCGGGCTGCCAGGGCCGGGGACCCTGCTGGTGAACCAGGCCGACCTGGTCGCCAACACCCTCACCCTGCTCCCGGCCCAGGACGCCGACCAGGTGGCGAGGCTGGCAGCCGCCACCCCGTCCTTCTGGGGACTGGTCGGGCTGGCCTACGTCGGCGCGCTGGTGGCCGGCTTCACCATCAACGGGGTCTTCGCCTACGGCGAGGAGTACGGCTGGCGGGGCTGGCTGGCGGACGAACTGCTTCCCCTTGGCGCCTTCTGGGCCAACGTGCTCACCGGTGTCCTCTGGGGGCTGTGGCACACCCCGCTGATCCTGCTCGGCTTCAACTACGGCGACTACGGCAGGCTCGGCCCGGCCTTCATGGTCGCGCTGTGCGTCCCGTTCTCCTTCCTGCTCTGGCGGGCCCGGGAGGTCACCGGTTCGCTGCTTGCGCCGGCCGTGCTGCACGGCGCCTTCAACGGCTTCGCGGGCGTCTTCCTGGTGCTCGTCGTCGATTCGAACCCCCTGGTCGCAGCGCCCGTCGGCCTGATCGGGGCAGGGGTGTTCGCCGTCGTCGCAGCCCTGTTCTGGCTGCTCACCCGGCGGATTGTCCCCGATCTGGGGGCCGGTCGCGCTTGATGAGCGGACCCACGTATCCCGACTGGGTGCACCAGCTGAGTGAACGCCGGCTCGTTGAGATGTTCGGCGAGGTCACCCTCGCCCGCGGCCAGGAGTATGTCCGGCAGGGCCGCGTCGGGCAGGTCGCGATGGGTTCCGGCACCGGCGGCAGCCTGATCCAGGCCCAGGTGCGGGGCAGCGCGACCCGGGCCTACCAGACGGTCGCCCGCTACCAGGCGGCCACCGGAGCGATCACGACGTCCTGTTCGTGCCCGATCGGTTACGACTGCAAGCACGGCGCAGCCCTGTTGTGGCACATGCGGACGGCCAACCTGCTCGCGCTCACCCCGGCCTGGCAGCGGGCGCTGGCCCAGGTGACCGGCGAGGTGCCGACCAGCGGGGACGAGCCGCTGGCCGTGCAGGTGACCCAGGCCGACTCCGGAGCCATCCAGCTCCGGCCGCTCGCCTGGGGCAGGTCCGGGCGCTGGGTGCGCGGCGGCACGACCTGGGAGAGTCTCGCCCACCCCTGGGGCGGTGGTCACCTCGAGGAGCACCGGAGGTTGCTTGCCGGGCTGGCCCGCACCCGGGAACAGCGCACCGGGTACTCCTTCTACGCCCAGCGCGCCGAAGTGCTCGAGCTCGGGGCGCTGGACGCCTCCGCCTGGTCGTGGCTCACCCGTGCTGTCGAGGCCGGGGTGGAACTCGTGGCAGGCAAGGGCACGCCCCCGGTGCAGCTGGTGAGGGAACCGGCGCGGGTGGCCTCGCGGCTGAGCAGGGACGGCGACGGCCTGTTGTTGCGGACCCTGGCGACTTCGGGCAGCCGGGAGTGGCCGGTGCTCTACTCGAACCTGCTCGGCTCCCCGGCGCACGGGTTCGCTGTCATCGAGGCCGGGGAGTTGCTGCTGGTGCCGTTCGCCGAGCCGCTCTCCCAGGGGCAGCAGGCCCTGCTGGTGCAGCACCCGCGCCTGGAGATCCCGGCAGCCGATGTCGCCGCCTTCGTTGCCCAATTCCACCCGACCCTCCGCCGCCTGGTCGACCTAGCCACGGACGAAGACGTCCAACTGCCACAGACCGCGCCACCCCGGCTGCTGCTGCGGGCCGCCTTCGCCCCCGACCACGTCACGCACCTGGCCTGGGCGTTCCGCTACCAGATCGGGGCCCAGGCGCAGGACGTCGAGCTCTACGGCGCCGGCCAGCAGCCCGTCCACCGCGACCGGCCGGCCGAGCAGGCCCTGCTCGAAGCGCTGCCGGCCGGGCCGTGGCCGGTGCGCGGGGACCGGTCCGGCCAGCACCCCACCTCGGTCGCGACCCTCACCGGTGCTGCGACGGCCGACTTCGCCAGCCACTGGCTCGAGCGGCTCGACCGGCTCGGCGTGATCGTAGAGGTGACCGGGAAGCCGCAGGCCTACCGGCTGGCGCTGGAGGCGCCGCAACTCGACCTCGCCGTCACCGACGGCGCACCCGGCAGCGACTGGTTCAACCTCGCCGTGACCGTCACCATCGAGGGCGAACCCGTGGAGTACCGCGAGTTGTTCACAGCCCTCGCGACGGGCCAGACGCACCTGATCCTGCCGTCGGGCACCTGGTTCAGCCTCGAGCGCCCCGAGCTGGAACAGCTGCGGACGTTGATCGAGGAGGCTGGCCGGCTCAGCGACAGCGACGGCGGCGGGCTGCGGCTGCGGGCCGTGCACGCCGGTCTCTGGGACGACCTGCGCAGTCTCGGCGTGGTGGCGGAGCAGTCGGCGGCCTGGGTGGCGGCGGTGTCAGCCCTGCTGGAGGCGGAGGAGCTGCCGCAGGTCCCGCTGCCGGCCGGCCTGAACGCGACGCTGCGGCCCTACCAGGAGCTCGGATTCCGCTGGCTGCACTTCCTGCACAGCGCCCGGCTGGGTGGGATCCTCGCCGACGACATGGGTCTGGGCAAGACGCTGCAGGTGATCGCGCTCGCCTGCGCGCTCGTCGAGGAGGGTCGCCTCGACGATCCGGTGCTGGTGGTCGCGCCCACCTCGGTGCTCGGCACCTGGGCTGCCGAAGCTGCCCGATTCGCTCCCGGGCTCCGGGTGCGGGTCGTCGACTCCTCCGGGAAGAAGCGGACACAGCAGCTGGTCGACCTGGCCGGGGGAGCGGACGTGGTGGTCACCTCCTACACGCTGCTGCGGCTGGATGCGGACGAGTACGCAGCGCGGCCGTGGGCTGCGGTGTTCCTCGATGAGGCGCAGTTCGTGAAGAACCGGCAGTCACGGGCCTACCAGGCCGTCCGCAGGCTGCGGGCGCCCGCGAAGTTCGCCGTCACCGGAACGCCGCTGGAGAACAACCTGATGGACCTGTGGTCGCTGCTCTCGATCGTCGCGCCCGGACTGTTCACCGACCCGGCAGCGTTCACCGACACCTACCGGCGTCCGATCGAGTCGGGCACCGACCCGACCGCGCTCGGCCGGCTGCACCGGCGGGTGCGTCCGCTGATGCTGCGCCGGACCAAGGAGGGGGTGGCGGCCGAACTGCCGCCGAAGCAGGAGCAGGTCCTCAGGGTGCCGCTGTCACCCGGCCACCGCCGGCTCTACGACAAGCAGTTGGCCGCCGAGCGCAAGAAGGTACTCGGCCTGGTCGACGACCTGCGGCGCAACCGCATCACCATCCTGAGTTCGCTCACCCTGTTGCGGCAGCTGGCCCTCTCGCCCGCCCTGGTGCTGCCGGGGCACCCGGCCGTCTCGGCGAAGCTGGACACCCTGGTGGAGCTGGTGGCAGAGCTGGCGGCCGAGGGCCATCGGGCCCTGGTCTTCAGCCAGTTCACCAGCTACCTGGGCCTGGCCAGGGAACGCCTGCGCGAGGAGGGGATCGGCGCCAGCTACCTCGACGGCCGCACCCGCGACCGGGCTGCGAAGATCGAGGGCTTCCGCAGCGGTACCGACCCCGTGTTCCTGATCAGCCTGAAGGCAGGCGGGTTCGGACTGACCCTCACCGAGGCCGACTACGTCTTCATCCTCGACCCGTGGTGGAACCCGGCAGCAGAGCTGCAGGCGATCGACCGGACCCACCGGATCGGCCAGGAGAAGCACGTCATGGTCTACCGTCTGGTCAGCGAAGACACGATCGAGGAGAAAGTGGTGGCCCTGCAGGAGCGCAAGCGTGACCTGTTCGCCAAGGTGGTCGGCGAGGGCGGCGAGCTGGCCGCACCCCTCAGTGCCGACGACATCCGCAGCCTGCTCGAACCCACGACCCCGGCTCCCGACGGCCAGGGGCGCAAGCCGTGACCGTGGCGAGGCAGGCCCGGCTGTGGCAGTGGGCAGCGGTGGCCTACGGCATCTGCGCCGTCCTGTTCCTGGCCTACTTCCCGAGCATGACCGTGCAGGGCGAGCAG
The DNA here is from genome assembly GCA_020846255.1 of Propionibacteriaceae bacterium. GTDB lineage: Bacteria > Actinomycetota > Actinomycetes > Propionibacteriales > Propionibacteriaceae > Propionicimonas. The sequence continues at coordinate 4,858 of JADLEH010000288.1, forward strand.
TACCCGATGATCCAGGTGCTCGGTCCGGGGATGCTGGTTCCGGTGGCCGTCCCGGTGGTGGTGACGGCGCTGCCGGCCCTGCTGCCGTGGAAGAAGGCCCTGGTGGCCTGGATCGTTGCCGGCGCACTGCTGGTGTTCATCATCGCCACCGCCTTGTCGGTCGGGCTGGTCTACCTGCCGTCGGCAGTGTTCACGGGGGTCGCCGCCTACCTGCACGGCCGGGCCCCGATCGAGGACGCTCCGCCGGAGCCGGACGACTGGCCGAACCGCCGGCTCTGAGCCGGGCCGCGGCCGCGCCTGGGGATCGGCGACCCGCTGGTTGTGCCGTTCTCCCGCGGTTGAGCTTGCTGAAGAACCATGCTCGCAATTCCGCTGTAAACCCTTGTGGGAGCTGGTTTGCTGGTCTATAATCGAACACATGATCTAGTCCCTTGCCGGCCCGGGCGGTGCAGCCGCAACGGTCGACCCCTGCCCGGAGGACTCGGCCCTGGTTCTTGAGGCGCTGGTCGGGCTGCACGGCGAAGAGCCCGCGGCGCTGGAGCCCTGGCGGCTGACCGACAGGCGGCTCCTCGCCGAGCTGGCGGAAGCCCAGCTCCGCGCCACCCGGGCGCAGGCCCGGTGGTTGGAGTTGCTTGCCGAGGCCGAGCGTCGCGAGGTGACGCTGCGGCAGCTGGGCCTGCCCACCGCCGGCTGGCTCACCGACCGCAACACCCACTGGGCGCGCTCGGCTCGCGAAGAGGTGCGCCTGGCCGTCCGGCTGGATGCCCAACCGCTGGTGGCCCGGGCAGTGGCCGAGGGAGCGCTGTCGCTTGAGCAGGCCCGGGTGATCGTGCACGGGCTCGACCGACTGCCGGACGACCTGGACGGCCGACAGCGTGAGGCTGTGGCTGCCCAGCTGGTCGAGTTCGGCAGCGAGTTCGGGCCGTACGGGCTTTCGCGGCTGGTGAACCGCGCGGTGGAGGTGGTCGCTCCGGAGGTTGCCGAGGAAGCCGACCGGCGAGCTCTCGAGCGGGTCGAGGCCGAGCAGGAGCGCGACCGCTACCTGACCTGGCGCAAGGATGCCGACGGTGCCCTCCTGTTCCGCGGGAAGCTGGGCAAGGTGGCCGGCCAGCAGCTCGTCGGCGTGCTGCGCAGCCTCGCCGCAAGGCAGCGCAAGGCTGCCCGCACCGCCGGTTCCGGGCCGGCCTGGACGCAGGCCCACGCGGACGCACTGGTAGAGCTGGCCAGCCACTTCTGCTCGTGCGGGCGCCTGCCGCGCCGCGGCGGCGACCGTCCGCGACTGCTGGTGAGTGTGGAGCTGGACGTGCTCGGGGGTCGCCTGGGTGCTGCGACCCTGCTCAACACCGGTGACCGGATCACCGCGGGGGAGGCGCGGCGCCTGGCGTGCGACGCGGACATCCTGCCGGTGGTCCTCGACGGGAGGTCGGTGCCGCTCGACCTCGGCCGCAGGCGGCGGCTCTTCGCCGGCCCCCTGCGCGCCCTCCTGATCGCCCGCGACCAGGGTTGCGCCTTCCCCGGCTGCGATCGCGGCCCCCAGGACTGCGACGGCCACCACATCGTGAGCTGGTATACCGGCGGCCGGACCGAACTCCGCAACGGAGTGCTGCTGTGCCAGTTCCACCACCGCCTGGTGGAGCCGGATCCGAACGCTCCACCGGGTCGCCAGTGGCTGATCCGGCTCGACTCGAGTGGACGGGCCGAGTTCGGCGCCCCCGAAGGTATGGGCGCGCCGCCGGGCGAGCGGCGCTGGCGCCAGCACCATCGGTACCGCAGCTGAGGCTCAGCCCGCGGTTGTCTTCGTGGGGGCGAGCGGGCGGGCCGAGGGCACGACCAGCAGGGCGAGGAGGGAAACGGCGCCGACGACGGTGAGCGCTCGGAGGATGCCGAAGTGGTCGCCGAGGAAACCGAGCAGGGGCGGGCCGGCGAGGAAGGCTGTGTACCCGATGGTGGAGACCACACTGAGCCGGGTGTGCGCCCGCGCCGGGTCGTCTGCCGCTGCTGACATCCCGACCGGGAAGCCGAGGCTGGCCCCCACTCCCCAGATCGCCGCGCCGGCGAACGCCACCCAGGTCGTGCCGAAGACCACCAGCAGGCAGCCGATGATGGCAGCGCCGAACAGGAAGCGGAGCACCACCACCCGACCGTGGCGATCGAGCAGGCCGGTGCCGAGGATGCGTCCGGCCGTCATGAACCCGAGGAAGACCGCAAGGGCAACCACTCCGAGCGCCTTGTCGATCCGGTGACCGTCCACGAACGCCACGGCCAGCCAGTCGTTGGCTGTGCCCTCGGTGAACGCTGCTGCCAGCACCATGACCCCGATCAGCAGCGTGCGCGGCTCGGTCCATGCGGAACGGGGCCTGGTCGTGGCCGGGGAAGCGCCCGGCTCGGTCGCGGCGTCCTCGAAGGCCGGCAGGAACTGCGCTGTGCCCCACCACACCATGACGGCGGACGCCACTGCGACGAGGCCGATGTGCCCGATCAGCGGCACCTGGAGCCACACCATCAGGGCTCCGATCAGGGCTCCGACCACGGTGCCGCCACTGAAGCCGGCGTGGAACCACGGCATGATCGACCGGCCGAGCGACTGCTCGATGATGGTGCCCTCAAGGTTCTGGGCAACGTCCCAGACGCCGGTACCCAGCCCGAGCAGGAAGAGTCCCGGCGCAACGGCCAGCATCGGCAGCTGCGCCTGGACGCACGCTGCGGCGATCACCAGCCCGGGCAGGGCTAGCGCCATGGCCAGCCGGACGGCGCGGGTCGCCCCGAGGCGATGGGTGAAGAAGCCGGCCAGCGGCAGGCCGCACAGTGCGCCGGCGGAGACGGCGAGCAGGAGGAGTCCGAGCTGTCCGGGAGTGAGGTGCAGGAGTTCCTTCATGTCCGGAACCCGCGACATCCAGGTGGCGAAGGCGAAGCCGTTCACGGCGAAGACGAGCAGGTCGCCGGTCCGCGCCCGCCGGATGGCCTGCGGTGGATGCGCGCGGGAAACC
>JADLEH010000289.1 GCA_020846255.1 Propionibacteriaceae bacterium
CGCCTCAAGACCCTCCAGCACCGGACGCTCCGGTACGCCGCTCGCGGCAATGGCGGCTGCGGGCACGGTGGTGGTCTGGGCCAGTTCGGTCATGGGGTGCATCCTAATGAGCGCGCCGGGGAAGTTCTGAATCCGTCCCCGGAGGTCGACCGCCGGGCCGGGCGCGGAGTCGGTGCAGGCGAGGTCAGCCCTTGGCTGCGGCGTCGATGATGTCCTTGAGGTCGTCGCCGGTCTTGCCGGTGAAGGTGGTGGCCGGCACAGGCTTGCCGTTCACCGTCAGCAGCGGGGTCTCGGTGAGGCCGGCCTTCATGGCGGCGTCCTCGACGTTCTGCACGAACGGTGCCAGGTTCTGGTTGGCGAAGCACGCCCGGAACGCGGTGAGGTCGGTGCCCTTCATGCCGATCTGGGCCGGGATCGTCTCCAGCAGCAGCTTCTCGGTGTACGGCCCCTGTGGCGCGGCCTCGAAGACCGCCGAGTGGTAGGGCAGGTAGCCGCCGGCGACGTCGGCGCAGGCTGCGGCGAGAGCGGTCTTGTGCGAGAGCCCTGCGGCATCACCCTTGTCGAGGAAGACCCGGGTGTGGTGCACGAGCCGGATCTCCCCGGTCTGGCCGAGCAGGCTGAGCGCCGCACCGAAACTCTGCTCGAACTGGACGCAGTGGCTGCACTGGTAATCGAAGTAGAGCCCGACATCCGGCTTGCCGGCGTTGTCGTTCACCACGATCCCGTCCTTGCCCTCCGTGGCGTTCGGGGGGTAGGGCAGTTCAGCGGGTGCCGAGGCCGCCGGCTTCTGGTACTGCTGCACGATCACGACTCCCATGACCGCCACGAGCACCAGTCCGAGCACCGAGGCGCCGACGATGATCAGGCGGCGCAGGCGGGCATCCCGTTGACGGGCCAGCTGTGCATCCCGGAGCCGCTGGCGCTGACTGTTCCCTGGCATCTGCTCAGCCCCTGCCGACTCAGGCGTTCTGCTTGATCAGGTCGCCGAGACCGGACGGCTGCACCGCGCCGATCTGCTGCAGCGGCAGGTCCTTGCCGTTGACGTGGAACGACGGGGTGGCGTTCACCCCGTCCTTGCTGGCGAGCTCGTTGGTGCCGTTGACGAAGGCCTTGGTGGCCTGCTGGTCGTAGCAGGCCTGGAAGCTGGTCAGCTCGGTGCCGGTGATCCCGACTGCAGCCGGGATCGCGTCCCGCAGCACCTCGTCGGTGTAGCCGTCGCCCTCGGTCGCCGGCTGGTTGGCGTAGATCTGCTCGTGGTAGCTGGAGTACTTGCCGGTGAAGTCCGAGCAGGCTGCGCCGATGCCGGCCCGCAGCGAGGAGTCATTGTTCAGGTTGTTGTCAAGGAAGGTCATGTTGCGGTACCGCAGGTCGATGTCACCCGACTCGGCCAGCGCCTTCAACGCCTCGCCGTAGACGCCCTCGAACTGCTTGCAGACCGGGCACTGGTAGTCGAAGAAGAGCTCGACCACCGGGGCCCCGGTCTTGGCCTTGACCTGGTTCACCACGATGGCGTCCCGAGCCTCGGTGGCGTTCGGCGGCGTTGCCGAGGAGGCGGTGGCCACCTTCCCCTGGTTCTGCAGCAGCACCCCGATGAACACCCCGATCAGGACGACGACCAGTACGGCCGCCCCGACGCCGATGATCCGGGTGAGCCGCTGCTGCTTGGCCTGGGCCGCCTGGTTCCGGCGCAGCTGCTCGCGGTTGTTCTGGGTCATCTGGTCGACTCCTTGTCGTCTACTGCGATTTCGTCTGGGGCTGGCGGATCGGGATCGGGACCATCGAGGCCAACCGGTTCTGCGAACAACCAGTTGTCCACGGCGAACGGCGACCTGGGCCGCCAGGCGGCCCAGAGGCCGGCCAGCAGGAGCCCGGTGTCCCTGGCGATCTCCAGCGGGTACTGGGTCTGGCTGGCCTCGACCGCGCCGCCGTCGCCGAAGCAGCCGCAGTCGATCGAAATGCCCCGGGCCCACACCGACGCGATCCCCAGCATGAAGGCGACCATCAGCAGCGAACCCAGAACAGCGGTCAACCGGGTGAAGGTTCCGGTGATCAGCAGCAGGCCGAGGGCGATCTCAACGATCGGGAGGGCCGAGCCGACGAGACTGGTGAGTTCCCAGGGCAGCAACTGGTACAGCCGCACCGACTGGACGGAGGCGTCCAGCCTGGTGACCTTCAGCAGACCCGCCACCAGCAGGGTCACCCCGAGGATCAGGCGGGCGAGCAGCGTCACCCACTCCTGCCAGGGACGCCGGATCGGCGAGACGGCTACGGAGTCGGACACCGGGTCAGTATAGGAGCGGGCCCTGTGCGCTCGCGGTCAGCCGCGCAAGCCGGGCGCCCCGGTAGTCTGAGGGCACCATGAGCCGAACCCACTCGCAGATCGTCGCCGAACTCCAGGCCAGGTGGCCAGAACATCGGGTGGCGCCGAGCCAGGCCCGGGTGCAGGCCCTCTGCGACCTCCTGGGCTCGCCGGAGAAGTCCTGCCCGGTGATCCTCGTCGCCGGCACCAACGGCAAGGGCAGCACCGCACTGATGATCGACTCGCTGCTACGGTCGCTCGGGTTGCGCGTCGGCCGCTACTCCAGCCCACACCTGGTCGACGTGACGGAACGGATCAGCATCGATGGCGAGCCGATCGGCGCCGAGGACTTCGACGAGCTGGTCGAGCAGGTCCTGCCACTGGTGGAACTCGTCGATGCCCAGCTGATCGACGGGGTCGAGATGACCTTCTTCGAGGTGATGACAGCGCTCGGGTACGCCGCGTTCGCCGACGCCCCGGTGGACGTCGCGGTCGTCGAGGTCGGCCTCGGCGGGCGCTGGGACGCAACGAACATCGTCGATGCCCAGGTTGCCGTGATCTGCCCGATCGACCTCGACCACACCCACCTGCTCGGGGACACGATCGCCGAGATCGCTGCCGAGAAGGCCGGCATCATCAAGGCCGGCAGCAAGGCCGTCCTCGCCGCCCAGCATCCTGAGGCGGCGAAGGTCCTGCTCGCGCGGTGCAACGAGGTCGGCGCCGAGGTGCTCCGCGAGGGTCCCGAGTTCGGCCTGATCGACCGGCAGCCGGCCGTCGGTGGTCAGGTGATCCGGGTCGAGACGGCCCAGGGACCACTCGGCGACATCGTCCTGCCGCTCTTCGGCGCGCACATGGCGCGCAATGCTGCGCTCGCCGTCGCCGCGACCGAAGCGTTCCTCGGTGGCAAGCCGATGTCAGCTGAGGTGATCACCGACGGGCTCGAGGAGGTGAAGGCGCCGGCACGGCTGGAGGTCGTCCGCCGGTCGCCGACCGTTGTCCTGGACACCTGCCACAACCCCCACGGGGCCAGGGCGACGATCGACGGCATCACCGAGGCCTTCGACTTCAACCCGCTGATCGGGGTGGTCGCGATGATGGCGGACAAGGACGTCACCGGGGTGCTGACGATCTTCGCCGAGGCCATGACCACTGTGGTCTGCACAACGATCGCCTCAACCGACCGGGCCCTGCCCGCGGCAGCCCTGCAGGAGCTGGCCGGCGAGGCGTTCGGGGCGGAGCGGGTGCTGGTCGCCGAAACCATGACCGGGGCAATCGAGGAGGCCGTCCGGCTGGCGGACGAGGCCGGTCCGGGTGCCGGGGTCCTGATCGCCGGCTCCGTCTACGCCGCCGGGGAGGCCCGCGCGCTGCTGGTGCGAACCGGGGGGGAAGAGGAGTCGTGAGGCTCGCCGCCACCAACCCGATGGGCCGGGTGATGCTCAGCATCCTCGCCTTCGAGGCGATCGTGTTCCTGCTGGCGATCGCCGGCATGATCCAGGTCTCAGCGCTCCCGGTCGGGTTCTCCTTCGCCATCGGTTCGGGCGCGGCAGTGCTCGCCCTGGCTTCTGCGGCCCTGTTGCGCCGGCCGGTCGGCTACCCGCTCGGCTGGCTCACCCAGCTGGTGGGGATCGGGCTCGGACTCGCCACGGAGATGATGTTCTGGGTGGGCGGCATGTTCGCCATGCTCTGGGTGGTCTGCTTCGTGCTCGGCCGGCGGATTGAAACCACCCCGCCGGTCGGAGGATAGGGTGCCAGCCATGACCGATCTTCAACGGACTCTGGTGCTGCTGAAGCCGGACGCGGTGAGCCGCGGCCTGGCCGGCACCATCCTTGCCCGCTACGAGGCCAAGGGCCTGACCGCAGTGGCCCTCGAGCTGCGGCACATCGACGCCGCCACGGCCGATCGCCACTACGCCGACCACGTCGAGCAGCCCTGGTACCCGCCGCTGCGGGACTACATCACCGGTGGCCCACTGGTGGCACTGGTCCTGGCCGGGCCGGCAGCGATCGACGTGGTCCGGCTGATGAACGGCGCGACCAACTCGGTGGTGGCAGCACCCGGCACCATCCGTGGCGACTACTCCTTGTCCAACCGGGAGAACCTCGTGCACGCTTCCGACTCCCCGGAGTCGGCGAGCCGGGAGATCGGACTTTGGTTCCCGAACCTGGGCTGAACCCGGCCGAGTCGCCGGGAGCCCCGCAGCAGCAGCCTGCACCTGGTGGTCCAGGGACGGCGGCGTACCCGCCGCCGGCATGGCCCGCGGGCCAGCTGCAGGCCGACGGGCCTTCCCACCCGGCCGGGGACCAACCGGTCGGGCAGTGGTACCCACCGGACGGCCCACCGCAGCCGTCGAAGCCGGCGGCCCTGCCGGTGACCCAGCGCGAGTACCACGAGTTCTTCCGCACGCCGCGGTTCCGCTGGTGGAAGCCCCTGCTGAGCCTTGGCATGTTCGTCGCCACCTGGTTCCTTGCGAACCTTGCGATCGGGCTGGTCGCCGTCATCTACGACTGGTCCACCGGCCGGGTTGACCCGCAGGCCACGATGGCCGGCGAGATCACCCTGACCCCGGCCCTGTTCACAGCGAACAACCTGGCTCTTGCCGCAGCCATCCCGCTGGCCGGGCTGAGTGCCTGGGCCGTCTTCGGGCAGCGTCCGAAGTGGATCAGCTCGATCGCCGGCGGCTTCCGCTGGTCGCTGTTCTGGCGGTTCACGGCAGTCGCTGTGCCGATCCTGCTGCTCAGCTTCGGCACGGAGGTGCTGATCGGCGGTCCACCGGAGCTGGTCTGGAACCCTGACTCGCTGTTCCTGATCGTCGTGATCCTGCTGACCACCCCGTTCCAGGCCGCGGGCGAGGAGTACGGGGTGCGGGGCATCCTGGCCCGCAGCATCGGCTCCTGGTTCTCCTCCAGCCGGGTCGGCCTCGTGGTGGCGGGAGCTGTGACCTCGGTGGTTTTCATGTTCTTGCACGGCGCCCAGGACCCCTGGCTGAATGTGTACTACTTCGGGGTCGGGGTGATCTGCTCGCTCCTGGTGTGGCGGACCGGCGGCCTGGAAGCCGCTGTCGCCCTGCACGTGGTCAACAACCTGATCGGGGAGATCACGTTGCCGTTCGGCGGCCTTGAGTCGATGTTCGACCGGCAGGCTGGGGTCGCCGGGCCGGAGATCCTGATCCAGATCTCCTTCACCATCGGCCTTGCCGCAGCCATGTGGTGGGTGTCGAAGAGGCTGGGAATTCCCCGATCCTCCGCTCCGGCGGCCGTCCAGCCGGAATCATGGCGCTGACTCCGGGGTACTCTGGAATTCTACGCGCGCGATAGCTGACAAAGGTGTGAGATGACTAACGACGTGGTGAACAAGCTGGACGCTGGCAGCGCCCTGAAATGGCTTCGTGCCAAGCTCCGCTCCCGGGTGGGCCGCACCCTGATCGGGGTCGACGGTGTCGACGGGGCAGGCAAGACCACCTTCGCCAACGAGCTGGCCGGCCTGCTGCGGGAGTCCGGGCTCGAAGTCATCCGGATCTCGATGGACCACTACCTGAATCCGCAGTCCAAGCGCTACGCCCAGGGCCGGACATCTGCGAAGGGCTTCTTCGAGGACAGCTACGACTACGAACGGTTCAGCGACGAGGTTCTCGAACCCCTCGGCCACGGCGGTTCCGGTCGCTACCGCACCGCCGCCTACGACCTGGACTCGGAGTCGGAGGTGCACTCGCCCTGGCGCGTCGCCCCCGACCACGCTGTCGTGATCATCGACGGCATGTTCATCCATCGCGACGAGCTGTGCTCCAGCAAGCAGAAGAAGATCTGGGACATCTCGATCTGGCTCGAGGTGCCGTTCGAGGAGTCGTTCCACCGGATGGCCGAACGTGACCAGAAGATCACCTCGGATCCGGAGGATCCGCGCAACGCCCGCTACTACCAGGGCCAGTTGCTGTACCTGCAGTCCTGCGACCCGGCGCACCGGGCCGACCTCGTGGTCGAGAACGCCGCACCGCACGACCCCGTCGACTGAACCCAGGGGTCGCGGTGAGCGAGCGGCCGGCTCCGCCGGGGCTGACAGCCGAGTTGTTGGCGCGCCTCCGGGCGCAGGCCAACCCCGACAACGTCGCGGGCATGGCACGCTACGGCATCAACCCGGAGGGCACCCTCGGCGTGCCGATGCCGGTGCTGCGGGGGATTGCCCGCGAGTTGCGTCCGCTCCGCCGCACCGTCCCCGACCTGGCCCACCAGCTCGCCGCTGAGCTGTGGGCGTCCGGGGTGCACGAGGCCCGAATCCTGGCTGCGCTGGTGGACGTCCCGGCGCTGGTGACGCCCCTACAGGCCGACGCCTGGGTGGCCGACCTGGACTCCTGGGACGTCTGTGACCAGCTGCAGGGCCTGTTCGTGCCCACGCCGTTCGCATATGCCAAGCCAGTTGAGTGGTCCGGCGCGGAGCCGACCTTCGTCAAGCGGGCCGGGTTCGTGCTGATCTGCGCCCTCGCGGTGCACGACAAGCGCGCCGACGACCAACGGATCATCGAACTCCTGCCGTTGGTGGAGCGCGAAGCCGCCGACGACCGGAACTACGTCAAGAAGGCGACCAACTGGGCGCTGCGGCAGGTCGGGAAGCGCTCGGGCGCCTGCCACGCGGCAGCGGTGGCCGTTGCCGAGCGGATCCTCGCCGAGCAGGCGGACTCGGCGGCTGCGAGGTGGGTGGCGCGGGACGCGTTGCGAGAACTACGCAGCGGACCGGTGCTGGTCCGAGTCGGGGCGTCGGCCCCGGCTTCGCAACAGCGCACACATTGATTACTCTTGCCCAACCATGACTGACCACGTGACTTCGCTGTACCCGCGGCTGGAACCACTGCTCGCCCAGGTGAACAAGCCGGTGCAGTACACCGGCGGCGAGGTGAACTCGGTCAGCAAGGACTTCGCAGCCGCGGAGGTGCGCTGGGCCCTGATGTACCCGGACGCGTACGAGGTGGGGCAGCCCAACCAGGGTCTCGCGATCCTCTACGAGATCCTCAACGAGCGGGACTGGATGCTCGCCGAGCGAACCTTCGCGATCTGGCCCGACCTGGCGGCGAAGATGCGGCAGCACGGCCTGCAGCAGTTCACGCTAGAGAACCACCTGCCCGTGCGCGCCTTCGACCTGCTCGGGGTCAGCTTCTCGACCGAGCTGTGCTACACCAACCTGCTCGAGGCCCTCGACCTGGCCGGGATCGCCCTGCACAGCGTCGACCGTGGCGAGGACGACCCGATTGTCATCGCCGGCGGGCACGCAGCGTTCAACCCGGAACCGATCGCGGACTTCATCGACGCAGCCGTCATCGGCGACGGCGAGGAGGCTGCGCTGATCGTCTCCGAACTGGTGCGCTCGTGGAAACAGGCTGGGCGTCCGGGCGGCCGGCGGGGGTTGCTGCTCAACCTGGCCAGCCACGGCGTCGCCTACGTCCCGGCCTTCTACGACGTCACCTACGGCCCGGACCACGCGATCGCCGCCGTCACCCCGAACACTCCAGGGGTTCCGGCCCGGGTCGCGAAGCACACCCTGATGGAGCTGGACGAGTGGCCCTACCCGGCCCGTCCGGTGGTGCCGCTCGCCGAGACGGTGCACGAGCGGTACTCGGTCGAGATCTTCCGCGGCTGCACCCGGGGCTGCCGGTTCTGCCAGGCCGGGATGATCACCCGACCGGTGCGGGAGCGCAACATCGAGACGATCGGGACCATGGTTGCCGGCGGCCTTGCCGCCACCGGGCTCGAGGAGGTGGGCCTGCTCAGCCTCTCCAGCGCAGACCATTCCGAGATCGGGCCGGTGGCCAAACAGCTGGCCGACCGCTACGAGGGGAGTTTCGTCTCTCTCTCCCTGCCCAGCACGCGGGTGGACGCATTCAACATCGACCTGGCCAACGAGTTGTCCCGCAACGGCCGCCGCTCCGGGCTCACCTTCGCCCCGGAGGGCGGCTCGGAACGGCTGCGCAAGGTGATCAACAAGATGGTCACAGAGGACGACCTGATCAACACGGTTGCCGCAGCGTTCTCGCAGGGCTGGCGGCAGGTGAAGCTCTACTTCATGTGCGGCCTGCCAACCGAGACCGACGAGGACGTGCTCGGCATCGCCGACATGGCCGCCCGCGTGATCGAGACCGGACGCCGCGTCTCCGGCACCCGCGACATCCGCTGCACGATCAGCATCGGCGGCTTCGTGCCGAAGCCGCACACCCCGTTCCAATGGGTCGCCCAGGCCGACGCCGAGACGATCGACCGGCGGCTGCGGATGCTGAAGGACAAGATCCGCAACGACCGCAGGTACGGCCGCGCCATCGGGATGCGCTACCACGACGGCCAGCCCGGCCAGATCGAGGGCCTGCTCAGCCGCGGCGACCGCCGGGTGGGTGCCGTGATCGAGGAGGCGTGGCGCAACGGCGGCATCCTGGACGGCTGGAGCGAGCACTTCTCCTTCGAGCGCTGGACGGCCGCAGCTGCGACGGCCCTGGCGCCCCACGGCATCGACCTGCCCTGGTACACCACCAGGGAGCGGGGCCAGTCCGAGGTGCTGCCCTGGGACCACCTGGACGCCGGCCTCGACCGCGACTGGCTCTGGCAGGACTACCAGGATGCAGTGCTCGGCGCAGAGGTCGAGGACTGCCGCTGGTCGGGCTGCTACGACTGCGGCGTGTGCCCCCAGTTCGGAACCGAGATCCAGATCGGCCCCACCGGCCGCTCCCTGATCCCGCTCACCGTGGTCACCGCCTGACCCCCCCGATCTGTGGGGACGCTTCCATTTCCGTTCAAAGCCGTGGCGGGGACGGTTCCTTTTCCGTTCAGGGGTGGTGGGGACGGTTCCTTTTCCGTTCAGCGGGTGGGGGGACGGTTCCGTCCGGCGCGGGATGGCACCCCCGGCAACGGCTTGAACGGAAATGGAACCGTCCCCGCGAGGGCTCTGAACGGAATTGGAACCGTCCCCGTCGATGCCCCCGGGGCTCGCCGGCAGGCTCTCCTCGGGTGTGATTGCCCTGCCTGCACAAATTCTCACCGTTTCGTCGGCAAGCCGGGGGGAGCCAGCGGTTACGTTTGCCGCGTGCAGCGGGGAGAACGGGCCGACGGATGGCGCAGCTGGGCTCCGGGGCTGGCCACCCTGCTCCGTTACGACCGGGCCTGGCTGCGCGGCGACCTGCTCGCCGGCGTGACCGTCGCCGCCTACCTGGTGCCACAGGTGATGGCCTACGCCGAGATCGTGGGGCTGCCGCCGGTGGCCGGGCTTTGGGCCGTGCTTGCGCCAATGGCCCTCTACGCGCTGCTGGGTGACTCCCGGCAGCTCTCGATCGGTCCGGAATCCACAACGGCACTCATGACGGCTGCCGGGATCGCTGCGCTCGCCGGCCAGGTCGAAGGGCAGCGCCGGGCAGAGCTCGCAGCGCTGATCGCTGTGGCGGTCGGGGTGGTCTGCCTCGTCGGTCGGGTGGCCCGGCTCGGCTTCCTCGCCAACCTGTTGTCCCGGCCGGTTCTGGTGGGTTACCTCGCCGGCATCGGGATCCTGATGGTGTTCAGCCAGCTGGGCAAGCTGACCGGATTGCCGATCGAGGGTGCCAGCCCCTGGGAACAGAGTGTGTCCCTGTTCGCCCAGGCCGGCGCGGTGAACGTCCCAACGCTGATCCTCGGCGTTGGCGTGGCCGTTGCGCTGTTCGCCCTGCGCCGATGGGCTCCCGGTTGGCCGGGACCATTGCTGGTGATGCTCGTCTCGGCCGGGGTCGTGGCCGCTGCCGGCCTGACCGCGCAGGGGGTTGACGTGATCGGTGCTGTTCCGACCGCGGTGCCGGTTCCCGCGCTGCCGAACCCCGAAGGCATCAACCTGCTGGCGTTGCTTCCGGTCGCCCTCGGGATCGCAGTGGTCGGCTACAGCGACGTGATCCTCACCGGCCGCGCCTTCGCGGCCCGCAAGCAGGAGCATGTTGAGGCCAACCAGGAGCTCCTTGCCATGGGTGCGGCCAACCTGGCCAACGGTTTCCTTGCCGGCTTCCCGGTGTCCTCCTCCGCCAGTCGGACCGTCATCGGGGACGCTGCCGGCAGCCGCACCCAGCTGCATTCGCTCGTGGCGGCCGTGATGGTGGTCGGCTCGATCTTCATCTTCGGGCCGGTTCTGGCGGCCTTCCCGCAGGCGGCCCTCGGCGGGGTGGTGGTGTACGCCGGCGTCCGGCTCGTCGACGTCGGCGAGCTCCGACGGATCGCCGGTTTCCGGCGGAGCGAACTCGTCCTCGCGGTCATCACCCTCGTGGCGGTGCTGGCCACCGGTCTGCTGAACGGGATCGGGATCGCCGTGGGGCTCTCCCTGCTGGACCTGATCCGCCGGATCGCCCATCCGCACGACGGGATCCTCGGCTACGTCCCCGGACTCGCCGGCATGCACGACGTCGACGACTACCCGAACGCCACCCAGGTCCCGGGGCTCGTGGTCTACCGCTACGACTCCCCGCTGTTCTTCGCCAACGCCGACGACTTCCTCAGCCGGGCGCTGGCCTCGGTGCGCCGGGCCAGGCCGAAGCCGAAGTGGTTCGTGCTGAACGCCGAGGCCAACGTCGAGGTGGACCTGACCGCAGTGGACACCCTCGAGCAGCTGCGCCAGGCCTTGGCGGAGATGGGCATCGTGTTCGCGATGGCCCGCGTCAAGATGGAGGTGCGGCAGCAGCTGGCAGCTGCCGGTTTCACGACGGCGGTCGGCGAAGACCGGATCTTCGCCACCCTGCCAACGGCCGTGGCAGGTTTCGCCGACTGGCACGAGTCCGAGTACGGCTCTCGGCCGCCGGGTATCCCTGAGGCCATGACCAACCCGACGATCGAGGAGGGAAAATGAGCAAACCCATGGTGATACAGATCACCCTGGACTGCGCCGACCCGCACCGGCTCGCGCAATGGTGGTCGGAGACCATCGGCTGGCCGGTCGAACCCTCCGACGAGGGCTTCATCAGGCAGATGATTGCAGCCGGCCACGCCACCGAGGCTGACACCAGGGTCTTCGATGGCCAGCTGGTGTGGGCGAGCGGGGCCGCGATCAGCGCTGCGGACGCACCGGCGGGCAGCCCGTGCCGTCGGCTGCTGTTCCAGTCGGTGCCGGAGCCGCGGACCACCAAGAACCGGATGCACCTGGACCTCCGCGTGACCCCCGAGACCGACCTCGACACGGCGCGGGACGCGCTCCTCGCCCGGGGGGCCACCTTCCTGCACGAGGCCTCCGAGGGTCCGGTCCACCGCTGGTACACGATGGCCGATCCCGAGGGGAACGAGTTCTGCATCACCTGAGGACGCCGGCGCGGGCCCTCCTTCAGCCGGCCGTCCGCTCAGGACGACAACTGCCGCACCATCGCCAGCAGCCGCACGTCCGGCCGCGGTGACCAGTCCCGGTCCGGCGCAGGCAGGAAGCCGAGCCGCCGGTAGAGGCGGTGGGCGGACGTCATCCACCCCGCAGTTGAGATCACGACAGCTGTAGCCCCGATGTCGGCCGCCAGTGCGAGGCAGTGCCGCACCAGCGCCTCGCCGACGCCACGGCCACGGCCTGCCGGGGCCACAGCCAGCGCGCGGAACTCGGCCTCGTTGGGCCCGGCCAGCTCGCGGTAGCTGGACCCGGGCGGACACCAGGTGACCGTGCCGAGCAGGACCCCGTCCCCGTCGACGGCAACCCAGAGGTCGGCGTCGGCAGCCCTGGCCGCAGCGTTGGCCAACACGTCGTAGTAGGGATCCGTCGCCGGCATCGCACCGTCGGCAAGGTAGGCGCCGGCCGTCAGTTCTCCGACGGCCACGTACTCCTCGGGGCGGGCGAGACGGAGTTCGAACACCTGCCAAGCCTAACTGCGGCGAGATCGCCGTTAGGCTGTCGGCCGTGTCCCGACAGCCACCAGTGCAGCAGGCCCCACCCGCGCAGAAACTGCGCGTGCAGTACGCGAAACGCGGCCGGGCCAGGTTCGCGTCCCATCGCGACTTCGGCCGGGCCTTCGAACGCGCGCTGCGCCGGGCCGGCATTCCGATGGCGTTCTCGTCCGGCTTCTCCCCGCACCCCCGGATCAGCTACGCCAATGCCTCCCCGACCGGTGCGGCGAGCGAGGCTGAATACCTTGAGATCGGATTGACCACTGCGCTCGATCCTGAAGTGGTCCGGGATCGCCTGAACGCCGCGATGCCGGAAGGCCTGGTGATCGTAAGGGTGGTCGAGGCCGGCCAAGGCTCGCTCGCCGACCGGTTGACCGCCTCCCGCTGGCAGGTGGAGCTCGGTGGGGTGGACGCAGCTGAACTGGCCGCAGCCGTGACCGACCTGCTGGCTTCGGAGTCGGTCCAGGTGCAGCGCATGACCAAGGCCGGCCTGCGGACGTTCGACGTGCGCTCAGCGCTGCTGACCCTCGTCGCAGATGGCAGCTCCTGCGAACTGGTCTCGGTGGTGGGGGAGCCCCTGGTCCGGCCGGATGACGTGGTGCAGGCGTTGCAGCAGCTGCGGCCGGGCCTGAAGGCTGCCGAGTCGGCGTTGATCACCAGGATCGAGCAGGGCACCTGGGACGGCAGCCGCCTGCTCGACCCCCTCGCTGGGTGAGACGGCAATCCAGAATCGCTGCGTGGCCGGACCCGCCGGCGCTGGACGAGTGTGGGATACTGGCCTCAGGTTGGGGTCATCCAGACTCCCGGCCCTCGATTGTTGTGACCGGTGTGACAGACCGACCACGGCGCCGACACCTCACCGCGACGGAGACGACCGCGGGGGCCAGGCTGCTGATGCAATCGACAGACCAGGCTTTGCTGCCCATGGCAGCCACGTTTGCGGCGCCCCCGCCGCCTAAGGAGAGCTAAGTGCTCGATTCTGAACACCCGAACAACGACCAGCCCGCCCAGGAGCAGGTGCCGCCGCCGCGCCGTCGCCGGGCCGCGAGCCGTCCGGCCGGACCACCAGCCCCGGTAGCGGCCGCAGAGGTCGCAGCGCCGGTCGCCCAGGCAACACCGACCGTCGAATCGACCCCGCCCGCAGAGGCAGCCGCGGAAGCAGCGCCGGAAGCAGCGCCGGCCGCCCCGGCGGATGAGCCGGCCCCGAAGCGGCCCCGCCGTAGTCGCGCCAAGGTCGCTCCGGACCAGGAACCGATGATCGAGGCGCAGGCACCCGCGCCGTTGACAGATTCCGACGTGAGCCCGGAAGTCCCAGTGGAGCCCGAGTCCGTCCGGACCCCGCGCCGGCGTCGCGCCAAGGCCGCTGAACCGGCCGCGGCAGCACCGGACGGCGACGTCGCAGCCAGCCTGGACGCACTCGTCCAGCAGGAGCGACCGCGTTCCCGCCGTCGCCTGCTGGCCGAGACCTTCGGCCTCAGCGAAGAAGTCGACCCCGGATCAGTGCTGGACTCCCTGGCGGCAGCCATCGGCGGCAAGCTGGAGCCCGGCGTGACCGATGAGGACCTGGTCGAGGAAGAAGACGACGAGGACATCGAGGAGACCGACTACGTCGAGGACACCGACGACGCGGACGACGCCGTCGACGATGGCGTCGAGCCCGCCGAGGGCGACGAGACCACACCGCGCCGCCGTCGCCGCCGCAGGGGCGGCCGTCGCCGTCGTCGCGGGGCCGGCGAACTCGCTGAGGGCGAGGACGATGCCGAGGCCGGCGATGCCGAGCCCGGCGAGCCCGAGACCGGGGACAACGAACCTGTCGAGGGCGAGGAGCCGAGCACCGAAGGCACTTCGCGTCGTCGTCGTCGCCGTCGCCGTCGTGGCGAGGATGCGAGTGACACCGAGGATGAGTCCATCGACGTCGTGGTCCGGGTTCGTGAACCCCGCCGCAGGGCCGCCGCCACGACCAGCGACGAAGTCACCGGCATCGAGGGTTCCACCCGCATGGAGGCCAAGAAGCAGCGCCGCCGTGAGGGCCGCGCCGCCGGGCGCCGCCGGCCCCCGATCCTGAGCGAGTCCGAGTTCCTGGCCCGACGTGAGTCGGTCGACCGCAGGATGCTGATCCGGCAGGCTGACGACTACTCGCAGATCGCCGTGCTCGAGGACGGGATCCTCGTCGAGCACTACGTCGACCGCGCCTCGGCGACGTCGATGATCGGAAACATCTACCTCGGCCGGATCCAGAACGTGCTGCCCTCAATGGAAGCGGCCTTCGTCGACATCGGTCGCGGCCGCAACGCCGTCCTGTATGCCGGTGAGGTCGACTGGGAGGGCTTCGGCGTCACCGGTCAGGAGAAGAAGGTCGAACGGGTCTTCAAGTCCGGCCAGCAGGTGCTCGTGCAGGTGAGCAAGGACCCCGTCGGCGCCAAGGGTGCCCGGCTGACCTCGCACATCTCGATCCCCGGCCGCTACATCGTCTACTCACCGGGCGGCCACCTGTCCGGGATCTCCCGCAAGCTGCCCGAGGGCGAGCGGCGTCGGCTCAAGGGCATCCTCGATGAGCTGATCGGGCCGGACGCCTCGGTCATCGTCCGCACCGCGGCCGAGGGCGCCACCGAGGAAGAGCTGATCCGGGACGTCAACCGGCTGAAGGCGCAGTGGGAGGTGCTGGAGAAGAAGGTCAAGTCCGGCCAGGCCCCCCAGCAGCTGTATGCCGAGCCCGACCTGACCGTCCGGATCGTCCGTGACCTCTTCACCGAGGACTTCGGTGCGCTGATCATCGACGGCAACGGCAAGGCAGATGACGCCCATGAGACCGTGGACGCCTACGTGCAGCACGTGGCGCCCCACCTGGCCACCAGGCTGCAGCGTTGGGACCGCGACTCCCAGGGTGACCTGTTCAGCTCGTTCCGCGTGCACGAGCAGGTGGCGAAAGCGCTGGAGCGCAAGGTCTTCCTGCCTTCCGGCGGCTCGCTGATCATCGACCGCACGGAGGCGATGACCGTCGTCGACGTGAACACCGGGAAGTTCACCGGCACCTCCGGCAACCTCGAGGCGACCGTCACCTCCAACAACCTCGAGGCCGCGGAGGAGATCGTCCGCCAGCTGCGGCTGCGCGACATCGGCGGGATCATCGTGATCGACTTCATCGACATGGTGCTGCCGGCGAACCGCGAGCTCCTGCTGCGCCGGCTCGTGGAATGCCTCGGCCGTGACCGGACCCGGCACCAGGTGGCCGAGGTGACCTCGCTCGGGCTGGTGCAGATGACCCGGAAGAAGATCGGGACCGGCCTCGCCGAGGCGTTCACCGTCCCGTGTGAGACCTGCAAGGGCCGCGGCTACCACGTCCACGACGTGCCGGTGGCAACCCAGGCGCCCGCCGACGGCGGGGACCGGGATTCCGGTCGTCGTGGCGGTGGCCGGCCGCAGGCCAGCCAGCCTGCCGGTCGGCGACCGGGTCGCTCCAGAGGCAGTTCGGGTTCGGCAGCTCCGGCTGTCGAGGCTGTCGAGGTGCCCCCGCTTCCCGAGCCCGTCACGCCCGTCGCGGATGAGCCGGTTCTCGCTGCTGTCGCCGAGGCACCGCTCGAGGCGGTCGCGGTCGAAGCTGAGGCCCCTGTGCACGAGCAGCCAGTGCAGGATGAGCCGGTTGAGGCTCCCACCGAGGTGCCCGCTGCCGAGGTTGCTGGGACCGAAGAGCTGGTGCCGGCACCGGCGGAGTAGTACCTGATCGCTGGTCGAGCTTCTCGAGCCCCGGTTTCGACAAGCTCAACCAGCGGTGGTCTCGACGAACTCAGCCGGCGGCGTCGCCGGGGACGTTCTCCAGTTCGGCCAGCCACAGTGCTGCCGAGGTGTCCGAGGGTGCCCGCCAGTCGCCGCGCGGCGACAGCGAGCCGCCACGAACCACCTTCGGCCCGTTCGGCA
>JADLEH010000290.1 GCA_020846255.1 Propionibacteriaceae bacterium
CGGCCGAGGCCGAGCCGGAGACCAGCGCCTCACCGGAGCCGGCCACGACGTTGCCCAGCATCGTGGCCAGGTCCGCGGTGAGCGGGTGGACGGTGAACAGGACCCCGGCCTGCTCGGCTGGGACCATTGCCTGCACCACCACGGCGATCTCCTGCTCGGCAGGAACCGTGTCGATGAGGCCGGCAGCCGTGGCGGCGCTGTAGGCCTGCACCCGGCTGCCGCTGCGCGAGTTGCGCACCTTGGCCACCGCCGCCGTTACCTCGGTTGCCGGGACGTCGAGGACCGACTCGAACTGGCCGGCGAAGGAGGCGTTCGCCGAATCCTCTGCCATCGCGGAGGAGCGCACGGCGAACCGCCGGTGCCCGGCTCGTTCCAGCCGGGCCACCTCAAGCGCGAGGGCCGCGGCTGCGGCCGCCGTCGGTTGGTCGCCGGCGAATGCCCGGGGGAGCAGGACGCAACCGTCCGGAACCGGGTGCCCGGCCTGGGTGAGCACAGCCAGCGACCTGCCCTTGCCGCCGGCGTTCGCCGCCTCCTGCGGCGGCAGTTCGGCCAGCCGGTAGACGTCCAGCCCGGCCGGGGCATGGCGCCGGGACCTCAGAAGCGGGGTGAGGGCGGAGCCGATGCCGGTGCCGACCAGCCACCCGAGCGTTCCGGCGAGGAACGACGCGGGAACCGCTGCGAACCATGGCAGGCCGAGGGCGAGGGCAGCGGTCACACCGAAGCCGCCGGCGAGGACATTGGCCAGGATGCCGGCGCCCAGCCGAAGTTTCCGGTCGTTCACTTCTCCGCCCCCGGCACGTCCGCGGACGCCTCCACGGCACCGGCGGCCTCGCCCTCGCCCTCGCCGAGGATCGCAGCGATCCCGGGGGAGCGGGCCATGATGTGCTCGGCAGTGTCGATCGCGATACCGAAGCGCAGGTCACCGAAGACCAGCAGCTTGTCGCCGACCTTGATGCCGAAGTCGCGTCTCGCCTTGGCAGGGATCACGATCTGGCCGCGTTCGCTGACGGTGATGGCTCCGTAGAACCGACGGTTGGGGTCGCTGGGGCTGTTCATTGCTCTCCGATGATGTCTTGTATACAAGACATATCTTGTCAAGGGTGCGAGTTCGGGTCAAGGACGAGCTGGAACCGCCGGGTCCGGCCCTGCCCTGGAAGCTGTTGGTTGCGCCCTTCGGGCGGCGCCCGGGAGCACTTCAGCCACCCAGCGTCAGCGGGTACGGCAATGGTGACCGGAAATGCCGTGCGGTAAACTCGGGCCCGTCCGGTGGGCCAGCGGCTTCCGAGCGGCGGCCGAGGTCGTTGTTCGAATGTCGCCGCCTCGTGAACCGGGCCGGAGGACCGCCATCCCCGGGGACCTTCGCCACCGCTTTTCCAGGGCCTGTTCGGGTCGGTCACCGTGCCGATCGGGACGGGCCAGCCAACACCGCTCGTCCCCACCCGCCGGCCAACCCCACCGAGGCTTTCCCAATGGCAACCGTCGACCACCCCGCCGAATGACTTCATCGAACCATCGCCGATCGACCTGGCGCGACCTCAGCGCCGGGACTGCGGTGCTGCCCGACTGGCTTCCCCTGGTTGCGCTCGCCGACACCTGCTCGACTGACCTGCTGGCGCTGGCCGCGGCCAGTGCCGGGGTGGAGTTCGCTGCCGGAACTGGACCTGCGACGCTGGAGCGGATGGCGGCCGCCGGCTGCTTCGAACCGCTCGATGCCGGGGCCCCCGGGGTCAGACGGCTGCGTCCGGAAGTGCGCGAGGAGATGCTGGCCGAGATCGACTCGACCGCCCCGGGGGTCGCCGGCGCCCTGAAGGGGCTGTTGGCTGCGGGTCTGGCCAAGCCGGCTGCGGGGCTCGGCCCCCAGCTGGCGAAATGGGCCTTCGACGCGGGCAGCTGGGCTGATCTCGTCGCGGTGTGGCTCAGCTATCCCCCGGGCGACCTGCTCGCTGACCCCGGTGCCCGGGCGATCTTCGCCTCAGCGCCGACGGAGCTCCGGGCCAGCATGCCCGGGCTCACCTTCTCCGCTGCCCTCAGCTCTGCATACGATCCCGAGGCGGGGAGGGTGGACCTCGACCGGATGGTCGGCCACCTGATCCGCGACGGCCTGACGCTGCATGCGCAGTGGGCCCGCAAGGAGACCCCGGAGGCCCGGGTGGTGGGCGGCACCCTGTGGATGCTCGCCCAGGCCACGATTCCGGAATCCGTCGAGGACCCACTGCTGGAGGGGCCGACGGCCACCTATCGCGAGCTGGGCCGGGTGATCCGCGACGCTTCGCTCACCGGCGGCGCGGTGACGGCAAGAGCGCTGACCCTCTTCCATTCGATCTCGTCCCTGGTGGCCCTGCTCCGGGCTGACTGGTCGCGAGCGCGCCGGGAGGGCGAGCTGGCGATGATCCTCAGTGACAAGTGCGGCTTCCCTGGCTTCCTGGCGGCCCTCGCGGTGGCGGCTTCCAGCGCGGCTTCCGGCAGCACCCAGTACGCCGGGATCGCCGACAGGTTCCTCGCCCAGCACGCGGCCCATGGCTGCGCGGTCGGGGCCTGGATCGAGCCGGCCTTCCACCTGGTCAGAGCCGACGCGGCGATTCGCGAACTCGACCGCGAGCGGGCGGTGAACCACCTGCGGCTGCACTCGACCGAGGGTTCGTTCACCCGGTGGTTCAATGTTGGGCCGATGCAGGCGATGGTGCTCGGCACCGCTGCCATCCTCTGGGACTACCCGGAACGTGGGCTGGCCGAGTTCGACTCGATCGTGGCCGAGTCGGGCCACGAACTCGAGCACGCCAAACCCTGGCGGCTGCTGCTGCTCCGGGCCCGCGCCGAGCTGTTGCTGAGTCTCGGGGCAGTGAACCGGGCGGAGCAGATCATCCGCGACCTGCTGGCCAGCGGCGACGACTCGGTCTCCGCCGTCCCGGCTGCGTGGTTCCACCTCTGCGCCGGCGACTTCGCCCGCGCTGTCGCCAAGGCCGACGAGGGGATCTACGAGCTGAAGATCTCCCTGGCCGACCGGGCGTTCCTCTATGCGGTGAAGAGCGCGGCCCTGCACCAGGCCGGCGCGGCGGAGGAACTGGTGGGCTCGGCCGCCACGGCCGCGTGCGTGGTGTGTGAACAGGCGAGCACCCTGGTGCCCTTCGCAGCCCTGCCGTCAGGGGCCAGGAGCTACCTGCTGGCCGAACACGCTCGGCACCATGGCGCCACGGACTGCTTCCTCACCCGCGCCCTGCGGCGGGGAGCTTTCGATGACCTGCGGCACAACGTCGTCCCATCGAGGGTCCTGGTCCGCCTCACCCGGCGCGAGGAGGTGCTGCTGCCGCTACTGGCCACAGCGGCCACCGTGCAGGAGATCGCGAACCAGCAGTACGTGTCGGTCAACACTGTTCGCAAACAGGTGGTGGCGCTCCGCGAGAAGCTGGGCGCGGCCTCCCGCGCCGACCTCATCCGGCGAGCCAACGAGCTCGGACTGCTGAAGCATCCAGCGAAGTCAGGGCGTCCTTCGTGACCCCAGCCGACTGGTGAATGCTTGGTACAGGTGACCAAGTGAGGTACCAAACGGGCGCCTGGGACTGGTGGGGAGAACACCGGGATGCGAAGCTTTCCGCAGGCAGCAAAAGTACTCAAAGCTAGGGCACTGAGCTCCTTCGTCACCGTGTTGCTGGTCGCCTCCCCCCTAAATCTGGGCAGCCAGCAGGTCGCCCGCTAGCGGCCCCGGGGACGACGTTCGACAACGACCCTCCGGTACCCCCCGACGGCGGGTCGGACTTGAAGGCCGGGGTCACCTATGACCCCTCGTGACCCCGGCCTCACAAACTCCCGAACCGTACCGGTTCGGTAGGGAGCGCACGTGGGTTGACCGTCCGCTCCGGCTGGGTACATCGCTCGGAACCTGATCGAGCGGAGGCAATCCGATGTTGAAGAAGATCCAGGACCTTGGTATCCGGAGCGAGCACTCCTGAGTTGGGCAGGGGCGCCGCGTAGCTGACGGCGATGGTTGCGCGCCCTTCCAACCTCACAGTTCCAGACGTCCACTCCCGCTGGGTGAGGCGCCGAAGCCACCCAGGTAGTGGGCGATGACCCAGCGCAGTTCGCCTTCCTCCCGGTGCTGGAGTTCACTGCGGAAGTGGCTGTTGGCCACCTGGGCGGTCACCGTCCAGGTCGACTCCTTGCCCTGGACCTCGATCAGCACCGTGCCGCCATCGGGTACCTGGCTGCCGTTGTCAACGAAGCTGACCTCGCCGATCACCATCTGCTGCCCGGCCTCGATGAATCTGGTCGCCGTGGCCCGGCCGGCCTGGACCGAGAGGCAGGCGCCGCCGGTCGGCACCCGGCCGAGGCACTCCTCGGCCTGCGGCACACGGGCCCAGCCCTCGACGCTGACCAGGTTCGGAACGCCCC
>JADLEH010000291.1 GCA_020846255.1 Propionibacteriaceae bacterium
CTACAACGTGATCGAGGCGGTCGTGGCCCTCACGGCCGGCGGGATCGCCTCCTCCTCAGCCCTGCTCGCCTTCGGCCTGGACTCGGTGGTCGAGGTGCTCTCGGCCGCGATCGTCGCCTGGCAGTTCGGCAGCCCCGACCCGGAGTCGCGGGAACGCCTCGCCACCCGGCTGATCGCAATCTCGTTCTACGCGTTGGCCGCTTTCGTGTCTGTGGAAGCTGTCGGCAGCATGGTCGGGGCAGAGACCCCCGGGCACTCGCCGGTAGGCATCGCCCTCGCCGGGGTGAGCCTCGCGGTGATGCCGTTCCTCTCCTGGGCGGAGCGACGCGCCGGACGCGAGCTCGGCTCCGCCGCCGCCGTTGCCGACTCGAAGCAGACCCTGTTGTGCAGCTACCTCTCGGCCGTCCTGCTGGGCGGGCTGGTCCTGAACGCAGCCCTCGGCTGGTACTGGGCCGACCCCCTCGCCGGCCTGGTCATTGCCGGGTTCGCGGTCAAGGAGGGCAGGGAAGCCTGGCGTGGGGAAGCCTGTTGCCCGCCGCCGGCGCTGCTCGGAGCGCGACCTGCGGCCGACTGCGACGACGACTGCTGCCCCTGAGAGGTCAGTGCGGATGCGCCATGACGTAGCCCAGCACGCTCGGGTCAAGCATCCCGAAGATCATCGCAACGTGGGCCACCACCAGGAAGATGGCGATGAACGTCGCGTGCCACTTGAGGGCACCGGTCGCGCCGGTGCCGATCAGGCCGAGCTCCACCAGCGTGATCCCGACGAGCGGAACCACCCCGGCCAGGTAGAAGCCGACGGCGATGACGTCCGCCGGGCCGCGCCAGCCGCCGGCGAGGGTCAGCGGCACGACCGCATTCAGCATCAGGTGGAGGAAGATCGCGAGCATCACCGGTCCGGCGATGAGGCCGGCCACCCGACTCGTCGTCCGCACCCAGGACGGGGTCGAGGACCGCTTGAACAGCACCACCAGTTCGGTGATGGCAAGGGTCTCGGCGAGGATCACCGGCCCGGCCATGAAGACCAGCAGGTTCCGCGGCTGGTTCACGGCGAGCAACTCCATGTAGTGGGTCATGTTCATGCTCATCGCCATGCCGAGGTCGCTCGCGACCAGGTTCGGGCCGAGGAGGGCTGCGAGCGAGAGCACCCCGGTGAGGGCAAGGATCCCCATGGCGAGCCCCGGCTGGGCCATTGGCTGCCCGGGCTCGCCGGTCACGGACTCTCGGTGGACGGTAGTTGTCACGACGCTCCTCTGGGACGGGCGGCAACGGGGTGGTTGCCCAGGAACCAGACTCTCCCGACCTCGGGGCGGACCAGGGCCGGTTTCCATGAAGTTTCGATCAAGTTCGGCCGGGTGGCGACCCTGGCCGGAATAGCAGCGACCTCCGGGATCGTTCCGGTGCGTATACCCCCACCGGGTATACAGGAGGCATCACGATGACCAGTCAGAATGAGGTCGGGATCAGCCATCCCGAGCACGCAGAGCACGCCGGGCACGCCGGGCACGCCGGGAACCCGGAGCACTCGGAGCACCCGGGCGGGCACTCCGGTCACGCCGGGCACCCGGGCGGGCACTCCGGTCACGCCGAATTCCGTCGCCTGTTCTGGCTCATGCTCGTCCTGGCCGTTCCGGTGGTGGCCCTGTCGCCGATGTTCGCGATGCTGTTGGGCTACGACGTTCCCGGCGCCCTGGCCTGGGTGCCGCCCGTCCTGGGCACCGTGCTGTACGGATGGGGCGGCTCGCCCTTCCTCACCGGGGCGCTGGCCGAGCTCAGGGACCGGAGGCCGGGGATGATGCTGCTGGTCGCCCTGGCGATCACGGTGGCCTTCCTGGCCAGCTGGGGCGCGACCCTTGGCGTGCTCCACCACGAGCTGGAGTTCTGGTGGGAGCTGGCCCTCCTGATCGTGATCATGCTGCTCGGGCACTGGCTGGAGATGCGCTCCCTTGCGCACACCACCAGCGCCCTGGACTCGCTGGCCGCGCTGCTCCCGGACACCGCAGAGGTCGTCCGGGACGACCAGGTGATCCA
This sequence comes from Propionibacteriaceae bacterium, assembly GCA_020846255.1. Taxonomy (GTDB): domain Bacteria; phylum Actinomycetota; class Actinomycetes; order Propionibacteriales; family Propionibacteriaceae; genus Propionicimonas. The sequence goes on from JADLEH010000291.1 coordinate 2,032, forward strand.
GGTCTCCCCAGCTGAGCTGGCCGTCGGCGACATCGTCCTGGTGCGGCCGGGCGGTAGCATCCCGGCCGACGGAAGGGTCGTCGCCGGGGTTGCCGAGCTGGACGAGTCGATGGTCACCGGCGAGTCCCGAACCGTCCAGCGTGGACCGGGGGATGCGGTCACCGCCGGCACCGTCGCGACCGACTCGGGGCTGCGGATCGAGGTCACCGCGACCGGGGACGACACCGCCCTCGCCGGGATCCGGCGCCTGGTCAGTGAGGCGCAGAACTCGACGTCACGCGCACAGCGACTCGCGGACCGGGCAGCGGCACTGCTCTTCTGGTTCGCCCTGGCCGCCGCCGTCGTGACGGCGATCGTCTGGTCGATGCTGGGTAACCCGGACGAGGCCGTCGTCCGGGCCATCACCGTCCTCGTGATCGCCTGCCCCCACGCCCTCGGCCTCGCCATCCCGCTGGTGGTCGCGATCGCCACGGAGCGGGCTGCCCGCGGCGGCGTCCTGGTCAAGGACCGGCTGGCGCTGGAGAGCATGCGGACCATCGACACGGTGGTGTTCGACAAGACCGGCACCCTGACCAAGGGCCAGCCGACGGTGACCGGGGTCGATCCCGAACCCGGCTCCGGGCTCTCCCCGGCTGAGGTGCTGGCCCTGGCCGCCGCAGCCGAGGCCGACAGCGAGCACCCGCTCGCCGGGGCCATCGTTCGGGCGGCGGCAGCGGACGGGCTGTCGGTCCCACCGGCGACCGACTTCAGCTCGGCCCCCGCTCTCGGGGTCTCGGCAACGGTCGCCGGTCAGGAGGTCCGCGTCGGCGGGCCGCGGTTGCTGGCTGAACTCGGCGGGGCCGCGGCTGCCGTCCCAGCCGGCGCGGACCCGGGTGCGATCGTCCTGTACGTGGTGCGGGACGGCGTGGTGGTCGGCGTCCTCAGGCTGGCCGACGAGGTGAGGGAGGAATCAAGGACTGCCGTCGCCGCACTGCACGACCTCGGGATCAGGGTGGCCATGCTCACCGGTGATGCCAGGGCGGTTGCCGACCGGGTCGGCGCGGAGCTCGGGATCGACACCGTGCTTGCCGAGGTGCGTCCAGATCAGAAGGCGGCCCGGGTGGCCGAGCTGCAGGCGGCCGGGCGGCGGGTGGCGATGGTCGGGGACGGGGTAAACGACGCGCCGGCACTGGCACAGGCGGATGTCGGTCTGGCCATCGGTGCCGGTACCGATGTGGCCATCGGCTCGGCTGGGGTCATCCTTGCCAGCGACGACCCGCGCTCGGTGGTCTCCGTGATCGCCCTCTCCCGGGCGAGCTACCGCAAGATGCTGCAGAACCTCTGGTGGGCGGCCGGCTACAACCTGGCGGCAGTACCGCTGGCCGCCGGAGTGCTGGCTCCGATCGGGGTCAGCCTGCCGATGTCGCTCGGCGCCGTCCTGATGTCGGTCTCGACGATCCTGGTTGCAGCCAACGCGCAGTTGCTGCGTCGGCTGGACGTGCGGCCCCAGCCGTCGGCCTCGCAGCCCGGCTGAACCAGGCTTCGCCGCGATAATCCGGGGCGCTGGTCGGTGGCCGCGCAATCGACGAATTGTGGAGCCGGGCCAGGGCCAATGCCCGGTAGCGGGTGTGAATCGGCCGTCGCTTCCGGGGGCCGCAGCTGAACCACCGGTTAATCGGATTACCCGCGGGGCCACAATGCCGGGCGGGGTCGGTGAACTCCAGCTGCCGCGGCCAAGGGAATGGCCGACGGAAGCGGCCCGGCAAAAGAGTGTGCGTAGTCATTGCCGGCACCTGAAGCTGGTACTCGGTTGACCCGGCATTACCCGGAACCGGTGATTGTCGACGGGCTGGGCAATCACCGGGCACGGGCTCGAAAGCCAGGCTTTCGAGACCGTGCCCGGTGCATCCCGGTAGCGGGACCTGCGCTGTTCACTGCAGTGAGCGGAACAGCAGGTGCGTGTCCAGCCTCGCGCGCTCGCCGGCGAGCTCAACCCGCAGGCTGTCGAGCTGATGATGCCGGGCGGCGCGTTCCCGCTGGTGGGCGTGCTGTTGGCTGCGCAGCAGCTCGGAGCGACGGGCCCACTGGACGAGCGCGAGGCCGGAGTGCAGCACAGCCCGATCGAGCAGTCCCCGCAGGGACAGGGCTATGGGTGGATGTGCGTGTTCGTTGGTAAGGCTCAGCGTGGTGTTCACAGGAGTTTCCTCTGGTCAGTACAGGTGGGCGCCGATTCGGGCGTCAGAAAGAGAGCCGCTGATAGCGGCGGGAGACCTCGGGGGATTCCGGGTCTGGACGGGGCGATGTCTCGACTTGGGTGATTCGGGTCGAGCTCTGACTTCGTTGACGTCGCCACCGTCGGAAACGGTGGCGGATCGAAGCCGCTAGCCGTTCCGGACGGAATCGACGCCGACGGAGCCGGCGAGGATGAACCGATACTCGGTTCGATTGATCATGATCATTGCCGGCCTCCTTTCCTGTGTTCGGCGCAGCGCGATAAAGCTACCCGCATTTGCGTCCGGGTTGCAACTCCACATGATTGGGCAAGATTGCGGCATTGTCCGCCGGACTGCCGTCGGGGTGGCCGGGCCCGATCCGGCTCCCGGGTCGTGCTAGCTGTCATGACCAGCTAGCTTGCAACGCAAGGTAGCTGGCGTTACCATCTATCCATGAGCAACGAGCAGGAGGGCTGGGGTTCCCAGCTCCGCAAGGGCGTCGTCGAGCTGGCCGTACTCGGCCTGCTGGCCAGGGAGCCGATGTACGGCTCCCAGTTGGTCGACGAGCTCGCCGCCCGCCCAGAACTGGCGATCACCGTTGGCACGGTCTACCCCCTGGTGGCGCGCCTGGCCAAAGCCGGCCTGGTCACGTCCACCTGGCAGGAGTCCCCGGTCGGACCGCCACGCAAGTACTACAAGCTGACCGCTGCCGGAGCCAAGGCTCTCGCAGCGATGGCCCAAACCTTCACAGCGGTAGCCACCGCAGTGCGCGAGATTGTTGAGGAAGCACGATGATCAGTTCCCTGGAAACGCTGGACCCCGAGGCCCGGGCGGTGGTCGATGCCTGCCTGGCCCGGGTCAGTCGAAGCGTTGCTGAGGAGTACCGCAGCGAGGTGATCGCCGACCTGCGGGCCTACTTCGCCGACCACCTGTGGCCGGATGCAACTGTTGCGGACGCGACCGCCCTGGCCGCAACCATCGGCGAGGCTGCTGATGCGGCCAAGGCCGGCGCCCGGCGCGGCAGCTTCCACGGCGTGCCGATCGACTTCACCCCGCCCACTGCCGAACGGGTCGCCTCCACCTGGTGGAACCCGCGGGACGAGCGGATCTTCGTTCCGCGCGTCTTCGGCCTCGGCTGGGCGCTCAACGTCGGCGCGGTCGCCGTGAAGCTGGGCCTGATCGAGCCCGACGCCGAGGACGAGCCGTTCGAGAGCACTCCGGCGCCGGCGCTGCGCAGGGCGCTGGTCGTGCCGGCCGCCCTTGCCGCAGCGGTGGTTGCCCACTACGTCGTGCGCGGGCCGGGCCTTCCGGCCAGCCTGCCCAACAACCTCGATCTGGCCGGTCGCGTGGGCAGCTGGACCGGCAAGCCGGTCGCTGCCGCCACCGACATCGCCATCGCGGTCGCGCCGACGGTATGGGCGGCCTGGATCGTCGGCCGTGGGGGCACCGGCGCCCGCGCCGTTGGTTCGATCGCCACCGCAACAGCCGGGGCAGCTGCTGCCGCCGGGCTCTCGCTCTGGCGCGCCGCAGCCATCGACGGCAAGGCGAGGCCCCTCGCGGGGCCGGGGCTGGTCGCCCTGCTCTGGGTGCCCGCCGGCGCCCTCCTGCTCGCCCTCGCCCGATCCGGTCGCGCCGCTGAGCAGCGCCGGGACCTCGGCGGTGCCCGGTGAACGCGCGGGGGTGGACCCAGGTCGCCTGGTCGCGGGTCGGCTGGTTCTACGGCATCGCCCTCGGCGGGGCGATCGCGGTCACGTCCCTGCTGTGGCTGCTCCGGAACTCGCTTCCGGGTCAGGTGGGCGCGACGGCGACGCTGGTCGCGACGGCGGTGCTGTACATGCCGCTTCCCGTGGTTGCTGCGCTGATCGTCGAGCTCCGCTCGGGACGGCGGCCCCTGATCGCCACCGAATGGCGCAACCTGCGCACCCGGTTCTGGACAACCACTGGCCGCAGCGCCGGTCACGCACTGCTGGCGATGGTGGCCATCCTGGCCCTCGGCTTCGCCGTCGCCTGGGTGCTGGGCAGCCTCGGGTTCCCCGGTGCCGGCCACATCGTGGCCAGCGATGCCGAGTTCCGGGAGCGGATCCTGCAGATCGTCCCGGTGCTGCCGGCCGACATGGCACTACCGCCGGCGGCGGTGGTCGTCCTCGCCGGCCTCGGCCAGGGCCTGCTGGCTGGCCTGACCATCAACGCGCTGTTCGCCTTCGGCGAGGAGTACGGCTGGCGCGGCTTCCTTGCCGACGAACTGCGGCCGCTCGGACCCGTGCGGGCCAACCTGCTCACCGGTGTCGTGTGGGGCTTGTGGCACGCGCCGATCATCATCGCGATGGGTCACAACTACGGCAGCGAATGGGGCTGGGGCGTCCTGCTGATGGTGGCCTGGACGACTCCGTTCGCCTTCATCCTTTACTGGGTGCGGGAGCGGTCGGGGTCGGTGCTCGCCCCGGCGTTCCTGCACGGCGCCTACAACGGCACGATCGGGTTCTTCGCGCTGTCGATCATCGGTGGGAGTCTCTTCGTCGCGCTGCCGATGGGCCTGCTGATGGCGCTGGTGCTGACCGTCGTGGCGGTCGTGGTCTGGCGGTTGCCGGCCCGCACCGTCCCGGAGGTCGGAACCCCGGAGCCCGCCGTTCCTGGTCCCGGCTACGCTGCCGGGGATGTTCGCCAAGCTCAGTCCGGTCCCGGCAACCCAGCGGCCTGACCTGTTGCCGCCGGCAGTACTCGCAGCCATCCGCGAGTACGTGCCGGCGACAACGGTTTTCGAGGTCGATCCGGCGCACGCCGATACCGAGACCCTCTGCCAGGTCCATGGCCTGCCGATGGAGGTGATGGCCAACGCCGTCCTCGTCCTCGGCCGCCGCGGCGGGGAGGACCGCTACGCCTGCTGCCTCACCCTCGCCCACCGGAGGGTGGACGTGAACAACGTCGCCCGGCGGAGACTCGACGTCCGCAAGGCTTCCTTCGCCCCGATGGAGTTCGCGGTGGCTGCCTCCGGCATGGAGTACGGCGGGATCACCCCGGTAGGGCTGCCCGGCGACTGGCCGGTCTGGGTCGACGGCGCGGTCGCCGACAGCGAGCTGGTCTGCATCGGGGCCGGCATCAGGGGCGCGAAGCTCCTGCTGGCCGGCAGCGCGCTGCTCGACCTGCCCACTGCGGAGCGGGTGGACGGCCTGGCGCGGGACATCGGCCGGTAGCCGGGGCCTGCCGACCGTCGGGCCGGCGCCGCCGGACTCAGTCCAGGCCGATGAACTTGCGGAACTCGGCCACTCCGGCCACCCGGATCTCCGGGCCGCGGTTGAAGGTGTCCGGGGTCAGGAGCCACTGCTGGGATCCCTTCCACTCGCCCTCGCGGCGCGGCTTGCGCTGGGTCCCGTTGGGCAGGTAGCCGACCTTGCGGCTGACGGCGTTCGAGGCCGGGTTGTCGGCGAACGCGGCCGAGGTGACCTGCTCGGCGTCCAGGTGGTCGAAGCAGAAGGCGCAGATCGCCTGCCGCATCCGGGTGCCGATGCCGGCTCCCTGGTGGGCGCGGCCGAGCCAGGACCCGGTCTCACCGGTGCGGGTGACCAGGTAGTTGGCTGTGGCGAAGCCCTGGCAGCCCACCACCCGGCCCTCGTACTCGACCGCGAACTGGAGGTCCCACTGGTCCCGGCTCCAGGAAGCCCTGACCCCCCAGTGGTACTGGGTGAAGTTCAGCGGCAGCCGGTCGGGCGGGGCGTCGGTCCAGGGGATGTAGAACGGCATCGTCCGCGGGTCGTGGATGCCGCCGAGGGCGAGGTCGACCAGCTGCGGCAACACATCGTCGGTGATCGGGCGCAGGACGACCGGTCCGGCCTCGATCCGGAGGCCGAACGGCGGGAACGCCTCGGCCAGCTTCACTGAGCCAGACCGTAGAGGCGGTCGCCGGCGTCGCCGAGGCCCGGCACGATGTAGCCCACCTCGTTCAGCCGTTCGTCCAGGGCAGCGCAGACGAGGGTGCACGGGACGCCGATCGGGTCGACGAGTTCGCGCATCCTTGCCACCCCCTCGGGTGCTGCGATCAGGCAGATGGCCGTGATGTGGTCGGCGCCACGGTCGACCAGGAACTGGATCGTGCCGCCGAGCGAGCCACCGGTGGCGAGCATCGGGTCGAGCACGTAGCACTGGCGCCCGGACAGGTCCTTGGGCAACCGCTCGGCGTAGGTGAAGGGTTGCAGCGTCTCCTCGTCGCGGACCATGCCGACGAAGCCGACCTCAGCCGTCGGGATCAGCCGCATCATGCCCTCGAGCATCCCGAGGCCGGCGCGCAGGATCGGTACGACCAGCGGACGCGGCTTGCTCAGGCCGACCCCGGTGGTGGTGGTGATCGGCGTGACCACCTCGACCGCCTCCGTCCGCACCTCGCGGGTGGCTTCGTAGGCCAGGAGGGTCACCAGCTCCTCGACCAATTGGCGGAAGGTCGGGTTGGCCGTGTCCTTGCTCCGGAGCAGGCTGATCTTGTGCGCAACCAGTGGGTGGTCGATGACATGAAGTTCCACGGGGCTACCCTCCCACACCCCAGAAGTCCTATTCCGCCTGACCGGACTGTGCTCAGTCGGCGAAACCTGACAACATGGGTCGGTGACGCAGGTCAGGAGGCAGCGGTGAGTACATCGGACGATCTGGAGTTCGAGTTGCCCAATCGCGGCGACGACCGTCCCGGGCTGGACGAGCTCGACGATCTCGTCGTCGACGATGAGGTGGACTCCGACGAAGCTGAAGACGACGACACCGACGACGATGACGACGACTACCCCGAGGATGCGACCGAGGACGACGTCGACGTCATCGTGGCGCTGTACCGCGAGGACGGTCAGCCGGTAGCGCTCGCCCTCGACTACGACCTGGCCAACGACCTGGAGTCGCTGACCACCCTGCTGCGCCGGATGCCGGGAGACGGCGGCGCGGTGGCCCTGGTCTCGATCGCCTCCGAGGTCTTCATCATCGTCCGGGTGCGCGGCAAGCACGTGCAGGCCTTCTGCTCCGACGCCGTCGCGGCAGCCGACTGGCCACTCGCCCGCGACGTGGTCGACATGCTCGGCGCCGAGGTGCCTGAGGACGATGACGACTCCGCCCCGGTCGGCGACCTCGACATCCTGGCCGATGCCGGCCTGCACGACTTCGAGCTCGAGGCGATGGCAGAGGACTACGACGAGGATTCGGCGAACCTGGTGGAGCGCATCGCCACCCGGATCAAGTTCGGGCCGGAGTACGCCAAGGCGATCGCCACCTACGAGTGAACCGCTGGCTGCCCGC
>JADLEH010000292.1 GCA_020846255.1 Propionibacteriaceae bacterium
CGTGCGGTTGCTGCCGATACTTCGGCAGCAACCGCACGTTTCGGGAGCGAACGCGTGTGGGGGGACGGGTGGGGCTGGCGGGTGGCCGCCTCGGAGCGGAGCGTGAAGGGGGCACCGTCCAGCGCAGGAGTGGGCGGACGGGCCCGGGTGGGGGCTCTCGGTTAGGCTTCTGCTCATGCGTGTTGGAGTGTTTGGGGCCACAGGTCAGGTCGGCAGTGTCATGCGGACGCTGCTCGCCGAGCGTGGATTCCCCGTTGACGAGATCCGGTTCTTCTCCTCTGCCCGGTCCGCGGGCACCACCCTGCCGTGGGCGGGCGGCGAGGTGATCGTGGAGGACACAGCCACAGCGGACTTCGCCGGGCTCGACCTGGCGCTGTTCTCGGCCGGGGCGACCATGTCGCGCGACTACGCTCCGAAGGTGGCCGCGGCCGGAGCGATCGTGATCGACAACTCCTCGGCCTGGCGCAAGGACCCGGAGGTGCCCCTCGTGGTCTCCGAGGTGAATCCGGAGGACGCCGCCAACCCGCCCAAGGGCATCATCGCCAACCCCAACTGCACGACGATGGCAGCCATGCCGGTGCTGAAGCCGCTGCACGACGCCGCCGGCCTGACCCGGCTGGTGGTCGCCACCTACCAGGCGGTCTCCGGATCCGGGGTGAAGGGGGTGCGCGCGCTCGCCGACCAGGTCGCTGCAGCCACCGACCCGGCAAGGCTCGCGCTGGACGGGTCCGCGGTTCCGGCCGGCGACCCGGCGCCGTATGCGAAGCCGATCGCGTTCAACGTGATCCCGTTGGCCGGATCGCTGGTCGACGACGGTCTCCTCGAGACCGACGAGGAGCAGAAGCTGCGGCACGAGTCCCGCAAGATCCTGCACATCCCGGACCTGCTGGTCGCCGGTACCTGCGTTCGGGTGCCCGTGTTCTCCGGCCACTCGCTCAGCATCCACGCCGAGTTCGCCGAGGAGATCAGCGTCACCCGGGCCACCGGACTGCTGGCAACGGCCCCCGGCGTCGTGCTCACCGACATCCCCAACCCGCGGGAGGCCGCCGGCACCGATCCCAGCTACGTCGGCCGGATCCGCTCCGACCAGTCGGTTCCCGGGGGCCACGGGCTCGTGCTGTTCGTCACCAGCGACAACCTGCGCAAGGGCGCCGCCCTGAACGCTGTCCAGATCGCCGAGCTGGTGGCCGCGCGATGACGAAGCTCGCCGTCATCGGCGCCGGCGTGATGGGGGAGACCCTGATCGCCGGGCTGCTGCGAGCCGGCTGGGAGCCGGGCCAGATCACCGCCGCCGACCGGCACGCCCAGCGGCTCGTCGAGCTCGAGGCGAGGCACGGCATCCACACCGCCGGCACCGCAGCGGCCGCAGGCCAGGCCGACACGGTCGTCATCGTGGTGAAGCCGCAGGACGCCGGCGAGGTCCTGCCCGAGGTCGGCTCGGCGATCCGCCCGGGAACCCTTGTGGTCTCGCTGTGCGCCGGCCTGTCGACCGCCCGGATCGAGGCCGACATGCCCGCCGGCACAGCCGTCGTGCGCGTGATGCCGAACACCCCGGCCCAGGTGGATGAGGGGATGGCGGCGATCTCCGCCGGTTCCGGCGCCACCCAGGAGCACCTCGACCACGTCACCGAACTGCTGTCGGCCGTCGGCAAGGTGGTCACCGTCCCGGAGAAGTACCAGGACGCGGTCACGGCCATCTCCGGGTCCGGCCCGGCGTACCTGTTCTTCGTCGTCGAGGCCATGATCGATGCCGGCGTCATGCTCGGCCTGCCCCGGGACATCGCCACGACGCTGGTCGTGCAGACCATGTACGGCTCGGCGAAGCTGCTGGCCGATTCCGGGGAGCACCCGACCGTGCTCCGCGAACGGGTCACCTCCCCCGGCGGCACCACAGCGGCAGCGCTGCGCGAGCTCGAGGACCACCGGGTCAAGGCGGCGTTCATGACGGCGATGGAGGCAGCCCGGGACCGCAGCCGCGCCCTGGCCTCTTCGTGACCCCAGCAGACCGGGCGGAGCCGTTCTGGCTCACCGTCTTCCTCGACTACCCGGCCGCCGAGTTCGAAGCCGGCGTCGGCTTCTGGCAGGCCGCCACCGGCTTCCCGCTGTCCGCATCCCGCGGCGATGCCGGCGAGTTCGCGAGCCTGTTGCCGGCAGCCGGTGACGGCTACCTGAAGGTGCAGCGGCTGGGTGACGGCCCGACCCGGCTGCACCTGGACGTGCACGTCGCCGACCCGTGGGCAGCCGCTGAAGCCGCCGAGGCCGCGGGTGCCGGGCTGGTGGCCGAGTCCCGGCACGGGTCCTTCGTGCTCCGCTCACCGGCCGGCTTCACGTTCTGCCTGGTCACGCACGCTGCCGCCACCGTCCCCGAGCCGGCGAGCTGGCCCTCCGGGCATCGCAGCCGGGTGAGCCGGCTGTGCCTCGACGTGCCGCGCAAGAGCTACGCCGCGGAGGCGACCTTCTTCGAGCGCCTGCTGGGCGGCTCCTGGCTCAGGCTCGCCGACCCGGAGACGATGCTGCGCCCCGCCGGCGACGGACCGCTGGACGTACGGCTGCAGCCGGCCGAACTTGCCAGCGAGGTGACGTCCCACCTGCACGTGGTGACCGACGACCTGGATGCCGAGGTCGCCCGGCTGGCCGGCTTCGGCGCCAGGCCACGGGCAGCCCGCACGGGCAAGACCATCATGGAGGTGCCGGGCGGGTCGGCGCTGTGCGTCGTCGCCCTCGAGGCGGCCGGACTGACATGAGCTCGGTCGGGCTGTTCGTCGGGCTGGCGACCCTCGACGTCGTCCAGCTCGTCGACCGGTTGCCCGGCGGCAACCAGAAGACCACCTCCGCGCAGACCTGGCTGGCCACCGGCGGGCCGGCGGCAGTGGCAGCCATCGCCTTCGCGGCCCTCGGCGGCCGGGCGCGGCTCTGGACGGCCCTCGGCAAGGCGCCGGCGGCGAGCCTTGTCGCAGCCGACCTGGCCGGGGCCGGTGTCGAGGTCGTCGACGTGGCTCCACCGGGCTTCGAGCTGGCGGCCTCCTCCGTCATCCTGGACGCGGCCACCGGCGAGCGGTCGGTGGTCAGCGGGTCGGGGCAGCTGCCGGCCTTCGGCAAGATCGCCGGCCCTGACCTCGCCGGGGTGGACGTGGTGCTGGTCGACGGCCACCATCCCGCGCTGGCGCGCTCAGCGGCCCTGGCGGCCTCGGGCGTGCCGGTGGTGGTGGACGCCGGCTCGCACAAGCCGGTCTTCGATGACATCTTCGGCTCCGCAACGGACGTGATCTGCTCTGCCGACTACGTGCACCCGGAGGGGCTGGCGCCGCGGGAGTTGCTTTCCCTCGGCCCGGAGCTGGTGGCTGTCAGCCACGGTGCTGCCGCCCTGGACTGGTGGCTGCGGTCAGGCTCCGGTTCGGTGCTGCCAGAAGCCGTGGCCGCGGTCGACACGGTCGGCGCCGGGGACGTGCTGCACGGCGCCTACTGCTACTCCCTTGCCACCGGGCTCGGCCGGGTCACTTCGCTGGGGCGGGCGGTTGCCGTCGCAACGGAACGCGTCCGACACCTGGGCCCGTTCGCCTGGCGCACCGCGATCGGCCACGGCAGCCCCGGACTGCCGGCATCAGCGCTCTGAGGTCGCCCACGCCAGGTACACCGACTCGCCGGGACGGCACTGGGCGAGCCGGTCGCTGCTGGCCTCGGTGAGCACCGCCACCACCGGGTAGCCCCCGCTCGTCGGGTGGTCGGGCCCGAAGATCACCGGCTGCCCGGACGGCGGCAGCTGCACAGCCCCGCGGACCAGTGGCTCGCTCGGCAGCTCGGTGGCGCCGAACCGGGATGCCCGGGCAAGGGCCGGACCGGTGAGCCGGACGCCGACCCGGTTGCTGTCGGGCGAGACCGTCCAGGCCCGGGCCAGCGACTCGGGATCGGCCAGCCAGTCGGTGCGGGGCCCCGGAAGCAGGGTCAGTACCGTCGCCCCGGCCGGTGCCTCATCCGGCCAGGGGATCGGCGCCGGCTCGTGCGCCGGGGTGCCCACGGGCAGGACCGTCCCAGCCACCAGGCGGGGCGGACCGAGGCCGGAGAGCAGGTCGGTCGACCTCGACCCCAGCACCGGCGGCACCTCGATCCCGCCGGCCACCGAGAGGTAGCTGCGCAGCCCCGCCCCGGCCATGCCGAGCGTGAGTTCCTGGCCGGGGGCGAGCTCGAAGGAAGTCGCAAAGGGTACGGGACGCCCGGCAACCTCCAGCCGGCCCGCGGCTCCGGTGAGGGCGACCGTCACCCGGCCCAGTGCCCGCACCGCCAGCCCGCCGAGGACGATCTCGATCGCAGCCTGCCCGGCAGGGTCGTTGCCGACCAGCGCTGCCCCGGCTGCGAACGCCCGGCGGTCGAAGGCGCCGGAAGGGCTCACCCCGACCCCTGCCAGCCCGTACCTGCCCGCGTCCTCGACCAGGGCCAGCGGTCCGGGCCGCAGCACCTGGATCCTCATCGGTCCACCGCGACGAAGTGCACCCACCAGCCGGGACGCAACAGCGCCGGCGGCTCCCTGCCGGCATCCCAGAGCGTCACATCGGTCCGCCCGATCAGCTGCCAGCCCCCGGGGGAGGAGCGCGGGTAGATGCCCGAGAAGCCGTCGGCGAGCGCCACCGAACCGGCCGGCACGCTGGTGCGCGGGGTGGTCAGCCTCGGCACTGCCAGCCGGGGATCCCCACCGTCCAGGTACGCGAACCCGGGAGCGAAGCCGCAGAAGGCGACCCGCCACGGGGTGCCGGTGTGCGCGGCGATGACGGCTTGGATGCTCAGCCCGGTCAGGTCGGCGACCCGGGCCAGGTCGGCCCCGTCGTAGCGGACGGCCACGGTCATCGTCCGCTCGGCAACCGGGGCCGGCGGGTCCGGCAGTGGCTCGGCGAGCACGGCTGTCACCAGTTCCCGCACAGCCGGCAGCAGGTCGGCGTCGGCCAGGCGCACCAGCACGGTCCGGGCCGCCGGGACCAGCTCGGCGACCGGGAGGGCGGCGCCAGCGAGGGCAGCGTGGACCGGCGCCACCTGGGCGGCCGTGTCGCACTCGATGAGCAGGGCGTGCTCGCCGCAGGGCAGGACTCGCATCAGGCGAACGGGGCCAGGGTCACGCCGGCGTCCTCGAGCCGTGCCCGGACGGCCCGTGCCATCGCCACCGCACCCGGGGAGTCCCCGTGGACGCAGATCGACTGGGCCGGGATCGCGACGCTGCTCCCGTCGACCGCCTGGACGGTGCCGGTGCTGACCAGTCCGAGCATGCGCTCGGCCACGGCCTCCGGGTCGGTCAGCACGGCGCCTTCGCTCGTGCGCGGGACCAGGCCGCCGTCGGCCAGGTAGGCGCGATCGGCGAAGGCCTCCGCGACGGTGGTCAGCCCGGCAGCTGCGGCGAGCCTGGTGGCTAGCGTCTCCGGCAGCCCCAGCAGCGCAAGGCCGGGGTCGAACCCGGCGACGGCTGCGACGACGGCCTCGGCCTGGCCGGGGTTGGTGCAGATCGCGTGGTACAGCGCGCCATGGGGCTTCACGTAGGCCAGCCGGGTGCCGGCCGCCTTGCAGGCAGCTGCCAGCGCGCCCAACTGGTAGGTCGTCTCGGCGTGCAGCTCATTCGGCGGGACGTCGATGAACCGACGGCCGAAGCCCTCCCGGTCGCGGTAGCTGATGTGGGCCCCGACCGAGACGCCCCGCTCCACTGCGAGCGCGACCGTTCTGGCCATTGTCCGGGGATCGCCGGCGTGGAAACCGCACGCGACGCTTGCGCTGGTGACGACCTCAAGCAGCGCAGCGTCGTCACCCGTCGACCAGGGGCCGTCGGATTCGCCGAGGTCGGCGTTCAGGTCGATCCGCACCCTGTCAGGGTGCCGCCGTTGCGCCAGGTTGTCGAGCGATCCCGGCCGCGCCGGACGCTCCGGCGGCCCCCGATCGTGGCGCCCGTGACCAATCGTGATCTGGCGAACCCTTGTCGCCACCCGGACGCTGCCGCCGGCCGAGGCCTGAGGCCTGCCGCGCTCCCCACGCCGACCGCCGCCCCGACATCCCGGGGACTGTCGGCGTGGCGGATTGACTTCTTCGTCCCGGATGTCCCTTCA
>JADLEH010000293.1 GCA_020846255.1 Propionibacteriaceae bacterium
GTGACGGTGTGGTTGATCTCGGCGGTGGCGGCCAGGTAGTCGCTGGAGTGCCGGGCGCCGTGCTCCTCGATGCCGACCAGGTCGCTCTTCCGGACCAGGTAGCCGGTGATCCGGATGAACTCGTTGGAGTCCAGGTTGAACGTGAAGTCGCGCATGCCGACAGCGAGCGCCCCACGGATCACGTCCACCATTGCCTGCGGGTTGCCGGTCACCGTCTCGTCGACATGGAAGATGTCGGAGATGCCGGCCTGGAACAGGGCGTGATGGGGTGCGCAGGCTGCGATGTGTTCCCGAAGGCCGGGCTCGTCGCCGATCGGGATCCGGGTACCGGCGGTCACGTCGAGGTCGAGGTCGATCCCGCTCTGGCTGTGCAGGTAGGCGAAGCCGCCACCGCCGCCGCAGTAGGGCAGCGGCCGGGCGCTGACCAGCTCGGCCACCCGCCGGGTCAGCCGGTGGGCGACGGCGTTGGCAGCCTCGTCGTGGCCGTAGCGGGCCTCGGGCGCACCGGCCCTCGCCATCAGCTCATTCACGCACTCGGCCAGGCCGAAGATGCCGAACATGAGGGAGAACCTGTCGATGTCGATCAGGCCCTCCGTGGCCAGGAAGTTGCCGGCGAAGAAGCCCTGGTCGTCGACCAGCGACCGGATCCGGGCCTCGCCGAGCTCGCAGGTGAGCTCCACCCAGTGGGGCAGGGCCTCGTCGCAGAAGCTGTCCAGGCCGCCGGCGTGCCGGGCCACTGCCGCCTTGAGGTTGAGCCGGACGAGGCTGTGCGCGCCGCCGCGGACCTTCAGGGAGTTGTAGCAGCTGACCACCGCGTAGTCGGTGCCGTGGTCGGCCACCATCATCGGATGGTTGACGAAGTGGGGCTTGCCGGTGACGAACACCGTGCGGACGGCGTCCTCGATCAGGTCGTCGGGAGTCTCCGGCGACACCTTCAGGGTCAGGTTCGGCACCACCTGCCGCAGCGAGCGCTCCACCCGCAGGATCGAGCGCACCACGCGGCCGTCGCCGGGACCGACATTGGCGTGGACGAAGGCATCCGGCAGCATCCGGTCCAGCTGGATCCAGAAGCGGCGCAGCTTGGCGTCCAGCTCTGCGTCGGGCAGGGCTGCCGGCACGAAGGGCTCCAGCAGGGCGTCCAGGTCGCCGACGTAGACCGGGTAGGTGGTGACCGAAGGCACCTGGCTGTAGAGGATGGTGAGGAAGGAAAGGGCGTCGTCGAGATCTGTGGGCGGTTCCAGTTCGAGATGCCGGACGCCGTTTCGCAGCGCAAGGGCGTAGTCGGGCAGGACGTAGCGGGGCGTGAACGGCCGGTTGCCCTCGTACATGTCGCAGATGACCCGCGCCTGCAGTGCTTCCGCGCACAGCGGGGACAATTCGGGATAGGGGAGCGCACCGACGGCGAGCCCGGCGAGCCGCCGGATCTTCTGGTCGTAGCCGATCGCTGTGCTGGCGACCACACGCTGTGCTTCACCCCGGAAGGAATCCATCTCCACCGCCTCATGCTAGCGCCCGGCGGGTCGGCAGCTTACTTTTCGGTAACGGTTCGTCACAGCGGCGCGAAGGCGGTCCGAGGGGGTCTCGCCGAGCACTAGAGTCGGTCGGGTGAGCGCGGCTACCGCGCCTGAGATTCCCAAAGGAGACACCGTGCGACAGGTGATCAAGATCGCTATCGCGGCTACCGCCGCTCTGACCCTCGCTGCGTGCAGCAGCGCCGCGCCCACCCCTGCGGCCAGCGGCACCAGTGCACCGGCCACCTCGGCCGCCGCAGCCATCAAGGTGGGCATGGCCTACGACGTCGGCGGTCGTGGCGATCAGTCCTTCAACGACTCCGCCGCGGCCGGCCTCGACAAGGCCGCAGCCGAGTTCGGCGTGGAGACGAAGGAAGCAGCTGCTACCAACGGTGAGGCCGAGTCGGCCCGCGCCGAGCGCCTGCAGCAGCTGATCGATGCCGGCTACACCAACATCGTGGCTGTCGGCTTCGCCTACGCCGGGTCCGTCGGCACCATCGCCAAGGAGAACCCGGACGTCAAGTTCGCCATCGTCGACGACGCCTCCGAGGCCTCGACCGGCGCCAACATCATGAACATCACGTTCGCAGAGAACGAGGGCTCCTTCCTGGTCGGCGCTGCAGCTGCGCTGAAGAGCAAGACCGGCAAGATCGGCTTCGTCGGCGGCGTCGAGACCGACCTGATCAAGAAGTTCGAGGCCGGCTACGTCGCCGGTGCCAAGGCTGCCAACCCCGACATCAAGGTCAGCTCCAAGTACCTCACCCAGCCGCCGGACTTCTCCGGCTTCGGTGACGTCGCCAAGGGCAAGGCTGCTGCCGAGGGCATGTACCAGGGCGGCGCTGACATCGTCTACCACGCTGCCGGCGGTTCCGGTGGTGGCGTGTTCACCGCTGCCAAGGCTGCGGGCAAGCTGGCCATCGGTGTCGACTCCGACCAGGCCAAGACCGCTGCTCCGGATGTCCAGGGCGTCATCATGACCTCGATGATCAAGCGCGTCGACACCGGCGTGTACACCTTCATCAAGTCGGTCCACGACGGCGCCTTCAAGGCCGGCAACAACGTCTTCGACCTGAAGGCTGACGGCGTGGGCTACTCCACCACCGGCGGCATGATCGACGACATCAAGGACAAGCTGGAGGCCTACAAGGCCGACATCGTCTCCGGCAAGATCGTCGTCCCCGCGAAGTGATTCCCCGGGTGGGCCCAGTGGCCCATTCCTGAGAACAAACCCGCCGGCCCGGGCAACACGTTTTCGTGTCGCCCGGGCCGGCGGTTCCCACTAGAGTGCCCAACAGCGGTCGGGGAGCCGGCATCGACGCCGGGCCCGCCGTGAGGGAATCGGACGAGGAGCCCAGCCCATGTCGAGTGCCGTCGAGGCTGCCGAGGTAACGGGCGCAGCCGGCCAACCGGATCTGGCCGTTGAACTGCGCGGCATCACCAAACGCTTCCCCGGGGTGGTCGCCAATCGCGACATCGCCCTCAGTGTCCGCCGTGGCACCATCCATGCCATCGTCGGCGAGAACGGTGCCGGCAAGTCCACCCTGATGAAGATCCTCTACGGGGTGCAGCAGCCCGACGAGGGCACCATCGCCATCAACGGCAAGCAGATCACCCTGAAGAGCCCGATCGAGGCCATCCGGGCCGGTATCGGGATGGTCTTCCAGCACTTCATGCTCGCCGACAACCTGACCGTCCTTGAGAACGTCGTCCTCGGGGCCGAGGGCCTGCACGGCATCGGCGACGCGGCCCGGGCGAAGATCCGCGAGCTGTCCGGCGAGTACGGCATGTCCATCGATCCGGACGCCCTTGTCGCCGACCTCGGCGTCGGTGACCGGCAGCGCATCGAGATCGTCAAGGTGCTCTACCGCGGGGCGAAGATCCTGATCCTCGACGAGCCGACCGCCGTCCTCGTTCCCCAGGAGGTCACCGAGCTCTTCGACCACCTGCGTGAGCTGAAGGCCGAGGGACTCACCGTGATCTTCATCTCGCACAAGCTGGACGAGGTGCTCTCGGTCGCCGAGGACATCACGGTCATCCGCCGGGGCACCACCGTCGCGGCCGTCGACCCGGCCAAGGTGACCGCCCGGCAACTGGCCGAGCTGATGGTCGGCTCCGAGTTGCCGTCGCCGCAGACCGAGGAGTCGACCGTCACCGACGAGGTGCGCCTCGTGCTGCGCGGGGTCGAGCTGGCCGGCGGCGGGGAACGCAAGCTGCTGGACGGCATCGACCTGACCATCCATGCCGGGGAGATCCTCGGGATCGCCGGCGTCGAGGGCAACGGCCAGGCCGAGCTCGTCGAGGTGATCATGGGCATGCGCCGGCCAACCGCCGGACGGGTGCTGCTCGGCGCGGAGGACATCACCGAGGCCGAGGTCCGGGCCATCCGGGAGGCCGGCGTCGGCTACATCCCCGAGGACCGGCACCGGCACGGACTGCTGCTCGAGGCGCCGCTGTGGGAGAACATGATCCTCGGCCACCAGACGCAGCCCCCGAACGTCAAGGGCGCCCTGATCGACGCCAAGGCAGCCAAGGCCGACACGGAGCGGGTGGTCAGGGAGTTCGACGTCCGGACCCCGTCCATCAAGGTGACCTCCGGTTCACTTTCCGGCGGCAACCAGCAGAAACTGATCGTCGGGCGGGAGATGAGCCACCACCCGCGCGTCCTCGTGGCCGCCCACCCCACCCGCGGCGTGGACGTGGGCGCCCAGGCCGCCATCTGGGATCTGATCAAGGAAGCCCGGCGCGGCGGCATGGCCGTGCTGCTGATCTCGGCGGACCTGGAGGAACTGGTGGGGCTTTCGGACACGATCCGGGTGATCCTGCGCGGCAAGCTCTCGGGTGAGTTCGACCCGGACGTGGTCACGCGGGAGCAACTCGGTGCAGCCATGACCGGCGCAGGCGTAGAGGCGGGGGACCGGTGATGAACGCAGCGAACCTGCGCAGGTTCGGGCTGGCCCTTGCCGCCCCGGTCCTGGCCATCCTCGTGGCCGTGGTGCTGACCACCCTGATCCTGCTCGCGGCAGGGGACCCGGTGCTCGCGGTGTGGCAGGTGCTGTTCAAGGCGCCGCTGCCCCGACAGATCGTGGCCATCCTGAACGAGGCCACCGTGCTCTACCTCTCCGCCGTCGCTGTCGCGATCGGGTTCAAGATGGGCCTGTTCAACATCGGCGTCGACGGCCAGTACCGGATCGCCTCCTTCGCAGCCGCAGTGTTCGCCGGCGCGAACTTCCTGCCGGGCTGGCTGAACATCATCGTCTCGATCCTCGTCGCCATGGTCACCGGTGCCCTCTGGGCGCTGATTGCCGGCCTGCTGAAGGTGGGGCGGGGGGTGAGCGAGGTGATCAGCACGATCATGCTGAACTACATCGCCACCTACCTGGTCGCCTATCTGCTCAAGGGTGCTGCGGTGAAGGTCGAAGGCAGCAACGCGACCAGCACCCGCGTGCTGGCGGAGGACTCCCGGGTGCCGGGCATCAGCGTCGAGGCCTGGCTCGGGACCGGACGCGAGATCTACGGGCTGATCTTCCTTGCCATCCTCGTCGGCATCGTCTACTGGTTCATGCTCGGCAAGACCCGGTTCGGCTTCGACCTGCGGGCCACCGGCGCCTCGCAGACCGCTGCCATCGCCAGCGGCGTCAAGGTGAAGCGGATGGTCGTCATGGCCATGGTGCTCTCTGGGGCTTCCGCCGGCCTGGTGGGCATGCCACTGCTCTTCGGACAGGACTACGCCTACGGCGACACCGTCCAGGCCGGTCTCGGGTTCGCCGGGCTCTCGGTGGCCCTGCTCGGCCGCAACCACCCGATCGGGATGGCGTTCGCGGCCGTGCTGTGGGGCTACCTCAGCCAGCTGAGCAACGGGCTGCAGATCAGCGCCGGCGTCTCGGACAAGCTGGTCCTGATCATCCAGGGCATCATCGTGCTCTCGGTTGTCATCGCCTACGAGCTGGTCCGCCGGACGGGCCTTGCGATGGAGCAGCGAAGGGTGGCCAGGGAACTGGCGGCCAAACCCGTCCCGGCAACCGAAGGGGTGTCGGCATGAGCACTTCGACAACAGCCCAGCCCAAGCTGCAGGCCTCCATCATCAAGGGCCGCCCGGCCTGGTACTGGCCGGCGATCATCGGCGGCTCCATCCTGGTCATCGCGACCGTGCGCGTGCTCACCGGTGCGCACGACATCGACTCCTCCGGAGCCCTCGCCGCGGCCATCGGGCTGGCGATGCCGCTGGCCCTCGCCGGCCTCGGTGGCCTCTGGTCGGAGCGGGCCGGCGTGGTCAACATCGGCCTCGAGGGGATGATGATCCTCGGCACCTGGGGGGCTGCCTTCTTCGGGTTCCACTACGGGCCGTGGGCCGGCATCCTCGGCGCTGTGCTGATGGGCGTGGTCGGCGGTGCGATCCATGCCCTCGCCACGGTGATCTTCGGTGTCGACCACATCGTCTCGGGTGTCGCGGTGAACCTCCTCGGTGCGGGGGCCGGGGCCTACCTGGCCGTCCGTACCTTCACCGGCCTGCCCGGTGGCGGCCCCACCCAGTCGCCGCCGCTGGACCAACTGCCGTTCCTCTCCATCCCCGGCCTCGGCGACTGGCTGCTGCAGCTGGAGCAGTCGCACACCTGGCTGGTCGCCGACGTCGCCGGCATCCTGCGGGCGGTCACTACCAACGTGAACGTGCTGTCGGTGCTGGCGGTCGGCCTGCTGGTGGGCTCGTGGTGGATCCTGTGGCGGACCCCGTTCGGGCTGCGCCTGCGCTCCTGCGGGGAGGCGCCCCAGGCCGCGGAGACCCTCGGTGTCAACGTCCTGCGGCTGAAGTTCCTCGCAGTGCTGATCTCCGGCGCCCTCGCCGGGCTGGCGGGCGGGTTCCTCGTGTTGGTCGCCTCCAACCTCTACCGCGACGGCCAGACCGGCGGCCGCGGCTACATCGGCCTTGCCGCCATGATCTTCGGCAACTGGCGACCCGGTGGCCTTGCCGCCGGCGCGATGCTGTTCGGCTACGCCGACGCCATCCAGCTGCGCGGACGCGGCGACGTCATCCACGCCTACCTGTTGCCGATCGGGCTGCTGCTGCTGGCCTGGGGCGTGTGGCAACTGGTGCGCCGGGCCAAGGGCAAGCCGTTCGCCGGAGTCTGGCGGATCGCCATGGCGCTCGGCGTCCTCGCCTGGTACGCCCTCACCACAGAGGTGCCACCGGAATTCACCAACATGACCCCCTACGTCGCCACCCTGCTGGTACTGGCGTTCTCAGCGCAACGATTGCGCATGCCGGCTGCCGACGGCCAGGTGTACCGGAAGGGTGAGGCCCATTAGCGCCGACGTCGACTGGGAGGCGCTGCGCTCGAGGGCGCGGGAGCTGACCACGCGGGCGTACGCGCCCTACTCCAACTTCCCGGTCGGGGCTGCCGGGCTGGTGTCAGACGGCCGGGTCGTGACCGGCTGCAACGTCGAGAACGCCGCCTACGGGGTCGCCCTGTGCGCGGAGTGTGGCCTGATCAGCGAACTCGTGGCCGGCGGCGGCGGCCGGCTGGTCGCCTTCAGCTGCGCCAACGCCAACGGTGACCGCCTGATGCCCTGCGGGCGGTGCCGCCAGCTGCTGTGGGAACACGGCGGGCCCGGCCTGCTCATCGACACCCCGGCCGGGGTGCTGACCATGGACCAGGTGCTGCCGATGGCCTTCGGGGTGGCCGAACTCAGGGAAGTCACCGGGGAGGACAGCTAGTGGCGGTGTCGATCGACGTCTGTCGGGCGCTGCCGAAGGTTGCCCTGCACGACCACCTCGACGGCGGCCTGCGGCCGGCGACGATCGTCGAGGAGGCCGCGGCGATCGGCCACCGGCTGCCCACAGCCGACCCGGAGGCCCTTGCCGAGTGGTTCTACGCGGCCGCCGACTCCGGCTCGCTGGTGCGGTACCTGGAGACCTTCGACCACACCATCGCGGTCATGCAGACGTCCGGCCAGCTGCGGCGGGTGGCCGCGGAGTTCGTCGAGGACCAGGCGGCCGACGGGGTCATCTACGCCGAGGCGCGGTGGGCGCCGGAACAGCACCTCGCCGGCGGGCTGAGCCTGGCCGAGGCCGTCGAAGCCGTCCGCGACGGGCTGGCCGAGGGCATGGCCAGGTGCGCGGAGGCCGGCCGGCCGATCATCGCCCGCCAGATCCTCACTTCGATGCGCCACGGCGTGCCGACCACGCGGATCGCCGAGCTGGCGGTCGCCTACCGGCACGACTCGGTGTGCGGCTTCGACATCGCCGGTGCCGAGGACGGCTACCCGCCGAGCCGGTTCAGCGAGGCCTTCGACTACCTGAAGCGGCACAACTTCGAATTCACCATCCACGCCGGCGAGGCCTTCGGGCTGCCGTCCATCTGGGAGGCGGTGCAGCTCTGCGGGGCGTCCCGGCTCGGCCACGGCGTGCGGCTGGCCGACGACATCGCGGCGGACGGCACCCTCGGCGAGCTGGCCGGCTACGTCCGGGACCGGCGGATCCCGCTGGAACTGTGCCCTTCCTCCAACCTGCAGACCGGCATCGCCGACACGATCGCAGAGCACCCGTTCGGGCTGCTGGCCCGGCTGCAGTTCCGGGTGACGGTGAGCTGTGACAACCGGCTGATGAGCCGCACGACGCTGAGCCGGGAGTTCGCCCTGCTCAGCGAGGCGTTCGGCTACGGGCTGGCCGACCTGCGCCGGTTCAGCGTCAACGCTGCGAAGAGCGCCTTCCTGCCGTTCGACCAGCGCCTTGCGCTGATCGAACGGGTGAAGGCAGGGTTCCGGGAGTACCCGGCCCAGTCCGCTGCCGCCGGCCTCAGCGACTGACGCGCACGGCGGTGTAGGTGGTCTGCGGCGTCGGCGGGGTGGAGAAGCGGGCGTTGGGCAGGTAGAGCCAGGCCCCGAACCTGGCCACGGTTGTCGGGACGTCGAAATCCGGGTCCGTGATCGTCTTCACCCCGACCCCGGCGGTGCCGCCGCGGTTCAGCGTGAACACCGCGATCTTGTTGAGCTGGTTCTGCACGACGTAGAGCTTGCGCCCGATGGTCAGCAGGCCGTCGCCGTTGGTGAGGGCGTAGCCGCCGAGGTCCACCAGCTTCGCCACGCCGGTCCTCGGGTCGATCCGGAACAGCAGGCCGGTGCTGGACTGCACGGCGAGCAGCGCCTTGCCGTCCGGGGTGGTGGTGATGCCGTTCAGGTTGAACCCGGCGCCATGGACGTAGTCGCCGGAGAGCTGCAGCGTTACGACGGCCGACTGGGCCGGCAGCTTGCCGTGCCGGCCCAGCGGGAGGCCGTACAGCACGGGGTTCTGCGAGTCGGTGAACCAGGCCGTGTGCCGGGTGAGGACGACGTCATTGACGAAACTCGCGCCGTTCGCGAACTGGTAGCCCGCGAGCACCCGGCCGGTCCTGCTGTCCACGACGCGGGCGTTGCCGGCGGTCCCGCCGGCGACGAACAACCGGCCCCGCCGGTCGATCTTGAGGCCGACCGAAGGCGTCCCGGGACCCTCGCTGATCACCTTGCCCTTGCCGGTTCTCAGGTCGGCTGCGTAGAGGTCGCCGTCGGCGAGGGAGCCGAAGTAGGCCGTCCTGCCCCGGATCGCGATGCCCTCGGGACGGAACCCGTCCGGCAACTGGATGACGTCGGGGAGGGCGGGGTGGCCGCCGTGGGCCTGGGTGACCGCCGGGGCCATCGTGGCCACAAGGCCGGTGGCGAGCGCCGTGATCGCGAGCCGGATTCCGGTGCCGAGCATCATCTGGGGTCCTTTCGCCGATGACAGGATCCTTCCGAAGCTACCTGCTCGGACGCCCGGCGGCCGCTGAGGAATTCTGCCGACATCCGGGCTCGCGTCGGGTCCGTAGGCGGCGCCGCACTGTTGGGCCAACGTTCATCCTGCGGGAATCAGCAGTTCGGCCCGGTCTCATCGGCGGCGCCTAGCTTTCTTGGCGTGACCCCCAGCGACAGCCTGGACCGCCCGGCCCGCTCCGACGTGCTGGCCGTGATCCCCGCCCGCGGCGGCTCGAAGGGGGTGCCGGGCAAGAACCTCGCCCCGGTCGGCGGCGTCTCCCTCGTCGTCCGGGCGATCCGGGCGGCCCAGCGGGCCCGGCGGGTGACCGGCGTCGCCGTTTCCACCGACGATGCGGCGATCGCAGCGGCCGCGACGGCCGCGGGGGCGATCGTCGTCCACCGCCCGGCCGAGCTGGCCGGCGACACCGCCAGCAGCGAGGCCGCGCTCGGCCACGCGGTCGAGGTGCTGTACGGCTCGCGGGTGGCCGACCTCGGGGTGGTGCTGCTCGTCCAGTGCACCAGCCCCTTCCTCACCGGCGACGACCTGGACGCAGTGGTGGCAGCTGTGGTGGACGACGGTGCCGACTGCGCGTTCACGGCAGCTGCGTTCCACGGCTTCCTGTGGCGCGGCCGCGATGCTGCTGCCGGGGTGAACCACGACCCGGGCGGACGCCTTCGCCGGCAGGACCGCGAACCGGAGTGGCTGGAGACGGGAGCCGCCTACGCCATGCGCGCCGACGGGTTCGCCCGGCACGGGCACCGGTTCTTCGGTCGCATCAGCGCCGTTGTCACCGACCCGGCGCGGACTCTCGAGATCGACGAACCGGCCGACCTCGACCGTGCGCGGGCCCTCGCCCACCTGCTCGACCCGGCCGGGCGCCCCGGGCCCGGGGAGGTGGATGCCGTGGTGCTGGACTTCGACGGCACCCAGACCGACGACCGCGCCTGGCTGGCAGCAGACGGCACGGAGCGGGTGGCCGTGCATCGCGGCGACGGTATGGGCGTCGCCGCGATGCGCCGGGCCGGGCTGCCGGTGCTGATCCTGTCCACAGAGGTGAACCCGGTGGTGGCTGCCCGCGCGGCCAAGCTCGGGGTGGAGTGCCGCCACGGCATCGAGGCCAAGGGCTCCGAGCTCGCGGACTGGTTGGCCGGGCACCGGCTGCTGCCGGCCCGGGTGCTCTACCTCGGCAACGACGTGAACGACCTGCCCTGCTTCGAGCAGGTGGGCTGGCCCGTGGCCGTCGCCTCTGCCCAGCCCCGCGTCCGGGCAGCGGCCCGGGCCGTCACCACCGTGCCGGGAGGGCACGGAGCCGTCCGCGAGATCGCCTCGTGGATCCTGCGAAAGGACCAACTGTGAGCACCATCAACCCACGGCTGCGCCGGATCGGCGACCGGCTGGTCGGCCCAGGCCAGCCGGTCTACGTGATCGGTGAGATCGGGATCAACCACAACGGTGACCTGCGCACGGCCCTTGCCCTGATCGACGTGGCCAAGGCCGCCGGCATGGACGCGGTCAAGTTCCAGAAGCGCACCCCGGAGGTGTGCACCCCGCGGGACCAGTGGGAGGTCGAACGCGACACCCCGTGGGGCCGGATGACCTACCTCGACTACCGGTACCGGGTCGAGTTCGGCGCCGACGACTACCGCCAAATCGACGACTACTGCCGCGAGATCGGGATCGACTGGTTCGCCTCGCCCTGGGACATCGAGAGCGTCGACTTCCTCGGCGCCTACGCCCCGCCGGCGTTCAAGGTGGCCTCGGCGTCCCTGACCGACGACAACCTGCTGAAGGCCATGCGGGCCACCGGGCGGACCGTCATCCTGTCCACCGGGATGTCCACCCCGGAACAGATCCGGCACGCCGTGGAGGTGCTCGGCAGCCGCAACATCATCCTGTGCCACGCCACCAGCACCTACCCGGCTCCGCCGGAGCAGCTGAACCTGCGGATGATCGAGACCCTTGCCGCCGAGTACCCGAACGTGCCGGTCGGCTACTCCGGGCACGAGGTCGGTCTGCAGACCACCCTGTGCGCTGTGGCCCTTGGCGCGGTCCTCGTCGAGCGGCACATCACCCTCGACCGGGCGATGTGGGGGTCCGACCAGTCCGCATCGGTGGAGCCGGAGGGCATGCGGCGCCTGGTGCGCGACATCCGGGTACTTGAGGCTGCGCTCGGCGACGGCGTCAAGCAGGTCTACCCCGGTGAGCTGTCCGCCATGGCGAAGCTGCGCCGGGTCAGCGGGGTCGTTGCCGATGCGCAGGCTTCCGGGCAGGGGCCGGAGCGGGTGGCATGAGCACCCCACGGAGTTCGTCTCCTCCGCTGCGCTCCCCCGAACAACTCGGCGGGGGTCCCGCATGACCCCCGACACCCTGGCCCTGGTCGAGAGCCCGGCGCAGCTCCTGCACCTGCTGGAGTGGTGCCACGTCGAGCAGGCGGCCGACCGGACCAGGCTGGCGGTGCTGCTGCCGAACGACGCCGGCACCGTGACGCAGCTGCGCTCGATGGCCGACTTCGCCGAGGAGGAGGGCATCGGGATCGAGTGGTACTCGCCGCGGGAGTCAGCGACGGCAGGCCTGCGGACCGTCGCCGCCCTGCGGAGGTCAGTGGCCGGCGCACGCAGGCTCGTGGTGGGCGACCCGTTCTCCGGGATGATCCACACGCTGCTGCCGTTCGCCCGTCCGCACGAGGTGGTGGTGGTCGACGACGGCACCGCGACCCTGGAGTTCGCCGCCCAGCTGGCCCACGGGGAGTCCCTGCAGCGTTGGCACTCCGGGCCGGCCACCGGCCTGCTGCGTGGCCCGCTCGGCAGGCATGCCCGGTCCTTCTTCGGCTCCGGTCGGCTACGGCTGTTCACCGTGATGTCGGTGACCTCGGTTCCGGGCAGCCGGGTCCAGAGGCACGGCTACGACTGGACGCGGCGACGGTTCGGCCCGCCCCGGCCATTGCGCGGGCTGGACGTGATCGGCTCGTCCCTCGTCGAGACCGGCGTGGTCGAGCTGGAGAGCTACCTGGACGCGGTCAGCCGGCTGGCCGTCGACCCGGGCGCAGGTGGCCGCTACTTCGCGCACCGCAGGGAGGACCCGGAGAAGCTGCGCCGGCTCGCCCAGCGCAGCGGCCTGCACATCGTGCGGCCCAAGGTGCCGCTGGAGATCGAGCTTCGTCGGGGACCGGTCGCCACCCAGCTCGCCAGCTTCCCCTCATCGGTGGGCTACACGCTGCCGCTGGTGCTGGCCGGGGTCGGCACCCGGATCGCGGTGCAGCCGCTGCCGGAGACGATGATCCACAGGCATGTGAGCGCGCGGGCCAGGGAGTTCCTCGAGCAGGTCGGAGCGGACATGCGGCGGGCTGCGGCCGGGCTCGGGGTCGGAGCCTACGAGCTCACTTCGGCGTGAAGACCGGCAGCAGGCCGTTGAAGGTGATGACCATCCCGAGGCCGTGGGCCACGATGTAGCCGATGCCGAGCAGCACGGAGACCAGGACCAGCCCGAACATGGTGTAGGCCACCGCCCGGCCGAGCGGATGCGGCTTCAGCAACACTCCGGTCTCGTGGATCTCGGCGTCGCCACCGGTTCCCCAGGCCAGGGCGCGCACGCCGAAGGCGAACATCGCCGGGAGCCCGGCGCCGAGGACCAGCCCGGCGAGCAGAACCTTCCAGCCACCGTCGAGGGCTGCCAAGAGCTGATCCATCAGTGCACCCCTCCGGAGACCGGTAACTTGGCGTCGGCCTTGTGCTTGGAGTCCCCGGCCCAGTCGTCGTTCACGTTGTGGCTGCCGACATGATCACGCCTGGAGTGCCAGCGCATGTAGAGCGCGGCTGCACACATCAGGCCGAAGATGGTGAAGGCCCCGGCGGAACCACCGATCAGGTGACCGATCCACCACATCGCGGCGCCGACCAGTCCGGCCAGCGGCAGCGTGGTGAGCCAGGCGAGGGCCATCCGGCCCGCCACCCGCCAGCGCACGGTCGCGCCCTTCCTGCCGACACCAGAGCCCAGGATCGAACCGGTGGCGACGTGGGTGGTGGAGAGGGCGAACCCCAGTTGGCTGGACGCGAGGATCACCGCTGCGGACGAGCTCTCTGCTGCCATCCCCTGCGGGGACGAGATCTCGACCAGGCCCTTGCCCATGGTGCGGATGATCCGCCACCCGCCGATGTAGGTACCGGAAGCGATCGCGACGGCGCAGGCGACCTTGACCCAGAGCGGAACCTCGTGGGTCGAGGTCCAGGTGCCGGAGGCGATCAGGGCGAGCGTGATGACGCCCATGGTCTTCTGGGCGTCATTGGTGCCGTGGGCGAGGGAGACCAGCGAGGCGGTCCCGATCTGACCCCAGCGGAAGCCGCTCTCCTGATACCGCGAGGCGACGCCCTGGGTGATCTTGTAGACCAGCCAGGTACCGACCATCGCGACGACAAGGGCGATCGCCGGGGAGAGCAGCGCCGGCAGGACCACCTTGCCGACGACACCGTCGAGCTTGGCTCCCTCACCGGCCCACTTGACGCCGTTCCAGCCCATGCCGGCGATGGTGGCGCCGACCAGGCCGCCGAACAACGCGTGCGAGGAACTGGACGGAAGGCCCCAGAGCCAGGTGAGGATGTTCCAGATGATCGCACCAGCGAGGCCGGCCATCAGGATCAGCAGCAGGCCGTGACCCCCATCGGCCATCAGTTCGGCCTTTGGCGTGCCGTCAGGATTCTGGATCCTGATCACAGCGTTGGTGACCGTGATGGCCACTTCGACTGAAAGGAACGCACCAACCAGGTTCAGGATCGCGGAGAGCGTCACAGCAGCCTTCGGTGTCAACGCCTTGGTAGCGATCGAAGTTGCCATGGCGTTAGCCGTGTCATGAAACCCGTTAGTGAAATCAAAGGCCAACGCCGTGATAACGACGAGGGCCAAGAGTATGAACTCAGGGGTCACGCTCAACATGGTACGGGTTGGACGGCCAGTTGTGGAACGCGGCCCGTTCCGGTCCAGAAGGGCGCCCATCGGCGTCTCATTTCCGGGTCGGACGCCGTCCGCCGCAGGGTGGCCGGGCCGCGACGGCTGTGCCGGGTCAGGTCCCCGAAGCCATAGGATGACCCTTCGTGAGTTCGCGCATCCTTGCCGCCGTCGCCTGGCCGTACGCCAACGGCCCGCGACACATCGGCCATGTTTCCGGTTTCGGCGTCCCGTCCGACGTCTTCGCCCGCTACCAGCGGATGGTCGGCAACGACGTCCTGATGGTCTCCGGGACCGACGAGCACGGCACGGCCATCCAGGTGCAGGCCGACAAGGAGGGGCTGACTCCGCAGCAGACGGCCGACAAGTACCACCGCGTGATCGCGGAGGACCTGCAGGCGCTGGGCTGCTCCTACGACCTCTACACCCGCACCACAACACTGAACCATCGCGCAGTGGTGCAGGAGATGTTCCGTACCCTCCACGACAACGGCTACGTCGTGGCGCAGACCGAGATGGGCGCGATCTCCCCGTCCACCGGGCGCACGCTGCCGGACCGCTACATCGAAGGCACCTGCCCGCACTGTGGCTACGAGGGCGCCCGCGGCGACCAGTGCGACAACTGCGGCCGGCAGCTGGATCCGGTCGACCTGATCAACCCGCGCTCGAAGATCAACGGCGAGACCCCGGACTTCGTCGAGACCGAGCACTTCTTCCTCGACCTGCCGGCGCTGGCCGGGGCGCTGGGGGAGTGGCTGGCCACCCGCACCGACTGGCGTCCGAACGTGATGAAGTTCAGCCTGAACCTGCTCAAGGAGCTGCGTCCCCGGGCGATCACCCGCGACCTGGAGTGGGGGGTGCCGATCCCGCTCGAGGGCTGGGAGGACGCGGCGATGAAGCGGATCTACGTCTGGTTCGACGCCGTGATCGGCTATCTCTCCGCCTCGGTCGAATGGGCCAGGCGTTCCGGCGACCCGGAAGCCTGGAAGTTGTGGTGGCAGGACTCCGACGCCAAGGCCTACTACTTCATGGGCAAGGACAACATCACCTTCCACTCGGTGATCTGGCCGGCGATCCTGCTCGGTGCGAACGGCCAGGGCGACCGGGGCGGCCGGGGCAGCGCGTTCAGCCCGCTGAACCTGCCCACCGAGGTGGTCTCGAGTGAGTACCTGACCATGTCGGGCTCGAAGCTGGCCTCCTCGCGCGGCCACGTGATCTACGTGCGGGACTTCCTGCGCGACTTCGGGCCGGACTCGCTGCGCTACTTCATCGCGGTCGCCGGGCCGGAGAACCAGGACAGCGACTTCACCTGGGACGAGTTCGTCCGCCGCAACAACTACGAGCTGGCCAACGAGTGGGGCAACCTGGTGAACCGCTCGATCTCGATGGCGCACAAGAACGTCGGCGCCATCCCGGCTGCCGGCGAGCTCACCGATGCCGACCGCGAGGTGCTGGCTGCCTCGGCGGCAGCGTTCGACGTGGTCGGCGAACTCTGGGGGCGGTGCCGGTTCAAGCAGGCCACCGGCGAGGCCATGCGGGTGGTCGGGCTGGCCAACAAGTACATCTCCGATTCCGAACCCTGGAAGCTGAAGGACGACCCGGCCCGCCGCGACACGGTGCTGCACGTCGCGCTGCAGGTGGTTCAGGACTGCAACACCCTGCTGACCCCGCTGCTGCCGCACGCTGCGCAGAAGGTGTTCGAGGCGCTCGGCGGCGAAGGTGTGTGGGCAGCCCAGCCGGAACTGCGTGAGGTCAGCGAGGACGGTGCTCCCGACTACCTGGTGCTGCAGGGCGACTACGTCAACCAGCAGGCGACCTGGGCGTCGCGGCCGCTCGACGTCGGCCGTCCGCTCGTCAAGCCGACCCCGCTGTTCGCAAAGCTGGACGACACCCTCGGCCAGACCGGCCCGGAGTGGGCGCCGATCGCCTGACCCCTCCCGGCGCCGGCCTGCGCCGGCGCCTCCCCAACACCCATCGCGCAAGCTGTGCGTTGGCCGCCGACATCGGCGGCCAACTCACAGCTTGCGCGGGTTCTGGGGACAACGAAGCAGATACATGCCGCTATCCACAGGCCGCGACCAGGGGTGACGCGCCCACGCCGGTGCTGCCGATGATCAGAGGGTGCAGAGACGACAGGATCTTCCGCGGGAGCTTCGGCAATTGATCGGGTCGCAACAGGGGCTGGTGACTGTTGAGCAGGCGAGCCTGCTGGGAGTCACCGACAAGGCTCTCCAGCGCCTGGCGGGCCAGGGCCACATGGTGCGCCTCGCCAAGGGCCTCTACGACGCGGCTCCTCTCCTGCGGACGTTCGAGAAGCGGGCCTGGGCAGCACTGCTGTTGGGCGGGCCCGACGCCGCCATCGGTGGCCAGGCAGCACTTCGACTGCAGGGCTTCGAGACCGAGCCGGAACTCGTCGAGGTGTGGGTGCCACCGGAGACCCAACCGGTGCCGCTTCCTGGCATCCGTGTCCGCAGGGACTTCCTTGGACGGGTGAAGGGTCGCCGAGGTCGCATCTCCCGGATTCGCGTCGAGGAGGCCCTGGTCGATGTCGGGCAGTTCCTGCCTACCTCGGCATTGGTTGCGCTCCTGACCGAGGGGGTCCGAGGCCGATTGACCACACCATCCCTGGTGGGCGCAGTGCTCAGCAACCGGGCTCGGGTGCGCGGACGCAAGCGCTTCGAATCCATTCTCGGCGACCTGGATGGCGTGGAGAGTGCACTCGAGTTCGCCTATCGCCGCGACGTTGAGCGGGCTCACCTGCTGCCGATACCACGTCGGCAGTTCTCCATCTCCCCGGGAACCCGTAGTGATGGGTTCTATGAGCAGTTCGGCGTTGTGATCGAGCTCGATGGGCGGGGCGGCCACGAAGGAACCCGTTCATCGTTTCGCGACCTCTCTCGAGACAACGCACACGCCGAGCTCAACATCATCACCTTGCGCTATGGGAGCAACGACGTCCGAGGGAAGCCGTGTGAGGTGGCTGCGCAGGTGGCAGCAACGCTGAGGTCTCGTGGCTGGCAGGGCGACTACAGCGGGTGTCCACGCTGCCGAGCCTCTCTCACCGCACAAGCTGTGAGTTAGCCGCCGACTACGGCGCCCAACTCACAGCTTGCGGATGACGGGGATCGCCGGGTGCTGCTGGTCAGGTGCGGAAGCCTTCGCGCCTGGGCCTCTGAAAGCCCTCCAGGCCGGCCCGCCACGCTGCCTCGATGTCAGTTCCCTCGGGAAAGCGGCCGGCCAGCTCCAGCTCGACGAGCCCGTGAGCCAGGCCCCACAGGGCCCGAGCCCTGTCGATGTCACCGCCGGTCTCGCGCAGGAGCGGAGCGGCAGCTGCGTCCTCCACGCCCGGCGGAAGGCGGTCACGATGGAGGTGCTGACGTGACAGCAACCCGTAGAGGTGTGGATTCCTCAGCGCCCAGGCGCGGTAGGCCGAAGCGAGCCCCGCAAGACCGGGAGTCGCGTGCGCCAACGCCTCGGACTGTCCCCTGAGTGCCCTTTCCTGGAGAGCCGCCTCGATGGCGGCCTTGTCAGGGAAGTGCTTGTAGAGCGACGGAGCCTTGACGCCAATCTCCAGGGCGAGCTGTCGCATCGTCAGGCCCTGCGGCCCGTGCGCGGCCAGCAGGCGTTCGGCAGCCGAGAGGATCTCGTCAGTGCGGGTCATCCGCGCCGACCACGGGTGAGCAGGAAGGCAGTCACGAGCAGGACGGTCAGCGCACCGTCCCAGCCAACCGCCTGCCCTGCGCCGGGGGTGGTGCCGGCAAGGGAGAGGGCCGCGATGGTCAGCACGAGCTTGTTGGCGATCATCACGACCCAGACTCCGGAGGAGATCTCCGTTGTCCGCGCAGCGAGGACCGCGAACAAGCCGGCGAACGTCGCGAAGCCGACCACGCGCCAGATCTCGACGAACCTGGTTGCGGCATCGGCGGCAAGGGCCCCGGGCGCTGCGGAGACGGTGGCAAGGACGGCGGCGCCCGCGCAGATCCAGAGCAGTGCGCTGGCGATACGGGCGTCCCGGTCGGGTGCGGCAGAGGTGGTCATCACGTCCTCCTGGCTAATGATGTTAGCCATACCAGCTAACTAAGTTAGCCAGCGCCAGGGACGCCATTGCATCAAGCTGTGAGTTGGGCGCCGAGTACGGCGCCCAACTCACAGCTTGCGCGATGGGGTGGTGCGGGAGGGCGAAGGGGTGTCCTCGGTGAGGTGCCGGACGGCGGCCCGCATCGTCATGGGGGTGAAACCGGCGGCCAGGGCCTTGCGCTTCAGGGCTCCCTGGGCGCGCCAGAGGGCCGCGCCGCGGCGGAGCAGGATCAGGGGCGGCTTGCGTTTCTTCGCCAGGTCGCGGCGCAGCCGTAGCCAGAAGACGACGACTCCGGGACGGTCGATGTAGATCGCATCGGTGACGAGGCCGGCCTTGCGGCAGACGGTGAGGAAGTCGATGGCGAAGATGCCCTCAGCGGTCAGGCATGTCGCCCCATCGAGGCGGAGCAGGTGGCTGCCGATCCGCCGACTCTCCGAGATCGAATAGGCGGGCACTTCGACCTCGCCGCTGGCAACCAGTTCTGCGAGGGCTGCCAGCGCAGCTTCGGCGTTCCAGGACCGCGGGTCGTCCCAGTCGATGATGCCGATCGGCGAGCGGGGCAGGTCGGGGTGGTCGGCGTCGAAGTAGAAATCGTCCAGCCGCAGCGC
Source organism: Propionibacteriaceae bacterium (assembly GCA_020846255.1). Taxonomy (GTDB): domain Bacteria; phylum Actinomycetota; class Actinomycetes; order Propionibacteriales; family Propionibacteriaceae; genus Propionicimonas. Next base: position 18,898 of record JADLEH010000293.1, read on the forward strand.
GGGGCAACCGGTGACGTGCGCCAGCCGCGACTTGCCACTGCCGGACGGGCCGGCGATCAGCACCAGCCGCGGCGACCCCGTACTCACAAGCCCAACGCTGCGGCCATGTCGGCCCGCGCCCGGGACATCAGCTCGCCGGCCCGGCTCCTGGCAGCAGCCAGGTCCTGGCTGTCGGCGACGCCGAGCTTCACCTGCAGGTAGCACTTCAGCTTCGGCTCCGTGCCGGAGGGGCGCACCACGACACGGACGGAGGTGCCTTCGAACAGCATCCCGTCGGTCGGGGGCAGGTCGGCGCTCCCGATGGCGAGGTCGACCGCCCGCACCGGTTCGCCGGCCAGCACGACCGGCGGGTTCGTCCGCACCCGCGCCATCGCCTCGGCGATCAGTCGCAGCTCCGTCACCCGGAACGCCAGTTGCGAGGTGAGGTGCAGCCCGTAGGTCCTGGCGATCTCGTCCAGCCGGTCGGCGATCGTCTGCCCGGTCGCCTTCAGGCCGGCGGCAAGGGTCAGCAGTCGGACCAGGGTGGTGATCCCGTCCTTGTCCGGCACGGCGGCGGCGTCGGTGCAGTAGCCGATCGCCTCCTCGTAGCCGAAGGCCAGGTCGGGCACCCGCCCGATCCACTTGAAACCGGTGAGCGTGGTCGTGAAGGGCCGGCCGTGCGCAGCCGCCATCGTGCCCAGCAGGGTGCTGGAGACCACCGAGCACGCATAGGTGCCGGCTACGCCGCTGCGCAGCGCCTCGTCGGCCAACAGGGTGCCCAGCTCGTCGCCGGAGAGCATCCGCCACTGCCCACCGATGACCGCAGCGGCGGCGCACCGGTCCGCGTCCGGGTCGTTGGCGATCGCGAGGTCCGCGCCGGACCGGCGGGCGAGGGTGAGCGCCAGGTCGATGGCCCCCGGCTCCTCCGGATTGGGGAACGGGACGGTCGGGAACGCCGGGTCCGGCTCGATCTGCTCGCTCACCCGGTGCGGCTGGGGGAACCCGGTCGCCGCGACCACCTGGTCGACGACAGCCGCGCCGACCCCGTGCATGGCCGTGTACACCCAGGTGAGTTCCCGGGGGGCGTCCGCCGGCACCAGTGCTGCTGCCCTGGCGACGTAGGCGTCCACCAACTCGTCGCCGACCAGCGGGTAGTCGTCGCTGCGCGCGATGTCTGCCAGCGGGGCGGCGGCAGCCGCGGAGATCCGGACGGCGATGTCGGCGTCGGCGGGCGGGACGATCTGCGAGCCGTCGCCGAGGTAGACCTTGTAGCCGTTGTCCTGGGGCGGGTTGTGGGAAGCGGTGACGACCACGCCGGCCACACACTCGAAATGCCCGATGCCGAAGGCGACGACCGGCGTCGGCAGGGCCCGGGAGCACAGCAGGGGCAGCAGCCCGGCGCCGGCCAGGATCTCGGCTGTGTCGGTGGCGAACCTCTCGGAGTTGTACCTGGCGTCGTAGCCGACGATCACCCGGCCACCGGCGAAGCCGCGTTCCAGCAGGTAGGCGGCCAGGCCGGCAGCAGCCTGGCTGACGACCACCCGGTTCATCCGGGCCGGTCCGGGGCCGAGCGCCCCCCGCAGGCCTGCCGTGCCGAAGGTGAGCGGCCCGGCGAAGGCTTCGGCCAGCTCGGCAGCGGCGTCGGCGTCCCCGGCGTCGGCGCGGGCCAGCAGGTCGTCGAGGGCTGCGGCCGTGGCCATGTCGGGGTCCTGGTCGCGCCAGGCGGTGAGCCGCGAGCGCAGAGCTGCGTCGATCATGTTGCCCCTCAGAGTCGTTCGAGAAGTCCGGAGAGCAAGCCGCGCAAGCGGGGCTCGGCAGCCTTGCCGGCTGCGATCACCTCTGCGTGCTCCAGCGGGGTGGGGGAGATGCCGGCGGCGGCGTTGGTCACCAGCGAGATGCCCAGCACCTCCAGCCCGGCTTCGCGGGCAGCGATGGTCTCCAGGGTCGTCGACATGCCCACCAGGTCCCCGCCGAGGACCCGGGCCATCCGTACCTCGGCCGGGGTCTCGTACTGCGGGCCCCGGAACTGGACGTAGACCCCCTCGGCGAGCGTCGGGTCGACCTGCCTGGCCAGTTCCCGCAACCGCGGCGCGTAGGCGTCGGTCAGGTCGATGAAGGTGGCCCCCTCGAGCGGGGTGGCCGCGGTCAGGTTGATGTGGTCGCTGATCAGCACGGGGGTGCCCGGGCCCCAGGCCGGGTTCAGCCCGCCGCAGCCGTTGGTGAGCACGATCGCCCGCGCCCCGGCCGCTGCGGCCGTCCGGACGCCGTGGACGACCGGGGCAACGCCGCGGCCCTCATAGAAGTGGGTGCGCCCGGTGAACAGGGCTGCGACCCGCCCGGTGCCGGTGCGCAGGAGCCTGAGGGCGCCGCCGTGCCCGACGACGACCGGCTTGGCGAAGCCCGGGATCTCGGCCAGCTCGCACTCGCCGATCGGCTCGCCCAGGCCGGACGCTGCCCCGGACCAGCCGGAACCGAGGACGAGGGCCACATCGATGCCGGGAAGGCCGAAGCGCTCCAGGATGGTCTTGGCGGCCAGTTGGGCAAGGGACTTCGGGTCGGCTTCGGCGCTCACCTGATGACTATAACGACGGTCTCTGCTCCTGGTCAGCGGGATCCCCAACCCCCGCCCCAGCATCGTCGGCCTCGACGACGTGGTAACTGGAATGGACCTGCCGCGGCAGCCGGCGGATCACCACCAGCAGGGCTGCCAGCAGCCCGATCCAGACCAGCAGCTGGCCGAAGTGCACCAGCTCCCTCGGGCCGGGCAGGTAGGCCCACATCATCAGGAGCAGGCCGAGGGTGACGAGCCCCAGCCCGGCGAGCAGCACCACCCGGGTCCGGCGACCGATCGGGCGGACGGTGCGGCGCTGCAGCATCACGATGCCGACGGCGAGCGAGAAGGACAGCGGCAGCGAGGACAGCTCGAGGAGCACCGACTGGGCCGGGTTGGCCTCCGGCAGGCCGATCAGGACCATGGCCACTCCGACGAGAACGCCGGCTACGGCAAGGACGGGGAGAACCAGGGTGCGCGGCACCCGCCGAGCTTAACGCCCCGGGCATTCGCTTCGGGTCGGTCGCCGGGCGTGCGAGAATCCCAGCGTGACGGACGTGGTGATCATCGGTGGCGGCCCCGGGGGCTACGAGGCGGCCCTGGTGGCCCGGCAACTGGGCGGCCGGGTGACCCTGGTCGAGCGCCGCGGCCTCGGCGGTTCGGCCGTGCTGACCGACGTGGTCCCGTCCAAGACCCTGATCGCAGCAGCAGAGGTGATGACCAAGATCCGCAGCGCTGAGGAGGTCGGCCTGCAGCTGGTCACCCGCGAGGGAGGCCTACGGGACGCCGTCGAGGTCGACCTCGGCAAGGTGCACTCCCGGATCCGCGCGCTGGCGCAGGCCCAGTCGGCCGACATCGCCGAACGGCTGCTCGGCGACGGCATCCGGATCATCGCCGGCTCCGCGCGGCTGGACGGACCGCAGCGGGTCGTCGCCACCACAGCGGACGGCGAGGAGACCATTGCTGCCGACATCGTCCTGGTCGCCACCGGCGCCCACCCGCGGGAGCTGGACACGGCGAGGCCGGACGGGGAGCGGATCTTCACCTGGACCCAGATCTACGACCTGGACCGGGTTCCCGAGCACCTGATCGTGGTGGGTTCCGGCGTCACCGGCGCCGAGTTCGCCAGCGCCTACCAGGCGCTCGGCGTACAGGTCACCCTGGTCTCGTCCCGGCACCAGGTGCTGCCCGGGCAGGACGACGACGCGGCCAGGGTGCTCCAGCAGGTCTTCGAGGGCAGCGGGATGACCGTGCTCAACGGCAGCCGTGCGCTCGCAGCGACCCGCCGGGGGGACGAGGTCGTCGTCCAGCTGGCCGGCGGCGGGGAGGTGGTCGGCACCCACTGCCTGATGGCGGTCGGGGCCATCCCGAACACTGCCGGACTCGGCCTCGCCGAGGCCGGGGTGGAGCTGTCGGCTTCCGGCCATGTCATCGTCGACCGGGTCTCGCGGACCACCGCCAGGGGGGTCTACGCGGCCGGCGACTGCACCGGCGTGAACGCCCTTGCCAGCGTGGCAGCCATGCAGGGCAGGATCGCCATGTGGCACTCCCTGGGCGACTCGGTGGCGCCGCTGGACCTGCGCACCGTGTCGGCGAACGTGTTCACCTCACCGGAGATCGCGACCGTGGGCTGCAGCCAGGCCGACATCGACTCCGGCGCGGTGCGCGGGCTCGCCATGATGCTCCCGCTCCGTGGCAATGCCCGGGCCAAGATGCAGGCGCTGACCGACGGCTTCGTCAAGGTCTTCTGCCTGCCGACTACCGGCATCGTCGTCGGCGGGGTGGTGGTGGCGCCGTCGGCCTCCGAACTGATCCACCCGCTGTCCATCGCAGTGCGAAACAAGCTGACCGTCGACCAGCTGGCCGAGACGTTCACCGTCTACCCGTCGCTGAGCGGCTCGGTTGCAGAGGCTGCCCGCCGCCTGCACGGCCACTCCGGCGAACAGGTGATCACCTACTAACCCAGCGACCCCGCCCCGCCCCCGGACCCCTCAGCGCCTCCCCGCCCAGCCCTCCAGCGCCTCCCCGCTCCCGAAAGCGCCCCTTGCTCCCGGACTTCCGGGAGCAAGGGCGCGTTTCGGGAGCGTGGACGGGGGGACGGGGACGGGGGCCCGGGAAGGGGGGAGGGGGCGGGGTCAGCGACTGATCGAGCCCGGGTCGGCCAGCAAGGGTGCGAAGGCGAGGCCGGCGGCACCGACCATCAGCAGGTCCGCGCCCAGCTCCGCCGGGGTGATCCGGACACCCTCGAGCGACGGCGCGAGGGTGGAGGCAGCAACGGCGCGTTCGAGCGCCTCCGGATCGTAGGCCTGCAGGGTGGCGAGGAACCCGCCGAGGGCCACCACCTGCGGGTTGAGCACGTTGATGACAGCTGCCAGGGCCGTGCCGAGGTGGCCGAGCTGGCGGGCCACCACGGCTGCCACCTCCTGGGACCGGTCGGCGAGCAGGGCAGCTTCGAACTGGCCGGGTTCGGCGCGGGTGAGGCCGAGGGCTTCGAGCAGCTCGACCCGGGTCACCTCCGCCTCCAGGGTGCCGGCGATGCCGGCGGAGTCGATGACGCTGGAGCTGGAGACCCGGATGTGGCCCAGTTCGCCGGCGTAGCCCGAGGCGCCCCCCAACGGGATGCCGGCCGAGATGACCCCGCCGCCGATGCCGGAGGCGCCGCCGTTGAGGTAGATCAGGTGGTCCTTGTCGCGGCCGGCCCCGAACTCGTGCTCGGCGAGGGCGCCGAGGGCTGCGTCATTGGCCACCCGGACGGGGTAGCCGGTGGCTGCGGCCAGAGGCTCGCCGAGGGGCTCGTCGTGCCAGCCGAGGTGGGGGGCGTTGCGTACCACGCCGTCCCCGGTGCGGACCTGGCCGGGGACCGCAACGCCGATGCCGGCGACCAGGAGCCCGTCCAGCTCCACCTGCATGCCCGAGATCACAGCAGCGGTGATGCTGAGCACCTCGGTTGCTGTCGGGATCCGGTCGTACTCGTGCCGGATCACCCGGCGCACCTGACCGTCCAGTCCGACCAGGCCGATGGTGAGGACGTCGATCTCAGGGTTGACCGCGATCGCTGTCACCTCCGGCCGGATGCCCACCACCGGGCTCGGCCGGCCGACCAGGCCGAGCGAGTCGGGATCACGCTCCTCGGCGAGGCCGAGCTCGACAAGGTCGGTCACCAGGCTGGCGATCGTCGACCGGTTGCGGCCCGTGCGCTTGCTCAGCCCGGCCCGGGAGACCGGACCGGAGCGGTAGAGGATGCCGAGGGTCGCCGACAGGTTGGATCGTCGGACATCCTCGGTCGTCCCGGTGCCGATGGTCACCGGCCGTCACCTCGCTCGTCCTTTGCAGAATTCCGTGCCGAGGCTATCGCGCTTCAGCCCGGGCCGATCTCACCGACCGCCGCGCCGCTTGTTGATCAGGTCGAAGGCCACAGCCAGGAGGAGAACCAGTCCCTTGATCGCCATCTGCCAGGCCGCGTCGACGGACAGGATGGACAGGCCCATGTTGAGCACGCCCATGACCAGACCACCGATCATCGCCCCGGTGACTGTGCCGACACCGCCCTGGACGGCCGCGCCGCCGATGAACACCGCGGCGATCGCGTCGAGTTCGTAGTTCTGGCCGGCGGAGGCCACGGCGCTCCCGGCGCGCGACGTACTGACGACACCGGCCAGTGCCGCCAGCATCCCGATGTTCACGAACAGGGCGAAGTTCACCCGCCTGGTCTTGACGCCGCTCATGACGGCCGCGAAGAGGTTGCCGCCCATGGCGTAGACGTGGCGCCCGAAGACCGACCGGTTCAGCAGGAAGTTGTAGGCGAGGATCAGGGCGGCAAGGATGATCAGGATGATCGGGGTGCCGGAGTAGTTGGCCAGCTGCCAGCACACGCCGAGGATCGCGGCCACGGCCAGGACGATCTTGCCCCAGAACGGACCCGCACCCTCGACCGGGAGCTGCAGCTTCTTGCGGCCGTTGCGGGCGGAGGTCTGGAAGAACACCAGCAGCACGCACGCGATGACCGCAAGGGCCATGGTCAGGACGTCGGCGCCACCCACCTCACCGAACCAGTTGGGGAGCCAACCGGCCCCGATGGCCACGAACTCGCGCGGCAGGCCGCCGATGGTGCCACCGTGGAGGAAGATCAGCGTCAACCCTCGGAAGAGCAGCATGCCGGCAAGGGTCACGATGAAGGCCGGGATCTCCACATAGGCCACCCAGAAGCCCTGCCAGGCGCCGACCACTGCCCCCGCCAGGAGTGCCACCAGCACAGCAAGCCACCAGGGCAGGTGCCAGTCGTTCATCGCGAGGGCCGCAACCGCCCCGACCATTGCCACCAGCGATCCGACCGAGAGGTCGATGTGGCCGGCGATGATCACCATCACCATGCCGATCGCAAGGATGAGCACGTAGGAGTTCTGCTGGATCAGGTTGTTCACGTTGCCCGGCAGAAGCAGCCGGCCGCCGGTGAGCACCTCGAAGAGCACGATGATCGCAACCAGGGCGGCCAGGATGCCGTACTGCCGGAAGTCGACGGCCAGTTTCCGGGAACCGACGGGCTCGTCCACGGCCGGAGCGGTGGAGGTCTGGGTGCTCATTTGAGCGCTTCCTTTCCCATGGTCATGAGGTACATGAGGCTTTCCTGGGTCGCCTCCGAGCGGGAGACATCGCCGGTGATGGCGCCTTCGGAGATGGTGTAGATGCGATCACACATGCCGAGTAGTTCCGGCAGCTCGCTGGAGATCATCACCACTGCCTTGCCCTGTGCGGCCAGCTGGTTGATCAGGCCGTAGATCTCGTACTTGGCGCCGACGTCGATGCCACGGGTCGGCTCGTCGAGGATCAGGACGTCCGGGCCGGAGACCAGCCACTTGCTCAGCACAACCTTCTGCTGGTTCCCGCCGGAAAGCTTGCCGACGACCTCGGAGACGGTCGGGGTCTTGATGTTCATGTTGCGCCGGTAGTCCTCTGCGGTGAGGTACTCGCGGTTGCGGTCGATGATCCCCCACTTCGCGAACCGGGCCAGCGCGACTGCCGAGATGTTTGTGCTGACGGTGCCGATCAGGTTCAGGCCGTAGCGCTTGCGGTCCTCGGTGACGTAGGCGATGCCGTGGGCAACCGCCTCGTCGACCGTTGCGGTGCTGATCTCCACGTCGTCCTTGAAGACCCGGCCGGAGACGTTGGTGCCCCAGAGCCGACCGAACAGGCTCATCGCCAACTCGGTGCGTCCGGCGCCCATCAACCCGGCGAAGCCGACGATCTCCCCGGCGTGCACGGTGAAGGAGGCATGGTCGACGACCATCCGTCCGGTGTCGACGGGGTGGTAGGCGGTCCAGTCCTCCACCCGGAACAACTCGCGGCCGACCTTCGGCTCGTGCGGCGGGAAGAGGTTGTTGAGCTCGCGGCCGACCATCGCCTTGATGATGCGCCCCTCGGTCGCGTCCGGTTCGGACATGTCGATGGTCTCGATGGTCTTGCCGTCGCGGATCACGGTCACCCGGTCGGCGATCCGGCGGACCTCGCGCAGCTTGTGGGAGATCAGGATGCAGGTGATGCCGTGGTCGCGCATGTTCGAGATCAGGTCGAGCAGGTGGTCGGAGTCCTCGTCGTTGAGGGCTGCCGTCGGCTCGTCGAGGATCAGCAGGGAGACGTCCTTGGCCATGGCCTTGGCGATCTCGACCAGCTGCTGCTTGCCGACGCCGATCTCGTAGATCTTGGTTGCCGGGTTCTCCACGAGCCCGACCTTTGCGAGCAACGCGCTCGCTTCGATGGCGGTGCGGTCCCAGTTGATGACGCCCCGCTTCGAGCGCTCGTTGCCGAGGAAGATGTTCTCCGCGATGGACTGCAGCGGGTTGAGCGCCAGCTCCTGGTGGATGATGACGATCCCTGCGGCCTCGCTGGAGTTGATGTCGCGGAAAGTCGCCTCTTCGCCGTTGAGTTCGATGGTGCCGGAATAGGACCCGTGCGGGTAGACCCCGCTCAGCACCTTCATCAACGTCGATTTGCCGGCGCCGTTCTCACCGCAGATCGCATGTACTTCGCCGCGGGCCACCTCGAGGGAGACCTCATCGAGGGCGCGCACACCACTGAAGTCCTTGGTGATGTCACGCATGCGCAGGATCGGGTCGCTGTCAGTCATAGGTTCGCCTCGATGGAACAGATGGGAGCCGGACGCCGGTGGCGGTTACCCGCCACCGGCGTCCGTACTAGATCACAGACCGACGTCGGATGCCTTGAGGAAGCCGGAATCGATCAACTTGCTCTGCACCTGGTCCTTGGTGACGACCTCGGGCTCGAGCAGGTAGGAGGGAACAACCTTGACGCCGTTGTTGTAGGTCTTCTCGTCGTTGACCTCAACCTTCTCGCCCTTCGAGATCTGCTGGATCATCGTGAACACACGCTCGCCGAGCTTGCGGGTGTCCTTCCAGACAGTCATGGCCTGCTCGCCGGCGAGGATGGCCTTGACGTTGGCCTTGTCGCCGTCCTGGCCGGTGATCATCGGCCAGTCAGGACCTGCCACGTAGCCGGCCGACTTCAGCGATGCCTCGATGCCGATGGCCAGGGAGTCGTTCGGGGAAAGGACGGCCTGGACCTTCTTGCCGCCGGCGTAGTTGGACGAGAGCCGGTTGTCCATCTCGGCCTGGGACTTGTCGGACTTCCAGCCGGGGATGCCGATGGTGGTCCACTCGTCGTTGGTCTTGGGTGCCTTGCCACTGGGAACGACGAGCGTGCCCTTGGTGACGTAGGGGAGCAGGACGTCCCACGCGCCGGAGAAGAAGAACTTCGCGTTGTTGTCGTCGGGGCTGCCGGCGAAGGCCTCGAAGTTGATCGGCGTGGTCGCGGAGTCGAGCTTCAGCTGCTCCTTGAGGAAGTTGCCCTGCAGGGTGCCGACCTTGTAGTTGTCGAAGGTGGCGTAGTAGTCGACGTTCGGGCTGCCGTTGATCAGGCGGTCGTAGGCGATGACCTTGATCTTCTGCTTGGCTGCCTCTTCGAGGACCGGGCCCAGCGCCGTGCCGTCGATGGAGGCGATCACGAGGATCTTGGCGCCACCGGCGATCTGGTTCTGGATCTGGCTGATCTGCTGGTCGACCTTGTCATCGGCGTACTGCAGGTCAACGGTGCACTTGGCTTCCTTCAGCTTCGCCTGAAGCTGCTCGCCATCGTTGATCCAGCGCTCGAGGCTGCGGGTCGGCATCGTGATACCGACATTGCAGTCACTTGCTGCGCCGCCGGCTGCGCCGGAGCAGGCGCTCATGGAGAGCGCCAGCGCGCCCGCCGCCAGTAAGGCGACGAAACGGGTCTTTTGCGACATTTGTGTTCCTCTCTGAAAACCGTCGCGGGTCCCGGTTCCGCACCACCCTGTCCGGACCGGGCCAGAGGACACCCGAAGGCGCCTTTTGTCTGTAGCGGCAACATAACGTTTCGGGAGGGGCTTCCTCAACCATCTTGCATAACGATCTGATAACTCGGAGCCGTGTTTGTTTCGGTCACATCCGCCACCAGTGAGCCCGGGTCGGGGGTGCAGGGTCGGTGGGCTGCGAAGTCGCCTGGACGCCGCTGGCTGCCCCGCGTCCATGGACAGCGGGGGAGGCGTGAGATAAGTTTGGTTCCGCAACATTCGCTCATCGACGAGAGAGATTGGACGTCCCCGTGACTCTCACTCCCACTGCCTCTGACAAGTTCACCTTCGGTCTGTGGACCGTCGGCTACAACGGCACGGATCCCTTCGGTGGGCCGACGCGCAAGCCCCTCGACGTGGTCAAGGTCGTGGAGAAGCTCACCGAGTACGGCGCCTACGGCCTCACCCTGCATGACGACGACCTGTTCGCGTTCGGCTCGACCGACGCCGAGCGCCGCAACCAGATCGACCGGTTGAAGGCAGCCTGCGAGGCCACCGGGCTGAAGGTCCCGATGATCACGACCAACCTGTTCTCGGCCCCGGTGTTCAAGGACGGCGGCTTCACCTCCAACGACCGGGCCGTGCGCCGGTTCGCACTGCGCAAGGTGCTGCGTAACCTCGACCTGGCCGTCGAGCTGGGCGCAACCACGTTCGTGATGTGGGGCGGGCGTGAAGGCGCCGAGTACGACGCGGCCAAGGACATCCGGGCAGCGCTGGAGCGCTACCGCGAGGCCGTCAACCTGCTGAGCCAGTACGTGCTCGACAAGGGCTACGACCTGCGGTTCGCCATCGAGCCCAAGCCGAACGAGCCCCGCGGCGACATCCTGCTGCCGACCGTCGGCCACGCGCTGGCCTTCATCAACTCCCTCGAGCACCCCGAGATGGTCGGCCTGAACCCCGAGGTGGGTCACGAGCAGATGGCCGGGCTGAACTTCGCGGCCGGCATCGCCCAGGCCCTCTACCACGGCAAGTTGTTCCACATCGACCTCAACGGCCAGCGGGGCATCAAGTACGACCAGGACCTGGTCTTCGGCCACGGCGACCTGCACAACGCCTTCGCCCTCGTCGACCTGCTCGAGAACGGCGGCCCGGCCGGCGGCCAGGCCTACGAAGGCATGCGGCACTTCGACTACAAGCCGTCGCGCACCGAGGACGAGACCGGCGTCTGGGACTCCGTCCAGGCCAACATGCACACCTACCTGCTGCTCAAGGAGCGCGCCAAGGCGTTCCGGGCCGATCCCGAGGTGCAGGCGGCGCTGGCCACGGCGAAGGTCGCCGAGCTCACGGTGCCCACCCTCGCCGAAGGCGAGTCCTACGACGACCTGATCGCCGACACCTCCGCCTACGAGGAGTTCGACTCCGGCGCCTACCTCGGCGGGAAGGGCTTCGGCTTCGTCCGGCTGCAGCAGCTGGCCACCGAACACCTGCTCGGCGCCCGCTGAGCATGGCCCGGGTGATCGGGGTCGACTCCTCGACCCAGAGCTGCAAGGTGGTTGTCCGGGACGCCGAGAGCGGTGTCCTGCTCGCCAGCGGCCGGGCATCCCACCCGGCCGGCAGCGAGGTCGACCCACAGCACTGGTGGGATGCGCTGCAACAGGCCCTGGCCCAGGCCGGCGGGTTGGCCGACGTCGCTGCGGTCAGCATCGGCGGTCAGCAGCACGGCATGGTCGCCCTCGACGACGCCGGACGGGTGATCCGGCCGGCGCTGCTCTGGAACGACACCAGGTCGGCGGCAGCAGCCACCGACCTGGTCGACGAGATCGGGGCCGAGAACTACGTCGCCCGCACCGGAGTGGTGCCGGTGGCCTCGTTCACGGCCACGAAGCTGCGCTGGCTCAGGGACGCGGAGCCGGAGAACGCCGCCCGGGTGGCAGCCGTTGCGTTGCCGCACGACTGGCTGACCTGGCGGTTGCGCGGCTACGGACCGGCCGGGGAGTCGCAGCTCGGCCCGGTCCTCTCCGAACTGGTGACCGACCGCTCCGACGCCTCCGGCACCGCCTACTGGTCGCCGGCGACCGACGACTACGACCGTGACCTGCTGGTCCGGGCGCTGGGCCACGACGCGGTCCTGCCGCGTGTGCTCGGAGCCTTCGAATCCGTGCCCGGACCCGGCTTCATCGTCGGCCCGGGGGCCGGCGACAACGCTGCAGCAGCCCTCGGGCTGGACGCCCGGCCCGGCGACGTTGCGATCTCCCTCGGCACCTCCGGGACGGTGTTCGCTGCGACCACGACCAGGATCGGCGACCCGACCGGGATCGTCGCGGGCTTCGCCGACGCCACCGGCGGCTTCCTGCCGCTGGTCTGCACCTTGAACGCCGCCCGGGTACTGGATGCCGTGGCCGGACTGCTCGGGGTCGACCACGAGGAGCTCGGGCGGCTGGCGCTCCAGGCGGGGCCGGGCGCGGACGGCGCTGTCCTCGTGCCCTACTTCGAGGGTGAGCGCACGCCCAACCTGCCCGATGCCACGGCGACGCTCTCCGGTCTCACCCTCGGCAACACGACGAGGGCGAACCTCGCGCGGGCCGCGATCGAGGGCATGCTCTGCGGCCTGGCCGCAGGGCTGGACGCGATCCGCGGGCTGGGCGTCCAGACCAGCCGGATCCTGCTGATCGGCGGGGCGGCCGCCAATCCCGCGGTGCAGGCCATCGCCGGCCAGGTGTTCGACCTGCCGGTGCAGGTGCCGGCTCCCGGCGAGTACGTCGCAGACGGTGCGGCCCGCCAGGCGGCCTGGGTGCTCACCGGGAACCGTCCGGACTGGTCGGTGGAACTGGTCGGCTCACCGGAGCCGGACCCGCGTCCGGAGATCCTTGCCGACTACCGCCGCGCCGCCGGGCGCTACTGAGGCCACCTGGTTGCCGCCGGAACGGCGGCTACGGTCGCAGCCGGTCCGGGGTCACTCGACCCGACCCCGGAGCCAGGCGACCTGCCGCTGCCAGTGGAACAGCTGGCCGCCCTCGTGGCCGTTGTACTCGTAGACGGCGATGTCGCGGTCCTCGCAGCCGTAGCGGTTGAACGCTGCGAAGACCGAGGACGGCAGGACGATGTCGTCCATCAGCCCGACGGAGAACAGCGCCGGCGCTGTGGCACGTGGCGCGAAGACCGCCCCGTCGAAGTAGGACAGCGTGTCGAACACGGCTTCCGCCCGATCCCGGTGAACCGAGAGGTACTGGGCCACCTCCGTGAACGGCCGGCCGGGGGTGAGCGCGACCGAGCGCCGGAAGTGGCAGAGGAACGGCACGTCCGGCATCGCTGCGGCGATGTCGTCGCCGAGCAGGCCGGCCACGGCGAGGGTGATCCCGCCGCCCTGGCTGCCGCCGGTGACAGCAACCCGGTCGCGGTCGACGAATTCGAGGGTGCGCACGGTGTCGACGAGCCGGACCGCGTCCGTGAACACCCTGCGGTAGTAGTAGGTCTCCGGGCTCTCCACGCCGCGGGTCATGAACCCGTCAAGCGCGGCACCCGTGCCGTGCGGGTCGGGGGTGCTGCCGCCACCGCCCCAGCCGCTGCCCTGGCCGCGGGTGTCCATCACCACGTGCACGAAGCCGCTCGCAGCCCAGTGCAGGTGCTCTGCCGGCAGCCCCCGGCCGCCGTTGTAGCCGACGAACTCGACGACGGCAGGCAGGCGCGCGCCGGACCTGGGGCGGATGACCCAGGCCCTGATCGGGTCGCCGTCGAAACCGGAGAAGGTGACGTCCTCGACCAGCAGCTCGGTGACCGGGCCATCGACCGGCCTGGACACGAGCTCCTGCGGCCGCCGCCGTGCCTCGGCGATCGTCTCCTGCCAGAACCGGTCGAAGTCCCCGGGTTCGCCCACCTCGGGCCGGAAGTCGACGAGCTGGTCAAGGGTCAGGTCGGTGATGGGCACTGCGCTCGCTCCTTGGTGGGCTACCGGCTGGGGTTCAGTGGAAGGTACTCGAACCGTTCGAGGTCCACTTCGGTTGTCGAGGCGGCTCCGTTGGAGGTCGCGTAGACCCCGAACCAGAGCCCGATGAAGCCGCCGGTGGCGACGCTGTCGAGCGTCCGGCCGTCGGCCGTCGCGACCACCTGCTCTGCGTCGCCTGCGGAAACGGTGAGCGCGTAGTCCTGGCCCCTGACCCGGAGTCCAAGCAGGACCGGCGCGCCGACGGGCAGGCCTGGCGCGGCCTCGCCCAGAACCTCCTCGACGCCGGCGCGACGGTGGACGGCGCGCGCGACGAGCTGCCCGTCGGGGCCGGCCGACACGGCCAGCCGGACATGGTCGTCCTCGGACTGGCGGATGACGACGCCCATCTCCTCACCGGGGTGCAGCGCTGCCCGCAGCACGGCCCGGACGTCCACGTCCCGGTGCTGCTGGCGGA
>JADLEH010000294.1 GCA_020846255.1 Propionibacteriaceae bacterium
ATGGCCAACGCCTCGACGGCGATGATCGTGCCGGACGGCGCGGGACTCTCCGGCTCCTACAAGCAGTTCTCCCAGCTCGGCGCCCCGTTGGGGATGATCACCCAGGACCGCCGGGCCGGGATCCGGGGAACGATCGGTGCCGTCGAGGCCTTCGGCGTGGACGTCGACGTCCAGGACGCCTCCGGTGGCCAGGTCGCCAGCTACCACGTCGGGGTCGCCGATCCGGAGGTGGCGGCATCCGCCGCTGCCGGCATTATCGGCCAGGCCGCCTACGAGCAGCTCGACCAGTACGGCTCCGGCACCGCTGAGCTCAGCTGGACCATCGGCTACCGGCGCGAGGACGGCACGGAGGAGTCCCTGACGAACTCCCAGGTAGTCGCCGACCGCTCGGCCTTCCCCGACGTAGTCGCCACCGACCTGGCAGCGGAGGTCTGGACGATCACCGACAACGAGTTCGAGGACGTGGCCATCACCGGCATCCGGGCAACCCTCCGGCTCGTCGACGCCGATGCCGTCACCTACCGGGCCGCCGACGTGCAGGTGCTCAAGGCGGGCACTTGGACGTCACTGTCGGGGAACCGCCTCAAGGCCGGCCGAACCTACTCGGTGCGTCCGGAGTACCGGGTCCTGAGGAACGGCAAGCTGCGCACCACGAGCGTCGTCGGCGATCCGGTGACGTTCAGGCTGCCCTCGACCGCCCGCAAGAGCGGGACGTTCCTGGTGGAGCCGGCCAACGCCACCGGCGACGAGTGCTACGTCGATTCCAGCGGCGACGTCTACTGCGAGGACTGGGACTACTCCGACGAGACCGGCTTCGGCAGTTTCGACGAGCTCATCGCAAGCCTCGACGAGCTTCAGCCGGCCAGCAGCGTCGTGGGTGAACTGCGCTACCGCCGCACGAAGGGCTCGACCGTCCGCGGGTTCGAATGGACCGGGCCGGGCGTGGTGACCGGCTCAACCAAGGCCTACTTCTCGATCCGGAGCTGAACCATGATGACCGGCGGCCGACCCGGCCGTCGGTCACCTAGTGGCCGGCAACGGCCCAGGAGCTGTGTTGGGCACCCCCGCTGCGGCCCGGACCCAATCCGACGGTTCGCCGGTCCCGATCGCACCACAGCCATAGGATTCGGCCGTGAGGCTCCCCGGGCTGGCCAGGGCACCCCGCCCTGCGGGGGCCACCAGGACCGCCCGTCCAGTTCTGGGCTGGGTGCTGGCAGTCTGCGGGCTGGCCCTGTTGGGGACGTCCGGCTACATGGTCCTCGAGGGCTGGAGCTTCCTCGACTCCCTGTACATGGCCGTGACGACGATGACCACCGTCGGGTTCCGCGAGGTGCACGAACTCCACTGGCCCGGGCGGATCTGGACGATGCTGATGGCGCTGTCCGCCATCGGGGTGATCTTCGGCACGGTCGGTGTCGTGGCCGAGAACGTGATGGCCGACGTGGCCAGCGGCAGAAGGAAGGCCAAGCGGATGGAGCGGAACATCGACAAGCTGAGCGGGCACTTCGTGGTCTGCGGCTACGGCCGGGTCGGTTCGATGGTCGCCCGGGAACTGGTCGGGGACGGGCACTCCGTGGTGGTGATCGACATCGGGGAGGAGTCGCTGCAGCGCGCGGAGGCGAACGGCTACCTGGTCGTCCACGGTGACGGCGCAACCGAGGAGGTGCTGCGCGCAGCCGGGGTCGAACGGGCGAAGGGGCTGGTCGCCGCCATCGACTCCGACGCCCAGAACGTCTACGTGACGCTTTCCGCCCGGTCGCTGAACCCGGGTCTGTTCATCGTCGGACGGGCCGGCGCGGAGAACGTGATCGCGAAGCTGATCCAGGCCGGCGCCGACCGGGCGGTCTCGCCGTACACGATGGCCGGCCGCCGGATCGTGAACCTCGCACTCCGGCCGGGGGTGATCGAGTTCATCGACGCCGCGCTGACCCGTGGGGGACTCGCCTTCGGCATGGAGGAGGTCGCTGCCGAGCCGGACGGGCCGCTGGCAGGCGAGACGATCGGCGCGCTCCGGCAACGCGGGATCCTCACCCTTGCCGTGCTGCACGCACCCGGCGACTACGAGCCGAACCCGCCGGACGAGCGGCTGGTCGTGGCCGGGGAGCACCTGATCGTCTCCGGGGCCAGCGACGTGCTGGACGCCCTGGTCCGGCCGAACCCAGTCGGCTCGAACTCCTGGCAGCCCTGGGCAGACCAGGCCTGAGCCCGGTCAGACCCCCAGGTCGCGGCGCAGCTTCGCCACGTGGCCGGCAGCCCGGACGTTGTACTGGGCCAGGGCGACCTTGCCGACGCCGTCGGTGGTGACGTCGATGATGAATGTGGACCGGAGCACGCCCTCGATGGCCTTCCCGTAGAGGGTCTTGGAGCCGTACGCGGCATACGCCTTGAGCACCTCGAGGTCGGGATCGGCGAGCAGCGGGAAACCGAGGTGCTCCACCTCCCGGAAGCGGGCCAGCTTCTCCGGGCTGTCCGGGGAGATGCCGACCACCTGGTAGCCGGCTTTGGCGAGGTCGCTGAGTGCCCCGTCGAAGTCGACGGCCTGGATCGTGCACCCCGGCGTCATCGCCGCAGGGTAGAAGTAGACGATGACCCTGCCACCGGCGAAGTCGGCCAGGGACACCGGGCGCTGGTCGGCGTCCAACAGGGTGAAGGCTGGGGCGGTATCGCCGGGCTTGAGCTGGGTCATGACCCAACCCTAATCCAAGCCCGGACCGGACTGGACTTCGGCTGCCGGGAGCTCCGGCTGCTGGCATAGGCTGTGGGGGAAGGCAGCCCGGCTGGCGAGTTGGAGGAGCAAATGGCAGATCCCATCGTGCGGACCCGTGAGGACATCGAGGCCGAGATCGCTGCGGCCAGGCAGCGTCTCGCCGAGAACGTCGAGGGCCTGATCAACCAGGTGCACCCCAAGGCGATCGTTGCCAACACCGTCGCCGACGCCAGGGCGTTCGCCGAGGGCACGTTCGAGCAGGCCAGGGCGCAGGTCGTCGATGAGCGCGGCGACCTCCGCACCGAGCGCGTGGCGCTGCTCGCCGCGGCAGCCGGTGGTGCGGTCACCTTCATCCTGATCGTCCGGTCGATCCTCAAGGGTCGCTGAGTTCCCAACTTCGGCCCCCGGGTGGTTGGCCCAGATAACGCCGAGGTCTCAGGTAGGTCGATTTACCTGGACCGAAGATGCCAGAAGTGAACCGATTCAACCCAACTGAATCGGTTCATTTCCCACATTTGGGGTCCTTGACCTTTGACCTTCATAACAATCCGGGAAAGGTGCTGCCCAGAATGGGCCTCGGCTGCTTAGAGTGCTGTCAGGGTCCCCAGGCGGGGGACACAACTGAGAAGCGAGGACTCAATGTCTCATGCACGCACAACGCGGCGCGTGCTCGCAGCGGTGGCCACTTTCGGCGCACTGCTGGTCACGGCTGCGTGTAGCACTCCCACCACTCCCGGTGCCAGCGGTTCGGCCGCTGGAGGAGTGAACTGGGACGAGCGCGGCCCGATCACCTACGCCCAGGGCAAGGACACCGCCGGAGTTTGGAAGGACGTTCTTGCCAAGTGGGACGCCGACCACCCGAATGAGAAGGTCACCTTCACCGAACTCTCCCCGGAGGCCGACCAGCAGCGCGCGGACATGATCAAGCGCGGCCAGGCCAAGAGCGGCGAGTTCAGCGTCATGTCCGTCGACGTGGTGTGGACCAGCGAGTTCGCAGCCAACGGCTGGCTGCAGGAACTGCCCGCCGACCGGTTCCCGACCACCGGAATGCTCGCCAGCGCCGTTGATGCGTCGACCTACTTCAACAAGCTGTACGCCTACCCGCAGGGCTCCGACGGCGCCATGCTCTACTACCGCAAGGACCTGCTCGACAAGGCCAACCTCGAGGCGCCCAAGACCTGGGACGAGATGCAGGCTGCCTGTGACAAGGTCCTGCCCGACCAGAAGGGCATGTCCTGCTACGCCGGCCAGCACCAGAAGTACGAGGGCCTGACCTGCAACATCGCTGAGGCCGTCAACTCCGCCGGTGGCGAGTTCATCACCGCCGACGGCAAGCCCGCCGTCAACTCCCCTGAGGCCATCGCCGGCCTGCAGTGGATGGTGGACGGCTTCAAGTCCGGCATGATCCCCGCCGACGCCATCACCTGGAAGGAAGAGGAAGGCCGCCAGGCCTTCCAGGACGGCAAGCTGCTGTTCCACCGCAACTGGCCCTACGTCTGGAACCTCGCCCAGAAGGATGACGGCTCGTCCAAGGTCGTCGGCAAGTTCGCGGGTGCTCCGCTGCCCGGCAAGACCGGCCTCGGCGTCTCCACCCTCGGTGGCCACAACATCGGTATCTCCGCGTTCACCAAGAACAAGGGCACCGCTGGTGACTTCATCAAGTGGATCGCCTCCGAGGAGATCCAGAAGATCTTCCTGGAGAAGGGCTCGCTCGCCCCGATCCTGGAGAGCCTGTACGCCGACCCGGCACTGAACGAGCAGTTCCCGTACCTGTCCACCCTCGGTGAGTCGATCAAGCTGGCCAAGGCCCGTCCGAAGGCCGTCAAGTACGGCGACGTCACCCTGGCCATCCAGGACGCCACCTACTCGGCGCTGCAGAAGCAGACCGAGCCGGCGGCTGCGTTCGGCGAACTGCAGACCAAGCTCGAGGGGCTGCTCCAGTAACACCACCATCCATCGGGACTTCTCGGGGTCGCGGATCTCGTCCGTGACCCCGAGAAGTGTCTCAATTCCACGCAAAGGAGGTGGGGAAGCATGAGCCAAGGTGCAGCAACGACGCTCGCCGGCAATACGCCTCCCATTACCGAGAAACGCAAGAAGAACATGATGAGCGACGGTCAGGGCTCGCTGGCAGCGATCCTGATCTCCCCGACGATGCTGGTGATCCTCTTCGTGGTCGGCGTCCCGATCCTGCTCTCGCTGCGGGAATCGGTCTTCCTGAAGGCAACCGCTGTCGATCCGGTGACCGGCCTGATCCCCGAAGGCGAGTCCTTCGTCGGCCTCGCCAACTTCACTAACATCTTCGCCAATCCCCAGCTTGTCCAGGGAGCCTGGGGTCAGGTGGACAGACTGGTCAACTCCTTCTGGAACGTGACCTTCTTCACCGTCGTCTGCGTCCTCCTGGAGACCATCCTTGGCGTGGCGATGGCCCTGATCATGGCGCGGGCCTTCCGCGGCAAGGGCTTCGTCCGCGCAGCGATCCTGATTCCGTGGGCGATTCCGACCATCGTCTCAGCTCGCATGTGGGGCCTGATCTTCGACTCCAACGGCGTGATGAACGCGGTCCTCGGGCAGAAGATCCTGTGGCTGGCCGACAACCACTATTCGATGTGGGCGATCGTGATCGCTGACGTGTGGAAGACGGCACCGTTCATCGGCCTGCTCACGCTCGCCGGCCTGCAGACGATTCCGGCCGACGTGTACGAGGCGGCCAAGGTCGACGGGGCCAACGCCTGGCAGACCTTCGTCCGGATCACCCTCCCGATGGTCAAGCCAGCCCTGGTGGTGGCGGTGCTGTTCCGAACGCTCGACACCATGCGCATGTTCGACCTGCCCTGGGGCATGGTCGGTCCGGGCAAGTACTACGTGGAAACCACGTCGATCCTTGCCTATGTCGAGAACAACGCCCTGCGCTACGGCTCTGCCGCCGCGTACTCGTTGGTGCTCTTCGCCTACATCGTGCTCGTGGCCTTCATCTTCGTGAAGCTGCTCGGTGCCGACGTGATCGGTGACGAGGAGTCCCGGGCCCTCACCGCGCAGCGGAAGCGGCAGCGGGAGCTCGCGAAGGCCAGCAAGCAGAAAGTGAAGCTCGCCAGGAGCTCCATCACGAGTGGGGAGACGCAGCAATGACCACTGCCCAGTCCCATGTGACCAAGGAAGAGATCGCCGTTCTCAGCAAGCCGAGTCGCGGTGGCCGCTACTGGATGAGCCAGATCGGCATCGCCCTCGGGATGCTGCTGATCATCCTCTACTGCGTACTGCCGTTCTACTGGATGATCGTTTCTTCGCTGCGGCTGCCGACTGAGGGTCGCGACACCACCTTCTGGCCGGATCCCGTCTCGTTCGAGAACTACCCGGCCGTGTTCGACCCGGCGAACGGCTTCGGCCAGGCGCTGCTGAACTCGCTCATCGTGTCCTTGACCACGACCCTGCTGACCCTGCTCCTCGGCATCCTCGGTGCCTACGCGCTGGCTCGGCTGCGGTTCTGGGCGAAGGGCCTGGTGCTGTCGATCATCATCGCTTGCTCGATGTTCCCCGGCATCACGTTGCTGATCCCGTTGTTCAAGATGTTCACCGGGGCCTACTCCTGGATGCCGATCAACTGGATGAACACCTACCAGGCGCTGATCATCCCGTCGCTGTCCTTCGGTCTGCCGTTGGCAGTCTGGAACCTGACCGCGTTCTTCCGGCAGTTGCCGGTGGAACTGGAGCAGGCGGCGATGGTCGACGGCTGCACGCCCGGACAGGCCTTCCGGAAGATCATCCTTCCGCTGGCCGCCCCGGGCGTCTTCACCACGGCGATCATCACCTTCATCGCGGTCTGGAACGAGTTCATGATCGCGCTGACGTTCGCGACCCGTCAGGAGATGTACACCGCGGTGGTGTCGATCTCGAAGTTCACCGGTGCCTACGGCTATGACACCCCTTGGGGAACCATCATGGCCGCCGGCGTCTTGATCACGGTGCCGCTCATCGTCGGCGTGCTGATCTTCCAGCGCCGGATCGTGGCCGGCCTGACCGCCGGTGGCGTGAAGTAACAGCCAGTACAGCTCGAAGGCCCCGCGGGAATCCGCGGGGCCTTCGGCGTTGTCCATGGGCCGCTTCACTGCAGCGACCGGGGGAGAAAAAGCGATTGGCCCGACGGTGGAAGCGACGGGCCAATCACAGTGCGCCGCCAGGGACTCGAACCCCGAACCCGCTAGTTAAGAGCCAGCTGCTCTGCCAGTTGAGCTAGCGGCGCGCAGGCAGAAACGTTACCGTACCGGGCCCGTAGCGCGAAATCGGCGGGGGAGATCGGACGAGCCGCAAGCTGGTGGTTATCGCCACTGCTGCGAGCACAGGTCCGGGCCAAAGCCGCTTCCCCGTGGTTATCGGCGTGGCACGGCGGCTGATAACCACGATGCGGCGGCTCGCGTCCTGACGACCGGCCCGTAGCGGCCGGATAACCACGATCCAGCGGCTTCATCCAGACAGAGCTCGTGCGATCCGGTCGGTGACCACCGCAGGCCTGGTCAGGATCTCCTTCCCGAGCCAGCGGACCATCCGGTAGCCGAGGTCGCGCAGCACCTGCTCCCTCTCCTTCTCCCGGACATAGGCATCGGCCTGGCCGTACTTCACGGCGCCGTCGGCTTCGCCCACCAAGTCGTGATCGGGCCAGTAGCAGTCGGGGAACAGGGTGCCGAGCGGTGTTCGGATCGGCGCCTGGAAGATCGGAGTTGGGAGTCCGGCCAGAAGGATGTGGCCGGCCGAGAGTGACTCGATGGCCGACTCCCTCGCCGGCTCGACCAGCTGGATCACCCGACGCAGGCCGGAGAAGTGTCGAACGCTGGCTGCCTCCAGGAGCTGCTCCCTGGCTGCCCTGACCAGGCGGGGGTTGGCGAAGTCGGCCCGCCTCGGCTGGGCGACCAGGGCCGCGCACGCCAGTCGCGCCGCCCCGTCCAGGACCACGAACGCCTCCGGTAGCGGGAGCCCGCGAGCGAGGTCGACAGCCGTTCGGGCAGCTGTCGTGAGTCGGTAGCCCTCGCCGTCCCTCGCCAGGTGGTGATCCGGCAGCGGGCCGAGGTGGTAGACGACGCCGGGCCTGGCGCGATGGCGGGCGCCGGCAGCCCGAGTGAGTGAGATCGGCGCCTCGTACCACCGGGCGAGGGAAGGGGTTGGCAGGCCCCAGGCCAGGGCCGCCGACTCGTGACTGATGACGGCCTCGGGATTGACCACCTGCTCAGCGTGGGCGAGCAGGATGTGCTGGGCCCCAGGGTCGGTGGGCCATCGGGACGCCCCGATGTACGCCCCGGAGCGGAGCCGAAGAAGTCGCCCGCTGGACAACTGCGTGCGCAGCATCGCGTCCGTGGCGCCGCCAGCCAGGAGGAGTCGTCGAGTGGCCGGCTGGTCCGGCAAGGCCCAGGGCCTCGGAGTGCGCATGTGAGCCAGCTTCGGCAACTTCGGGCAGCTCTGGTAAGCCCTGCGCTGAGAACTGTGGACAACTGCAGCAGACCCGGCGGGCCGGGGCGACGGCGCCTGCAACAGGGCCGGAACGGGACCTGGCCAGCGCAGACGGACGGCCGGGTTCCTGCCGGAGATGGTCCTTCAGGGTGTCGGATGCCTGTGACATCATGGCCGTTTCGCAGTCTATGAAGGGCGCGACGTGGACCACACGAAGAGCTTCTACGGGGTGCTTGTGAACACCCTGATCGCCAACGTGACCACCAGCTTCCTCTGGTTCGCGCTCACCTTCTGGGTCTACCTCGAGACCCGCTCCGTGCTGGCGACGGCGATCATCGGCGGCACCTACATGCTGCTGGTAGCCGTGGTCGGTGTGCCCTTCGGCACCTGGGTCGACCGGTGGCGCAAGAAGCAGGTGATGGTGCTGGCCACCGCGGTGACCGCGATTGCGTACGCCGCGGCGTTTGCCTTCTTCCTCGTCGTGCCGACCAGTGAGCTGCTCGTGATCGGCAGCTTCGCTTTCTGGACATTCGTGCTGCTGATCCTGCTGGGCGCCATCGTGGAGAGCGCCCGCGGCATCGCCCTTTCCACCTGCGTGACCCTGCTGGTGCCGGAGGAACGGCGCCCCAACATGAACGGCCTGGTCGGCATGGTCAGCGGGTTCGGGTTCGCGATCACCTCGGTGTTCTCCGGGCTGGCCGTCGGCCAGCTGGGCATGCTGTGGACGA
Organism: Propionibacteriaceae bacterium; assembly: GCA_020846255.1. Taxonomy (GTDB): domain Bacteria; phylum Actinomycetota; class Actinomycetes; order Propionibacteriales; family Propionibacteriaceae; genus Propionicimonas. The sequence continues at coordinate 8,875 of JADLEH010000294.1, forward strand.
TGGCGATAGCTGTCGCCCTGACCGTGGTCTCCCTGCTGCACCTGCTCACGGTCTCGATCCCGGAGCCGCAGATCGTCCACGCCGAGGGCGCCCCGAAGGCGGTCGACTTCGCCGGCGCCTACCGGGCGGTGGTCGCTGTCCCCGGGCTGGTCGGCCTGGTGCTCTTCGCCACCTTCAACAACCTGCTCGGCGGGGTGTTCATGGCGTTGCTGGACCCCTACGGACTCACCCTGGTCTCGGTTGAGGTCTGGGGCATCCTCTGGGGAGTGCTCAGCTTCGGGTTCATGATCGGCGCCGGCTGGGTCGCCAAGGCCGGTCTCGGTGCCAAGCCGCTGCGGGCGCTACTGCTGGCCAACCTGGTGATGTGGACGATCGGCATCGGGTTCACGATCCGGGAGAACATCTGGCTCACCTCCGTCGGGCTGCTCGCCTACATGGCCCTGATCCCGGTGGCCGAGGCCGCAGAGCAGACGGTGCTGCAGAAGGTGGTCCCGTACGAGAAGCAGGGGCGCGTCTTCGGACTGGCGCAGAGCGTCGAGGTGGCCGCAGCGCCGATCACCGCCTTCCTGATCGGCCCGATCGCGGAGTTCTGGCTCATCCCGTACGCGGACTCCGGAGCCGGGCGGCAGAGCCTCGACTGGCTGCTCGGCCAGGGTCAGGCCCGCGGTATCGCGCTGGTCTTCGTCCTGGCCGGCGTCGTGGGGCTGGTGCTGACCCTCGGTGCCTTCCTCACCCGGTCCTACCGGGTGCTGGCGCAGCGCTACGGCGAGCCGAGCGCTGATGCAACCCTGGCGCAGCAGCTGGCCGAGCCGGATCCGGCGGTTGAGCCCTAGCCCGGTGCCGGGTCAGTGAGCCGGACTCACCGGCGCAGGCCGGCCCTGCGGACGGCTGCGATGCGCTGGCGGCGCAACTCGTCCAGCTCCGGACGGGGAAGCGGGTCCAGCTCGCGGTCGAGGGCAAGCTCGAGCAGGTAGTCGGCGAGCTCCGGGTTCCTGGCGAGGATCGGGCCGTGCGGATAGGCGCCGATCACCTTCCCCTGCACAGCGCCTTCCGTGCCGTCGTCGGCGTTACCGATGCCGATCTCGACTCGGGCGAGCGGGGTCGCCTCCGGGCCGAGGGTGGTGAAGCCCCCGTGGTTCTCGAAGCCGGTGATCAGGGTCTCGGTGCCGTCCGGCTTCGTCCAGGAGGTGAGGATCTCGCCGACCGCCCGCTCGGTGCCGCGGCGGGTGGTGACGTCGAGCAGCCCGAGACCGTCGATCACCTCGTCGTCGTCGCCCACCGTGAAGGTCCTGCCAGCGATCTGGTAGCCCGCGCAGACGGCGAACAACACCGCCCCGCCCTCGATCGCGCCGAACAGGTGCCCATCGGCCTTCAGCCCCCTGACCGCGGAGATCTGGGCAGCGTCCTCGCCCCCGCCGAGCAGGTACACCGACCCGGTGGACGGCACGGCGTCGCCGGGTTCGACCTCCGTCAGCACGGCGTCGATACCGCGCCAGGCGAGCCGCTGGCGCAGCACCATGGCGTTGCCGCGGTCGCCGTAGATGCCGAGCAGCGACTGGTAGACCAGGACGATCTCCACCGGGCTCATCGCAGGCCCGCCAGCTTCAGCAGCCCCTGGAACGGGGTGTAGGTGGCGATCACGTCGACCGGTCCCGATCGCGAACCGAGCGCCTTGCGCAGGTCCGGCTCGATCTCGTGGTCGACGCCGGCGTAGCTCAGCCGGACGGCCAGGTCCTGGGCCCGCGGCCCGGTGCAGATGACCAGCCGGCCGGCGAGCTGCTCGTAGGGGACGTCCCAGAGCCAGGAGACGTCCTTGCCGTCGGCAGCGACCGAGTCGATCGCGAGAATGACCGGGTCGGACGCCGCCAGGGGCAGCGCCTCCGCCCAGCCGGCCGGGTTCTTGGCCAGCAGCAGGCGGGCGGTGGTGGAGCCGAACCTGGCTGTGGCGAAGCGTCCCGCCGGCGCCGTCACGGTGCGCATCCCGGCCAGCGCAGCCTCGATCCCGACGCCGAACTCGAGCGCGGCGGCCAGCGCGCAAGCGGCGTTGGAGACGTTGAAGGAGCCGGGCACCTGCAGGTCGGGTTCGACGCGAGTGCCGTCCGGCAACTCGATCGTCGCCCCGTCCACCCGGTAGCCGGCGACGGGCTGGTGAAGCTCGCAACCGGGGCAGTCCCAACGGTCCCGGTCACCGGTGCGGCTGCGCTGGAGGATGGTGCCGCAGGCGGGGCAGAGGGCGCCGTCGGCGTTCCAGATGGTCGCGGTCTCCACCCAGATCACCTTGGCGGCCGTGCCGGCGGACCAGACCACCAGCGGGTCGCAGGCGTTGGCGACGATGGTGGGGCCGGCCTGGCCGGCCGCCTCGAGCGCCACCCGCCAGGCGCGGCCCAGCGCCTTGATCTCGTGGTGGCGGTCGAGCTGGTCCCGGCTGAAGTTCAGCAACACCAGCAGCTCCGGACGGGCGTGGGCGATCATGTCGGAGACCACCCGTTCGTCGGTCTCGAGGACGGCGATGTCGGCCCCCGGGCGCTGGCTGAGCGCGGAGGCGATGCCGTAGTGCAGGTTCGCGCCGTCTGCATTGGTGACCAGGCGGGCGGCGTCCGCGCCGAGGCCGGCGCGGATGGCCGCGGCCAGCAGGTGGGTGGTCGTGGTCTTGCCGTTGGTGCCGGACACGGCAAGCACCCGCCTGCCCTGCAGCAGTTGGGCGAACGAATCCGGAGCCAGGCGGGTGAGGACCTGGCCGCGCACGGAGGCGCCAGAACCCTTGCCCGCCAACCGGGAAGCCAGCGCTGCGAGGTTCCCGACCCAGGTGGCTGCGAGCAGTCGCAACCGGGCGCCGCGCGGCAGGGTCGCGGGTTCTGCTGGCTCGAACGGGGTGGGCATGTGCCTATTCTGCCAAGCGCTCGTCGGCAGCCGGCACATTGCCGCTGCCCGGGCGCGGGCTGACCGTGCGATAGGTGCCCTGCTTCGCGGTCCGGCCGGCTCCGGAACTGGTGCGTCGGAGCCGGCGACCGAGCCACGGCGCCAGGTGGTCACGGCCCCAGACGATGTTCCAGTCCAGCTGTTCCCGCGGCGTCATCCTGGGCAGGAGCGGCAGCGGCGCCTCCCAGTCGGCCAGGTCGGGCTCGAGCCCGAGGGCGAACAGGGCTGCCTGGGCGAGCCGCTCGTGGCCGAGCGCGTTCAGGTGGATGCGGTCCTCGTGCCACATCCGCCAGTCCCGCAGCGAGCGCATGTTCCACACGTCGATCACGTGGGCGCCGTGGCGGGCCGCGATGCCGACCAGGTGGATGTTGTACACGGCCGTGCGCTTGCGGGTGAGCCGCACGATGGGCGAGTCCTTGGCGTCCACGCCGAGGCCGACCAGCACGTCGGCACCCGATTTGCGGAACCGGACGACCGCCTCCTCGACGCCGGCGGCCATCGCGTCCGGGTCGGCGTCGGGCCGCAGCATGTCGTTGCCACCGCCCCAGATCGAGACCAGGTCCGGCTCGAGGTCGAGGGCCGGCTCGACCTGCTCGGCGAGGATCGGGGCGAGCAGTCGGCCACGGATGGCCAGGTTGGCGTAACTGACATCGGCCCGAGCCCGGTCGGCGAGGTGCTGGGCGAGCCGGTCCGCCCAGCCGACCGGATTACCGGCGGCATCCAGATCCTGGAGTCCTTCGGTCAGGGAGTCGCCGAGGGCAACATACCTGCGCCAGGGAACGCTCACTGCCAAAGCTGTGCCACGACCTTCTGTACTGAGGTGTTGTCAAGGAATGCGCCGCGCACCGGATCCTGGCCGATCACGGCTCCGCTGAACGCCGTTGCGGCGGCACCACGAGCATAGAACGGCACCAGCTGGCTGGTGTGGCCGGTGGCGTGCCAGGTCATCGCGGGCACGGCGCCCTGCGTGCCGGTGAGCATCGTCCAGTTCGGGTCTGCTCCGGGCCCGGCCAGGTACCCGGACTCGTGGTCCGCGGTCACGATCAGCAGGGTGTCCTCCCAGGACGACTTCGTCTCCACCCAGTTGTTCACAGCGGCGATGGCCTTGAGGAAGTCGGTGGACTCCTCGAGGAGGCGGCCGCGCTGGTTGGCGTGGTTCGCCCAGTCGATGGCGCCGCCCTCGATCATCACGAAGAAGCCGTCACTGTCGGCGTCCAGGACGTTCAGGGCGCCCTTGGCCATCGTGGCGAGGCTGGGGACGGCGTTCTTGCTCGACTTGGGCACGCTGGTGGTGCCGGAGCGCCGCTGTTGCAGCGTTGAAGCAACCCGGGCGAGGCCGAAGACGCGTTTCGGGGTGCTCCCGGTGGTCAGGTTGTCGAACGAGGACTTGGCGGAAAGGAACTTGAACCCGCTGGTGCCGGCCTTCAGCTTCGCGTAGTCAGCCTTGTAGAGGTAGGTGTACTTGGGGCTGCTGCGCTTGGCGTGGTTGTCGGTGTACCAGGGGTGCCCGGCCCCCATGACCACTGCGAGCCCCGACCCCAACTCGTCGCGCGCGATGTCCTTGTAGCTGCCGCGGCTGGCGTCGTGGGCACTGAAGCCGGCGGGGGTGGCATGGGAGACGGGCACGCTGGTCACCACGCCGGCCGAGCGTCCGGTGGAGATCGCCAGCTCGGACAGGTTCTGCAGCACGGTGCCGTCCGGGGCGACGCCGATCGCACCGTTGGTGGTCTTCACGCCGGTCGCCATGGCCGTTGCGGCTGCTGCCGAGTCGGTCGGGTTCACCAGCACGTTGCCGAAGCTCGCCCAGGCCGTCGCGGGGTCGTAGTTCCCGTCGGCTTGGGTCGTGCGGACGGCGAGCTTCACGTCTGCCGGGGCGAGTTCAGGGGCCTGGTAGCCCTGGCGGCGGCGGACCTCGCCAGTGGTGGGATCCACTTCAACCTGCGCGGAGCTGGTGCCGTAGCGGTAGAGGGTGGCCGCGTCGAGCTGGTTGAATCCCATTCCGTCACCGATCATGACGATCACGTTCTTCGGCGCTCTCGGAATCACCGCGGTACCAAGGCTGAGGTCCGGAGCTGCTTCGGTGAGCTGGGCTGCGACGCCTGCTTGCGCCAGGCCCGGCTGCAGCCCGGTCAGGAGGGTGAGGCCAAGGGCGAGGGAGCAGAATCGGCGGGGGGTCATGACCGGTCTTTCTTCGCGGGCGGGGGATCCCATTACATCACTGGACCGGTGCCGGGGGGCGATGGGGTGAGTAACGGGACTCGAACCAGATACTACGCCTATCGTCAGGTAACGGAATGCACCCTAGTAGAAACCGCTTTGGCTAGGGAGTTAGGTGCCCATCGACCTGCCCCGTTACTTGGGCAGAAGTATGCAGACATGGACTCAAATGGGCTGTTATATTGCACGTATGTTGCATGACCAGCGGGAGCGGCGAGGCTTCGGACGCCTGCGGCAACTGCCGTCGAAGCGCTGGCAGGCCGCGTACACCGGTCCGGATATCCAGGTGCACCGCGCGCCCTCGACGTTCATGACCAAGGACGACGCGGTGGCCTGGCTTGCCGCCGAACGGAAGTTGATCGACCTCGACGCGTGGACACCGCCGGGGGAGCGGCGGGCCGTCCGCAGGGCGGTCGGGCAGACGTTCGAAGAGTTCGCCGACCAGTGGCTGGTCAGCCGCAAGACGGCCAACGGTGACCCGCTGAAAGCACGGACGGTTTCCGATTACCGTCGCTACCTCGACCGGCACATCCTCCCGACGCTGGGCAGCCTGCCGCTCCGACAACTCTCCCCGGCGCGGGTTCAGGCGTGGTACGACGACCTCGACGCCAAGACGCCCACCCAACGGGCACACGTCTACCAACTGCTGCGGGCGATCACCACGACCGCCACCAGCAAGAAGTTGATCCCGGTTAACCCTTGCAAGATCCAGGGCGCCGGGCGCGCCCAGCGAGTCAAGAGGATCACCCCTGCGACCCCTGCCGAACTGGCGGCGATCACCGCGAACATGCCCCAGCGGCTACAGCTGGCCGTCCTGCTCGGCGGCTGGTGCGCACTTCGGTACGGCGAGATCGCCGAGCTCCGGCGCCGAGACGTCGACCTGAAGCGGGGAACCATCACCGTGGCGCGCGGTGTGACCTGGCCGAGCGTACGCGATCCGGAGACGGGCAGGCTTGTCTCCAAAGCCGTTGTCGGCACGCCCAAGAGCGAGGCCGGCCTCCGCGAGGTCCACATCCCACCGCACATCCTCCCGGCCGTGAAGGCCCACCTCGCCGAGCACACCGACCGCGGCCGGGACGCGATGCTCTTCGCGTCGTCCACCGGGCACCACATCCACCCGCGCGCGTTCGGCTGGCAGTACCACCAGGCGAGGGTGAAGGCCGGACGGCCCGACCTGCGATTCCACGACTTGCGCCACACGGGCGCCGTCCTGGCTGCCCAGACAGGCGCCACCCTCGCCGAACTCATGGGCAGGCTCGGCCACTCGACACCGGGCGCCGCGATGCGCTACCAGCACGCGGCAGCCGACCGCGACAAGGCGATCGCCCAGGCGCTGTCGAGACTGGCGGAGGGGTGACGGCTACGACGCCAAGCTGTGGCGATCTGCCGAAGGCCACCACGCGATCGTGTTTGTGAACGTGTAGTCCGTTCAGCAGCGCCCCGATCGCTGCCCGGCAGCCGGCAGGCTACCCCCACGCGCCGCGGCAGATGTGCGGGTCGCTCTTTGATTCGAATCGTCCCTGCAACGAAAGCTGATGCGCCAGACTGTTTCTTAATGTGAGCGTTGTTGACGTGGTGCTGGCGGGAGTGGCTGTGACGGCTGGGCCGGGTGTCTCGTTCGATAGCTATGTGAGGGCAAGGTCGGCCGGCTTGTTGCGTCTGGCGTGGGTGATCACGCGGGATTGGGAGGACGCCCCCGATGCCGTTCGGGATGCGTTCGCTTCGTTGTATCCACGTTGGTCACGGTTGCCGGAC
>JADLEH010000295.1 GCA_020846255.1 Propionibacteriaceae bacterium
CGGCGTCGTCGTCGGCCGGGTCGAGGGACAGCCAGGCGACGAGCCCGGAGCCGGCTGCGACCTCCCGCGCCCACCCGGCCAGCAGCGTGGTCTTGCCGAAGCCGGGCGGAGCCGACACCAGGGTGAGCTTCGCAGCAGCAGCGAGCTCCAGTCGCTCCAGCAGCCGCGGCCGGGCCACCAGGCCGGTCCGGAGGTTCGGCACGTACAGCTTGGTCGCGATCAGCTGGCCGGCCACGAACCCCCCGTTCCGCGGTGGATCACACCCGGCAGCCTAGACCGTCCAGGTGTCCGAGCCGCTGATCAGCTGCTGCAACTGCGCCAGCCGCTGTTCCGGATCGGCGGTCACCGTGAGTTGCTCCCTGGCGAGGTCGTCATAGGTCGGGCGGTCGACGTCGCGGAAGATGCCGATCGGGGCCGTGCGCAGCTGGCCGTCGTCCGTGAGTCGCGAGATGGCGAACGCCAGCCCCGGGTCGTCGGCGTGGGCGTCGTGCACCAGCACGCGGTCAAGGCCGACCTCGGCCACGTCAGCGATCCTCAGGTGCCCGTCCGCGTCCCGCACGACCCCCCTGGCGGCGTCGGGGCCGAACACGATCGGCTCACCGTGGCGCAGCGGGATCAGGCTGCCGTCGGCGCTCTTCAGGGTGTCGAAGGCCCCGTCGTTGAAGATCGGGCAGTTCTGGTAGATCTCCACCAGGGAGGCCCCCCGGTGGACGATCGCTGCGGTGAGCACCTCGGAGAGGTGGGCACGGTGGCTGTCCACGGTGCGCGCGACGAAGGTGGCCTCTGCGCCGAGGGCGAGCGAGATCGGGTTGAACGGCCGGTCGACCGACCCGGCCGGGGTGGACTTGGTCACCTTGCCCTGCTCGGACGTGGGGGAGTACTGGCCCTTGGTGAGCCCGTAGATGCGGTTGTTGAACAACATGATGGTGATGTTCACGTTCCGCCGCAGCGCATGGATCAGGTGGTTGCCGCCGATGCTCAGGGCGTCGCCGTCACCGGTGACCACCCACACCGCCAGGTCCGGACGGGTCATCGCGACGCCGGTGGCGATCGCCGGTGCCCGGCCGTGGATCGAGTGCATGCCGTAGCTGTCCACGTAGTACGGGAACCGCGAGGAGCAGCCGATGCCGGAGACGATGACGGTGTTCTCCCTGCGGATGCCGAGCTGCGGCATCAGGCCCTGGAACGTGGCCAGCACAGCGTAGTCGCCGCAGCCGGGGCACCAGCGGACCTCCTGGTCGGAGGTGAAGTCCTTGCGGGTCAGCGGGGTGAGGCTGAGCGGCACCCCGGCGAGCCCGGACGGTGCCGGCGTGGAAGTGGTGGTCACTTGGCGTTCTCCTCGTCGAGGTCGATCAGCTCGATCAGGTCGGCCGCCAGCTCCGAGAGCGAGATGGGCAGCCCCCGGACCCGGGAGTAGCTCTGCACTCCCACCAGGTAGCGGGCCCGCAGGACCATGGCCAGCTGGCCGAGGTTCATCTCCGGCACCAGCACCCGGTCGTAGGCCCGCAGGACCTCCTCCACGTTCGCCGGCAGCGGGTTCAGGTTCCGCAGGTGCGCCGTTGCGACGCTGCGCCCGGTGGCGCGGACGCGGCGGGCGGCCGCCGAGATCGGGCCGTAGGTGGAGCCCCAGCCGAGGACCAGGATCTTCGCATCGCCGTCCGGGTCGTCCACTGCCAGCGGCGGTACGAGCGCGCCGATGTTGGCCACCTTCTCCGCCCGCAGGTTCACCATGAACTCGTGGTTGGCCGGGTCGTAGGAGACCGCACCGGTGCCGTCGGCCTTCTCGATGCCGCCGATCCGGTGTTCCAGCCCGGGCGTGCCGGGAACGGCCCAGGCCCTGGCCAGCTTGTCGTCGCGCAGGTAGGGCCAGAACTCGCCGTCGGGACGGTTGGCAGCTGTCGCGAACTTCGGGTCGATGGCCGGCAGCGAGGCCAGGTCGGGCACCGGCCAGGGCTCAGCGCCGTTGGCGAGGTAGCCGTCGGAGAGCAGGATCACCGGGGTGCGGTAGTCGATGGCGATCCGCACGGCCTCGAAGGCCGCGTTGAAGCAGTCACCGGGTGACTGCGGTGCGATCACCGGCACCGGCGCCTCGCCGTGGCGGCCGAACAGGGCCTGGGTGAGGTCGGCCTGCTCGGTCTTGGTCGGCATGCCGGTGGCCGGCCCGGCGCGCTGGATGTCGCAGATGACCAGCGGCAGCTCGAGCATCACCGCAAGGCCGATCGTCTCCATCTTCAACGCCAGCCCCGGCCCGGAGGTCGCGGTAACGCCGAGCTGGCCGGCGAAGGAAGCCCCGAGCGCAGCCCCGACGGCAGCGATCTCGTCCTCGGCCTGGAAGGTGAGCACCCCGGCGGCCTTTGCGCTCGCCAGGTGGTGCAGGATGTCGGAGGCCGGGGTGATCGGGTACGCGCCGAGGAACAGCTGCAGCCCGGCCTTCGCTGCACCGGCCATCAGCCCGTAGGCCAGCGCCCGGTTCCCGGAGATCTGCCGGTAGGTGCCGGCGGGTGCGGGTGCGGCAGCCACCCGGTAGCGGTTGGCGAACACCTCCGTGGTCTCACCGAACGCGTAGCCGGCCTTCAGGGCTGCGATGTTGGCGTCGCGGACGGCCGGCACCTTGGCGAACTTGTGCTCCAGGAACCCGACGGTGTTCTCCAGCGGGCGGCTGTACAGCCAGTCGAGCAGGCCGAGGGCGTACATGTTCTTGGTGCGGACGGCCTCCTTGCGGCCCAGGCCGAGGGCCGCCACAGCCGCCGTGGACTGCCCGGAGAGATCGAAGGCGTGCACCTGGTAGTCGGCGAGGCTGCCGTCGGTGAGCGGGTCGGAGCCGTAGCCGACCTTCGCGAGGTTGCGGGGGGTGAAGTCGGCGGTGTCGGCGATGATCAGGCCACCGCGCGGCAGGTCACCTAGGTTCGCCTTCAGCGCCGCCGGGTTCATCGCCACCAGCACGTCCGGGCGGTCGCCGGGGGTGCGGATGTCGAAGTCGGCGAAGTGCAGCTGGAAGCTGGACACGCCGGCCACCGTCCCGGCTGGGGCCCGGATCTCGGCCGGGAAGTTGGGCAGGGTCGAGAAGTCGTTGCCTGCGATGGCGGTGTCGTGGGTGAACCGGTTGCCGGTCAACTGCATCCCGTCACCGGAGTCTCCGGCGAACCGGATGACGACATGGTCGAGCGTGGTCACTTCGGTCATGCGATGCGTTCTCTTCCCGAACCCGGAACCTGGCCGGGCAAATCTAGTCGTTGGGCAACCACGGCAGCGTAGGCGGTTGCCGCCGCGTCCACCACCATTGGATGTACCCCTATCGGTTCTGAAACCACGTCGGCACCGACCGCGTGCAGCCGCTCGGAGAACACTCCGGGCGCCAGCAGGTAGGTGGCAACCGCCACCCGGTCGTGACCCGACGCCCTCAACTGTGCCACGGCGGCAGACACGGACGGCTCCGCTGCCGTGATGAAGGCCGGCACAACCGGTCGATCGACCAGCAC
>JADLEH010000296.1 GCA_020846255.1 Propionibacteriaceae bacterium
CCGATGGCCCAGAACGAGCTGGACGCGTACGCGGAGGCCGAGGCCGCAGCGCTGGCCGCGCCCGCAACGCACGAGCTGAAGGGCCTCATGCGATGACCGACGACAAGTTGCCCGGCGAGGAGAAGACCGTCAGCGATCCGGTCACCGGGCCGGAGGCCGCCCCGAAGGCCGGCGTGGAGCGCGAGGACGCGCAGGCTGACCCGGCCCTGACCCCGGTGGTTCCGGTGGCGCCGAAGCCGGTCACCACCCGCAAGGGGATGTGGAGCGAAGGCAGCGGCGACACCTCCGGCTACGGTCGGATCGTCCGGGCCGTCGACTGGCCGGCTCCGAGCGTCCCCCCGTTCGGCTCCTGGTACGACCAGGTGCACGACCGGCTGGCGCTACTGGTGGCCGACCCCTTCATCAAGGTGGTCCTCGACCGGGGTGAACTGACCTTCCACGTGCCGCGCGAGAAGCTCGTCGAGGTGATGCAGTCCCTGCGTGACGACGCCCAGCTGCGGTTCGAGTTCTGCGCCTCGGTTTCCGGGGTGCACTACCCCGACGACGCCGGCGCCGAGCTGCACGTCGTCTACCACCTGCAGTCGATGACCCACAACCGCCGGCTACGCGTCGAGGTGTCCTGCCCGGACGCCGACCCGCACGTGCCCAGCGTCATCGCCACCTACCCGGCGGCGGACTGGCACGAGCGCGAGACCTGGGACATGTTCGGCATCATCTTCGACGGCCACCCGCACCTCACCCGGATCCTGATGCCGGACGACTGGGTCGGCCACCCGCAGCGCAAGGACTACCCGCTGGGCGGGATCCCCATCGAGTACAAGGGCACCACGGTGCCTCCGGTCGACGCGAGGAGGAGCTACCGATGACCTCCCAGAACACCGACTACTACGCGGGCTCGGACGAGACCACGGAGGGCACGGTCTACACGGCCATGGGTGGCGGCGACTGGGCCGACATCGCCAGCGAGCAGGCCGAGCGTGGTGACGAGGTCATGGTCATCAACATGGGCCCGCAGCACCCGTCCACCCACGGGGTGCTCCGGCTGATGGTCGAGTGCGACGGCGAGACCGTCACGAGCATCCGCCCGGGGATCGGCTTCCTGCACACCGGTATCGAGAAGAACATGGAGTACCGGTCCTGGACCCAGGGCACCACCTTCGTGACCCGGATGGACTACGTCTCCCCGCTGTTCAACGAAGCCGCCTACTGCCTCTCGGTCGAACGGCTGCTCGGCATCGAGGACCAGATCCCGCAGCGCGCCAGCGACATCCGGGTGCTGGTGATGGAACTCTGCCGGATCGCCTCGCACCTGATCGCCATCGGTACCGGTGGCATGGAGATCGGCGCGCTGACCGTGATGACGATCGGCTTCCGCGAGCGGGAGATGATCCTGGACTTCTTCGAGGCCCTCACCGGCCTGCGGATGAACCACGCCTACATCCGCCCCGGCGGTGTGGCCATCGACCTGCCGGAGACCGGGATCGCGCAACTGCGCGACCTGATCGGCTGGCTGGAGAAGCACCTGCCGGAGTACGCGGCGTTCTGCAACGAGAACCCGATCTTCAAGGGCCGCATGGTCGGCGTCGGCAACCAGGACCTCTCCGCGTGCTTCGCCCTCGGCGTCACCGGGCCGATCCTGCGGTCCGCCGGCTACGCCTGGGACCTGCGCAAGCAGCAGCCCTACTGCGGCTACGAGACCTACGACTTCGACGTCATCACCTGGGACACGGCCGACGCCTACGGCCGCTTCCGGGTGCGCCTCGACGAGATGTGGGAGAGCCTGAAGATCGTCAAGCAGGCCACCGACCGGCTGGAGGCCTCGACCGGTCAGCCGGTCATGATCGACGACCCGAAGATCGCCTGGCCGGCGACGCTGGCGCTCGGCCCGGACGGGCAGGGCAACAGCCACGAGCACATCAAGCACATCATGGGCGAGTCGATGGAGGCCCTGATCCACCACTTCAAGCTGGTGACCGAGGGCTTCCGGGTCCCGCCGGGCCAGGCCTACGTGCCGATCGAGTGCCCGAAGGGCGAGCTGGGCTGCCACGTCGTCTCCGACGGGGGCACCAAGCCCTTCCGCGCCCACATGCGCGACCCCGGGTTCAACCACCTGCAGTCCGTCCCGATCCAGTGCGAGGGCGGCATGCTCGCCGACATCGTGGTTGCGATCGGTTCCATCGACCCAGTGATGGGAGGCGTGGACCGATGAGCGGCCACGAGTTCCAGTCCTTCTTCCCCGACTCGGGCGAGGTGGACATGACCGACACCACGACGAGCATCGACGAGGCCACCATGGCCGAGCTGCGCGAACTCGCCGGGCGCTACCCGCAGCCACGCTCGGCGCTGCTGCCGATGCTTCACCTGGTGCAGAGCGTCGACGGGCGGATCTCCCCGGCCGGGATCGAGGCCTGCGCCGAGGTGCTGGGCATCACCACGGCCCAGGTCTCCGGGGTGGCCACCTTCTACACGATGTACCGCAGGCGTCCCGGCGGGAAGCACCACGTCGGGGTCTGCACCACAGCGTTGTGCGCCGTGATGGGCGGCGACGCGCTGCTGGACAGCGTCTCGGAGAAGCTCGGCATCGGCCCGGACGAGACCACTGCAGACGGCACCTTCAGCCTCGAGCGGATCGAGTGCAACGCGGCCTGCGACTTCGCCCCGGTGATGATGGTCAACTGGGAGTTCATGGACAACATGGACCCGGCCAAGGCCGACCGGCTGCTCGAAGACCTGGCCAGGGGCGTGGACGTGAAGTCCACCCGTGGCGCAACGATCACGTCCTGGCGGGAGGCCGAGCGGGTGCTCGCCGGGTTCCCCGACGGCCGCGCCGACGAAGGCCCGAGCGCCGGCGAGGCCTCGCTGCTCGGCAAATCGGTTGCCGAAGCGCACGGCTGGGCAGCGCCCGCGGCGGAGGAGGTCCGATGAGCGACACGCTGACTCCCGTCCTCTCGGCCAACTGGGGCCAGGCGAACTCCTGGACCCTTGACGCCTACACGGCGACCGGTGGCTACGAGGGCGTGGCCAGGGCGCTGAAGCTGGCGCCGGCACAGGTCACGGAGATGGTCAAGGACTCCGGCCTGCGCGGCCGCGGCGGGGCCGGTTTCCCGACCGGCATGAAGTGGAGCTTCGTCCCCAAGGACAACCCGAACCCCAAGTACCTGGTGGTGAACGCGGACGAGTCCGAACCGGGCACGTGCAAGGACATGCCGCTGCTGCTGGCCAGCCCGCACACCCTGGTCGAAGGCATGATCATTGCGTCCTACGCGATCGGCTGCCACACGGCCTTCGTCTACATCCGCGGTGAGGTGCTGCACGTCATCCGCCGCATGCAGCAGGCCGTCGAGCAGGCCTATGCCGCCGGCTACCTCGGCAAGGACATCCTTGGCAGCGGCTACGACCTCGACATCGTCGTCCATGCCGGAGCCGGCGCCTACATCTGTGGCGAGGAGACCGCCCTGCTGGACTCCCTCGAGGGCCGGCGCGGGCAGCCACGGCTGCGGCCGCCGTTCCCGGCGGTGGCGGGCCTCTACGCCTCCCCGACGGTGATCAACAACGTCGAGTCCATCGCCAGCGTCCCTTCCATCCTGCGCAACGGCTCGGCCTGGTTCGCTTCGATGGGCACGGAGAAGTCCAAGGGCATGACCATCTACTCGCTGTCGGGACACGTGAACCGTCCCGGCCAGTTCGAGGCCCCGCTGGGCATCACGCTGCGGAAGCTGCTCGAGCTCTCCGGCGGCGTGAGGACCGGCCACGAGCTGAAGTTCTGGACCCCCGGTGGCTCCTCCACCCCGATCCTGGTCGGCGAGCACCTGGACGTCCCGCTGGACTACGAGGGCATGGCCTCGGTCGGCTCGATGCTCGGCACCAAGGCGCTGCAGGTCTTCGACGAGACCACCTCGGTCGTGCGCACCACCCTGCGGTGGGTCGAGTTCTACAAGCACGAGTCCTGTGGCAAGTGCACCCCGTGCCGCGAGGGCAACTGGTGGCTGGTGCAGCTGCTGAAGAAGTTCGAGGCGGGTCAGGCCGTCGACGGTGACGTGGAGAAGCTGCTGGACATCTGCGACGACATGGGCGGCAAGTCCTTCTGCGCCCTCGCCGACGGTGCCGTTGCCTGCGTGACCAGCGCCGTGCGGCACTTCCGCAGCGAGTTCGAGGCCGGCTTCACGACCCCGGCCTGGGAGTTGTTCCCGTACGCCCGCAGCGCGCTCTTTCCCGTGCCCGAGCAGGCAGCGCCCGAGAAGGTGGGAGTCCCCGCATGAGTGTGGTAACCAAGGCCGATCAGGTGGCCCAGGTGGAGACCATCGGAGTCACCATCGACGGCATCGAGGTCCAGGTACCCAAGGGCACGCTGGCGATCCGGGCGGCCGAGATGATCGGCATCGCGATCCCGCGGTTCTGTGACCACCCGCTGCTCGACCCGGTCGGCGCCTGCCGCCAGTGCCTCGTCGAGGTGCCCGACATGGGCAACGGCCGCGGCATGCCGAAGCCGCAGGCGTCCTGCACGCTGGAGTGCGCCCCCGGCATGCAGATCAAGACCCAGCTCACCTCGCCGGTGGCGGAGAAGGCCCAGCGGGGCATGCTCGAGTTCCTGCTGATCAACCACCCGCTGGACTGCCCGATCTGTGACAAGGGTGGGGAGTGCCCGTTGCAGAACCAGGCGCTGACCCACGGCCCGGGGGAGTCCCGCTACGAAGGCGTCAAGCGCACCTTCCCCAAGCCCGTGCCGATCTCGGCCCAGATCCTGCTCGACCGGGAGCGCTGCGTGTTGTGCGCCCGCTGCACCCGCTTCTCCGAGCAGATCTCCGGTGACCCGTTCATCGCCCTGGTCGAGCGCGGCGCCCTGCAGCAGGTGGGCAGGTACGCCGACGACCCCTACGACTCCTACTTCTCCGGCAACGTCGTGCAGATCTGCCCGGTCGGGGCCCTCACCTCTGCGGCCTACCGCTTCGAGGCCCGCCCGTTCGACCTGGTCAGCACCTACGTCACCTGCGAGCACTGCGCCAGCGGCTGCAGCCTGCGTGCCGACCAGCGGCACTTCCAGGTGAAGCGCCGGCTCGCCGGCGACGCCCCGGAGGTGAACGAGGAGTGGAACTGCGACAAGGGCCGGTTCGCCTTCGTCTCCGCCCGCGGCGCCGACCGGCTCACCCGGCCGCTGATCCGCGAGGACGGGAAGCTGCGGATCGCCTCCTGGCCGGAAGCCGTCGACGCGGCCGTCGCTGGGCTCGCGGCTGCCGGCAGCAGTGCCGGCGTGCTGACCGGCGGCCGGCTCACCCTCGAGGACGCCTACGGCTACAGCAAGTTCGCCCGCGCCGTCCTCGGCACCAACAGCATCGATTTCCGCTCCCGGCCGATCGGCCCGGACGAAGCCGCCTTCCTTGCCACCCGCGTCGCCGGGAACGGTGTGGATGACGGGGTGACGTTCACCGACCTGGAGACCGCCGGCCACGTCGTCCTGCTCGGGTTCGAGCCCGAGGACGAGTCCCCGCTGATCTTCCTGCGGCTGCGCAAGGGCGTCCGCAAGAGCGGCCTGAAGGTCACCTCGATCGCTGCCTTCGCCACCCCCGGCACCGAGAAGCTGAACGCAACCCTGGTGGCGACGGCACCCGGAGGCGAGGCCGAAGCACTTCGGGCCATCGACCTCCAGCCGGGCAACGTGATCCTGGTGGGGGAGCGCGCGGCGCTCGCCGCCGGGGCGCTGGCCGCAGCCGCTCAGGTGGCCGATGCCACCGGCGCCCGGCTGGCCTGGGTGCCGCGCCGTGCCGGTGACCGCGGCGCCGTCGAGGCCGGCTGCCTGCCCGGGCTGCTGCCCGGCGGCCGTCCGCTGGCCGAGGTGGCCGCCCGGGTGGACGTGGCCACGGCCTGGGAGCTGGAGAGCCTGCCGGCGACCGAGGGCCTGGACGCGGTGTCGATGCTCGCGGCAGCCGCCGCCGGTGAACTGCAGGCGCTGGTCGTCGCCGGTATCGAACCGGCCGACTTCGCCGACGCCGCAGCCGTGCGGGCCGGTCTCGAGGCCGCAGGCTTCGTCGTCGCCCTTGAGAACCGGCTCTCCGAGGTCACCGAACGGGC
>JADLEH010000297.1 GCA_020846255.1 Propionibacteriaceae bacterium
CGCGGCCGGCGAGGGTCGCCGTCAGCGCAGCCGTGTCCGCCAGGTCGGCCTGGAGCAGTTCGACGCCTTCGGGGACCGGCCGGAGCCCGCTCCGCCCGCGGTTCAGCACCGTTACCCGGTAGCCGAGTCCGATGGCCTCGTTGACGCAGGACGAGCTGATCATGCCCGTGCCGCCGATGAAGAGTACCGATGGCTGCATCGTCGCCTCCCAGCTGGTTCCGGCGCGCCCTGCGCCGTCGCAACCATAGACGAGCACGCTCCCGCAAGGGTCTCGCACTTGACGATGAGAGCGCTTCCATCGGTTGAGCTGAGAGCGCCTTCCAGTCCGGATCTCCGCAGGGTGCCGAAGGCGAGCGCGATATGGTATTGATCTGTCGCCGAAACGGGCCGGCTGGAGCTGGGGGTGTGTGCAGCTTGACCTTGGTGGAAGCCGAATCGCCGCGATCGACCCGGCCGCTCAGCTCGGCCTGGCTCGGCGGGGTGTGCGCCGGCCTCGCCGACCACCTCGGCTGGTCGGTACTGGCGCTGCGGGTCGTTGCCGTGATCCTCGGTGCCCTCGGCCTGACCGGGGTTGCGGTCTACCTCGCGCTCTGGCTGGTGATGCCGAGGTCGACCGAGCAACGCACTGCCCCCGGCCTCGAGGCCAACGCCCGCAAGGGCCTGCGTCCGAAGGGCTCGGTGGCCCTCACGCCGGTGGACCTTGGCATGGCCAGCGCGCTGCTGCTGCTGGGCGTCGGACTGTTGTGGTTGCTGCAGGCCTCGGCCTGGGCGCTGCCCACCTCCGTGCTGGTGGCCGGGCTACTGGCAGCCTCCGGCCTTGCGATCATCTGGTGGCAGGCCGACCACATGTCCACCAAGGAGTTGCGGCGCGGGTCCGGCTGGCGGCGCCTGGTCTCCCCGTTGCTGACTCATTGGACGACGCTGGTGGCGATCGGCGTCGGGCTGGCAGCCATCTCCGGAGCCATCGCCGTCGTCGTGCTGGGCCAGCCCGGCCTCGGCGAGTGGGCCCGGACCCTGCTGCTGCTCGGGCTCGCGGTCACCGGCCTGCTGCTGGCGGCCCTGCCCTGGATCCTCAGCGTGCGGCAGGCGCTGGCAGAGGCCCGCGACGACGCCCTGGTCGCCGACGCCAGGGCCGACATGGCAGCGCACCTGCACGACTCGGTGCTGCAGACCCTTGCCCTGATCCAGCGGCAGGCCGGCGACCCGAAGGCGGTCACGGCGCTGGCCAGGCGACAGGAACGGGAGCTCAGGCAGTGGCTCTACGGCGAGAGCCTCGGCTCGGCCACCTTGTCGGAGGCACTGTCGGGAGAGATCACCGACGTGGAGGACCGGCACGGCGTGGACGTGGAACTGGTCAGCGTCGGTGACTGCGAGCTGACCCCTGAGGTGACGGCAGTGGTCAAGGCGGCCCGGGAGGCGATGGTGAACGCAGCCAGGCACTCCGGCGCCGACCGGATCGATGTGTACGCAGAGGCTGATCCCGACCTGGTCTCGGTCTACGTCCGTGACCGTGGCAGCGGTTTCGACCTCGCCGACATCGGCGAGGACCGGATGGGATTGCGCGGCTCGATCGTCGAGCGCGTGAAACGAGTCGGCGGACGGGCGATAATCAGGACGGCGCCCGGTGAGGGCACCGAAGTCAGACTGGAGTTGCCGCGATGAGCGAGATCGACAACGAACCGACCCCTGCTGCCCGCCGGGTGGTGATCGTCGACGACCACGCCATGTTCCGCAGCGGGGTCCGCCACGACATCGGCGACCGGGTGGTGCTGGTCGGTGAGGGCGAGGACGTCCCGACTGCCGTCGCCGCCATCCTCGCCACGGCGCCGGACGTCGTCCTGCTCGACGTGCACCTGCCCGGTGGCGGTGGCGCCGAGGTGATCAAGCAGGTGATCGCCATCGAGCCGAACGTGAAGTTCCTGGCGCTGTCGGTCTCCGACGCCGCCGAGGACGTGATCGGGGTGATCCGGGCCGGCGCCCGTGGCTACGTCACCAAGTCGATCTCAGCGGACGAGCTGGTCGAGGCGATCGGCCGGGTGGCCGAGGGCGACGCCGTGTTCAGCCCCCGGTTGGCCGGGTTCGTGCTGGACGCCTTCTCCGGCGCCATCGACGTGGCGAGCATCGACGAGGACCTGGACCGGCTCTCGATCCGGGAACGGGAGGTCCTGCGCCTGATCGCCCGCGGCTATGCCTACAAGGAGATCGCCAGGGAGCTGTTCATCTCGATCAAGACCGTCGAGACCCACGTCAGCAGCGTGCTGCGCAAGCTCCAGCTCTCGAACCGGCACCAGCTGACCCGGTGGGCCACCGACCGCAAGCTGGTCTGAGCCCCGGGCAGTCGATGGTGGGTCAGCGGCGGCGCTGGATCAACCCGTAGACCCAGAGGACGAGCACCGAACCGCCGATCGCAAGCAGCCAGGACCACAACGAGAAGAACCCGGTGACGCCGCGGTCGAACACCGCAGAGCCGATCCAGCCGCCGACGACGCCGCCGATCAGGCCGATGATGAGCGAGGAGATCCAGCCGCCCTTCTCCTTGAGGATGGACTTGGCGATGGCGCCGGCGATGAGACCCATGATGATCCAGGCAATGAAGTTCATGTCCGCAACCGTAGGCGCCCGGGTGCGGCCGGGGTATCGGGTGTCTCCACCACTCGACCCTGATGCCCGGCGGGGCGAGCCCGGGCAGGAAGCGGGGGTGGCACGGCGTAGGCTTGCCGAGCCATGTCAGAGACCCTCTTCCCGGACCTGTTCAGCGCGGCCTTCCAGCCGCCGGAGCGGCCTGCCCCTCCCATCCCGCCGGCCGCAGGCGGGGAGCGGGCGACGCGTCGCCAGGTGGATGAGGCTGCCCTGCTCGCCGACCTGAACCCGCCGCAGCGGGAGGCCGTCCTGCATGCCGGCAGCCCGGTCCTGGTCGTGGCTGGAGCCGGCTCGGGCAAGACCCGGGTGCTCACCCGGCGGATCGCGCACCTGGTTAGCCAGCGCAAGGTGCACCCAGGTTCGATCCTTGCGATCACCTTCACCAACAAGGCTGCGGCTGAGATGCGGCACCGGGTCGTCGACCTGGTCGGCAACCGGGCGAGGCTGATGTGGGTGTCGACCTTCCACTCCGCCTGCGTCCGCATCCTGCGCAGCGACATCAGCCGCTTCGGGATGTCGCGCACCTTCTCGATCTATGACGACACCGACTCCAAGCGGCTGATGACGCTGGTGCTGCGTGACCTCGACCTGGACCCGAAGCGCTACCCGGTGCGGGCGGTACTGAACTGGGTCTCCAACAACAAGAACGAGCTGGTCGACCACGAGACCGCCCGGAGCCGGGCCGCGGCCGGCAACGAGGAGACCTACGCCGATGCCTACGCCGAGTACCAGCGGCGGCTGAAGGCCGCCAACGCGCTCGACTTCGACGACCTGATCATGACCACCGTCCACCTGCTGCAGGCCTTCCCCGACCTCCGCGAGCAGTACCGGCGCCGGTTCCGGCATGTGCTGGTCGACGAGTACCAGGACACCAACCACGCCCAGTACGCGCTGGTGCGGGAGCTCTGCGGGGTGCACGGCGAGGCGACCGAAGGGCCGCTGGCCGACGCGCCGGAGCTGATGGTGGTCGGCGACTCCGACCAGTCGATCTACGCCTTCCGGGGCGCCACCATCCGCAACATCCTCGACTTCGCCTCCGACTTCCCCGGCGCCCACACCATCGTCCTGGAGCAGAACTACCGGTCGACCCAGAACATCCTCAACGCTGCCAACGCCGTGATCACCCGCAACCCGGGGCGGCCGGAGAAGCGGCTGTGGTCGGACGCCGGCGACGGCGAGCTCCTGGTGGGCTACGTCGCCGACACCGAGCACGACGAGGCCCAGTTCGTGGCCGAGGAGATCGACCGGCTCACCGACTCCCGGGTCTCCAAGCCCGGTGAGGTGGCGGTCTTCTACCGCACCAACGCGCAGTCGAGGGCGTTCGAGGAGGTCTTTATCCGGGTCGGCATGCCGTACCGCGTGGTCGGCGGCGTCCGGTTCTACGAGCGTCGCGAGGTGCGTGACGCCATCTCCTACCTGCGCGCGATTGCCAACCCCGACGATGACGTCTCGGTGCGCCGGGTGCTGAACGTGCCGCGCCGCGGCATCGGCGACCGGGCCGAGGCTGCCATCGAGGCGTTCGCCGCCTCCGAGCAGATCTCCTTCGGGGCTGCGCTCGACCGGGCCGATGAGGCCGCCGGCATCGTGGCCCGCTCGCTGAACCAGGTGCGGGCCTTCGCCGCGCTGCTCGCCGGCTACCGGGCGAAGGTGGCGGCCGGGGTGCCGGCCGACGAGATCCTTGCCGGGATCCTCAAGGACTCCGGCTACCTCGACGAGCTCACCAACTCAACCGATCCGCAGGACGAGAGCCGGGTGGAGAACCTGGTCGAACTCGTCAGCGTCGCCGGAGAGTTCGTTGCTGCAGCCCACGCCGTCGACATCACGGCCGAGGAGAGCGAACTGGCCGCCGGCGCGCCGGAGCCGGACGACTCGTTGCCGGCCTTCCTCGAGCGGATCGCCCTCGTTGCCGACTCCGACCAGATCCCGGACAACGACCCGGACGCTGCCGGGGTGGTGACGCTGATGACCCTGCACACCGCGAAGGGCCTCGAGTTCAACACGGTCTTCCTCACCGGCTTCGAGGACGGGATCTTCCCGCACCAGCGGGCGCTGGTCGACCCGAACGAGCTGCAGGAGGAACGGCGGCTGGCCTACGTCGGCATCACCCGGGCCCGGCAGCGGCTCTACCTGACCAGGGCCAGCGTCCGCTCGCAGTGGGGGGCGCCGCAGTACAACCCGCCGAGCCGGTTCACCGACGAGATCCCGGCCCACCTGATCGACTGGCGCCGACTCGGGGTGGTGCGCACGAGCTACGCCTCACAGGCCGCGGCGCGGACCGAGCAGGCCTGGCGTTCGACGGTGAGCTTCGGCTCCCGCCCGGCGATCAAGACGGTTGCTGCTGTGGAGGTTGGCGACCGGGTGCTGCACACCACGTTCGGCATGGGCACCGTGATCGCGACGTCGGGAGCCGGGGACAGCGCCAAGGCTGATGTGGACTTCGGTTCAACCGGGGTGAAGCGGTTGTCGCTGAAGCATGCGCCGATGGAGAAGTTGTAGGACCTTCTTCGGGGTCCGGGCCCGTTCGTCGGGCCGGGGGAGAGGGCGCTCAGCCCTCGGTGGCTGCGTCCGGGTTGCCCTTGCGGTTGGCTTCCGGGTTCCAGCCGATGAACTCCATCGGGTCGGTGCCGCGGCCGTTCCGGTAGGCGGAGAAGTGCAGGTGGCAGGCGGTGGAGAGGCCGGTGCTGCCGACGTGCCCGACCAGGTCACCCTTGTTGACCTTCTGGCCGACCGTGACCGTGTAGCTGGTCAGGTGCAGGTAGCCGGTGGCGATGTTGGCGCCGTTGATGGTGCCGTGGTCGATCCTGAGGTTGTTGCCGGAGCCGCCGTTGTAGCCCATCTGGGCCTTGATGACGACCCCGGACTGGGCTGCGTAGACGGGCTGGCCGCACTTGCCGCCGATGTCGTCACCGTCGTGCATGCGGTAGTAGCGCAGGATCGGGTGCAGCCG
>JADLEH010000298.1 GCA_020846255.1 Propionibacteriaceae bacterium
GAACCACTCCTCGACGACGGCGCGGACACGCCGCCGGCCTACCCCGAGCGGATCGGCGCGATCCTCATCGACGCCCGCGGGCTGGTCACCATCGAAGGCCTCGAACATCTGCGGGCCGTCCTGCGGCCGGCGGTGAAGGCCCTGGTGGGATCGGGACGGGTGGTCATCGTCGCCGACGCCGAGGCATCCGGCCCGGAGGCCGGCGCCGTCCGCCAGGCGCTCGACGGCATCAACCGGACGGTCGGCAAGGAGTTGCGCGGCGGTGCCACGTCCAACCTGCTCCACGTGGCGCCCGGCGTCGCCCCCTCGGACCTGGTCTCCACCCTCTCCTTCCTGCTGGCCGGCCGCTCGGCCTTCGTCGACGGCCAGGCCTGGACCGTCCGGCCGGCCCTCGCCTCCGCCCCCACGACGTCCACGCTCCCGGAACGCGCGCCCGCCACCGATAGTTCGGGAGCAAGCGCACGTTTCGGGAGCGAACGCGGGGACGGGGACGCCGCGGGCGGGCCACTGGCCGGCCGGATCGTCGTTGTGACCGGAGCCGCCCGCGGGATCGGAGCGCAGATCGCCACCGTGGTCGCCCGCGACGGCGCCGCCGTGGTGTGCGTCGACGTGCCTGCGGCCGGTGAGGCCCTGGCAGCACTTGCGAACCGCTTGCACGGCTCGGCCCTCCAGCTCGACATCACCAGCCCGGATGCCGGCGACCGGATCGCCGCCCACGTGGCCTCCCGCCATGGCGGCGCGCAGGTCCACGGCATCGTGCACAACGCCGGGATCACCAGGGACAAGCTGCTGGTGAACACCGACGCCCAGCGCTGGGCGCAGGTACTGGGGGTCAACCTGGCCGCGCAGCTGCGGATCAACCCGGTTCTGCTGGACGGCCGCCCCGGCGGGCTCGCGGACGGGGGCCGGATCGTCTCGGTGGCTTCCACCTCCGGGATCGCCGGCCAACGCGGCCAGGCCAACTACGCGGCTTCCAAGGCCGGCGTGATGGGTCTGGTGCGCGCCCTCGCCCCCGAGCTGGCCGGACGCGGGATCACCGTCAACGCCGTCGCGCCGGGGTTCATCGAGACCGAGATGACAGCGAAGATCCCGTTCGTGCAGCGCGAGGTGTTCCGGCGCAGCAACAGCCTGGGTCAGGGCGGGTCACCGGTCGACGTCGCCGAGACCATCGGCTACTTCCTCGACCCGGCCAGCGGTGGCGTTTCCGGCCAGGTGGTCAGGGTCTGCGGCCAGAACCTGGTGGGTGCCTGATGCCCGACCGTGAAGTGGAGCTGCTGCCGGCCATGCCCTCGCCGGGAGCGCTGTTCGCCAAGGCGCTGCTGCCCAGCTTCGACCGCGGGCCGGCGCGGATTCCCGACCTGACCACCGTCGTCACCGGCATCCGGCCCGATCCGGCGCGGCTCGCCGCCTACGACCGGCTGTGCGGCTTCACCCTTCGCGACCGGGTGCCGCCGACCTGGCTCCACGTCCTCACCTTCCCGCTGCACATCCACCTGCTGTCCGGCCCCGCCACCACCGTCCGGCTGGCCGGCGCGGTGCATGTAGCCAACCGGATGCAGCTGCACCGGCCGGTGACCGGCACCGATGCCCTGGACGTCGCGGTGCGGGTCGAGAACCTGCGTCCGCACCGTCGCGGTGCCCTGCTGGACGTCGTCGGCGAGGTCCGGGTTGGGGATGAACTCGCGTGGGAGGGGGTCAGTACCTACCTGGCGCCGGGGGCGGGGACGTCCGGCTCGCCGGAGCCATCCGAGCGGCCGCCGTTCGAGCCGGTGCGGCCGGTCGCCAGCTGGCGTCTGCCGGCCGGCCTCGGGGTCGACTACCGACGCGTCTCCGGCGACCCGAACCCGATCCACACCAGCCGCGTGGCGGCAAGGGCCTTCGGCTTCGCCCGTCCGATCGCCCACGGCATGTGGACCCACGCCCGGCTGCTCGCGGCGATCGAGCCACGCCTACCCGAGACCTACTCAACCGAGGTCCGGTTCACCCGGCCGATCCTGCTGCCGGCCACCGTCGGCGCCTGGTGGCAGCCCGACGGCGACGGCTGGACCGGTGCCGTCACCTCCCGCGACGGCGCCAAACCACACCTCCTGGCCACCGTGCGCCCCTGACCCCACCCACCCCTCCCCGGGACCCCCTCAATCCCGACGTCGCGGGGAGAGGGTGGGATGGGTGAGAGCAGGTCAGGTGGTAGTCGCGATCGCCTCGGCAAGGATCGCGACGCCGCGATCGAGGTCGGCGTCGGTGACGGTCAGCGGGGGCGCGATCCGGAACACTCCGCCCATACCCTGCCGCTGCACGATGTTCATCGACAGGCCCAGCTCGAGGCACCTCGCCGTGATCCTCGCCCCGCGTTCGTGGTCGGGGGCGAGGCTGTCGCGATCCGTCACGATCTCCATGCCGAGCAGCAGCCCGCGTCCCCGCACGTCACCGATGCACTCGTGGGACGCCATCAACTCCCGCAGCCCGGCAGCCAGCCGCTGCCCGGCGACCGCGGCACGCTCCACCAGCCGGTCGCGGAGGAGGATCTCGACCACCTTCAGGCCGACCGCTGCCGGCAGCGGGTCGGACACGTGGGTGGTGTAGAACAGGTAGCCCGCCTCGAACGCTGCCTGCTCGATCGCGGCTGTGGTCACGACGGCCGCCAGTGGCAGCCCGGCCCCGAGCGTCTTGGAAAGGGTGAGGATGTCGGGCACCACTCCGTCCCGCTCGAAGGCGAACATGGTGCCGGTTCGACCCATCCCGGTCTGCGCCTCGTCGAGGATCAGCAGCATGCCGCGGCTGCGGCAGTGGGCAGCCAGGGCCGCCAGGTAGCCCGGCGGGAGGTCCAGCATGCCGCCGGTGCTGAGGATCGGCTCCGCGATGAACGCCGCCAGGCTGCCGGTCGACTGCCGGTCCACCAGCGCGAAGGCGTAGTCGAGCTCGGCCCGCCAGTCATAACCGGCCGCCGTCCGGAACGGACCGCGCAGCAGGTCCGGGGCCGGGATCGCGATGGTGCCGACCCCCTGCGGCCCGTAGCCCTGCCGGCCGAAGGCATAGGTGGACGCAGCGGCCCCGCCGGTGACGCCGTGCCAGCTCTGGGCGAAGGCGACCACCTCGTAGCGCCCGGTGACCAGCCTGGCGAGCCGCAGGGCCGCCTCGTTCGACTCCGCCCCGGTGCTGAGGAACATCGCCCGGTCCAGCGGGTCCGGGGCGAGGGCTGTGAGGGCCTCCCCCAGCGCGAGGACCGGCTCCGAGAGCATCCCGGAGTACAGGTGGTCGAGCGTTGCGACGGCCTCGGAGACCACCTGGACGATCTCTGGATGGCAGTGGCCGAGGATCGAACTCAGCTGCCCGGAAGTGAAGTCGAGGACCGGGGTCCCGGCGGCGTCGTAGAGGTAGCTGCCCGCGGCGCGTTCCGGCCGGAAGGACGAGAAGGCACCCCCGTAGCGGATCAGGCGCTGGGCCCTGGCATCACCGGTCATTCCCGGATTCAAGCAGGTTCTGCGTTTCGCAGGGATGACGATCAGCCCTGGAGGGCCCTCCCGAGAGCGTCCAGCTTGCGCTCGACGGCCGCGAGCCGCTCCCCGAACTCGCCGGGCAGCCCGGCGGGGGTCGTTGCTCCGGCAGCTGCTGCCGCTGCCCGGCCCCGGACGAACTTGAGGTAGCCGATCGCGATCGTCACAGCCAGCGCGATCGCCACCACAACGAACCTCAGGACGCTGGCGTTGGCGCTGACCGTCATGCCGACCGCGTAGACCATCGTGAACACACCGCCGAGCAGCAGGCCGTTGGAGAGCACCCCCTGGCTCTCCGGCAGGAACAGCGAGACCGCGAGGATGAGCGTCGCGCAGATCAGCAGGATGACTCCCGTCGTCAGCTGCCAACTGGCGAACTGCTCGGGACGGCCGTCAACGTAGCTCGGCTCCGGATAGAACGTGTTGACGCCGATCCCCACGAAGGCCACGACCACGAGGCCGAGGAAGAAGGCGAAGATGACCTGCAGTGCAGTGTTGGTCCTCATGAGCCGACCCTAGTTCTTGAGCGGCGGCGGCGCACCGGGAATAGGCTGCAAAGAAAGGGCCTGCAACCTGCGGCCGGCGTGACGGCAGGTGCCGGCCCGGGTCAAGGAGGAGCCATGCACGACGCGCAGCTCGCCAAGGTCGGGCGGGGCCAAGGTTTCGTGGCCGCTCTGGACCAGTCCGGCGGCAGTACCCCGGGAGCGTTGGCCAGGTACGGCATCGACGCGAGTTCCTGGTCGTCGCAGAAGCAGATGTACGAGCTGATCCACGCCTTCCGGACCAGGATCATCACCAGCCCGTCGTTCACCGGCGAGCGGATCATCGCCGCCATCCTGTTCGAGCGGACGCTGGAGCGCGACCTGGACGGCCTGGGCGTCCCCGACTACCTGTGGCAACGCAAGCAGATCGTGCCCTTCCTCAAGGTCGACCGCGGCCTTGCCGAGGAGGCCGACGGCGTCCGGCTGATGAAGCCAATGCCCGACCTGGACGGGCTGCTGGGCCTCGCCAGGGCGCGGAACGTCTTCGGCACCAAGATGCGTTCGGTGGTGCTGGCCGGCAACCAGACCGGGATCGATGCCGTCCTCGACCAGCAGTTCGAGGTCGGCCGGCAGATCCTGGCTGCCGGGCTGATGCCGATCCTCGAACCCGAGGTCGACATCCACGCCCCGGACAAGGCTGTGGCTGAGGCCATGGTCACAGCCGGCATCCTCGACCGGCTGGCTGAGCTCCCGGCTGACCAGCGGGTGATGCTGAAGTTGACCATCCCGTCCGAGGCGAACCTCTATCTGGAGCTGATCGGCCATCCCCGGGTGCTGCGTGTCGTCGCCCTCTCCGGCGGGTACAGCCGGGAGGAGGCCAATCGACTCCTCGCCGCCAACAACGGCCTGATCGCCAGCTTCAGCCGTGCGCTCACGGAGGGGCTGCTGGTGTCGATGTCGGATGCTGAGTTCGATGCGGCCCTGGCTGCGTCGATCGACTCGATCTACGCAGCCTCCACAACCTGAGGGTTGGTGCCCACGGTTACAGTCGCGCGGGGGAGGCAGAGTGAACACGAGTGAAGCGACCGGCCAGCCGGCCGGGCAGTCCAGCGGCGGCGGCGGCTCGAGTGTGCCGCCGTCCGAGCGTTGGGCCGTCGTGGTCAATCCGACCAAGTTCGACGACCTGGATTCGGTGAAGGACGGGTTCGCCCGGCTGTGCTCCCGCCACGGCTGGTCGGAACCGTGCTGGTACGTGACCACGGCCGACGACCCGGGCGAGGGCCAGACGCGGCAGGCGATCGCCGAAGGCGCCGGCCTGGTGTGCCCCCTGGGCGGGGACGGCACCGTCCGCAGCGTGGCTGAGGCCCTCGCCGGCACCGGGGTACCCATGGGCCTGCTGCCCGGGGGCACCGGCAATCTGCTCGCCCGCAACCTCAAGCTGCCGGTGGACGACCTGGACGCCGCCCTGACCATCGCCCTCACCGGACGCGACGTGCACATCGACGTCGGCGAGGTGAGCTGGGACGGGGAGGAGCCGTCGGTGTTCCTGGTGATGGCCGGCATGGGCCTGGACGCGGAGATGATGGCCGGGGTCGATGAGGGCCTCAAGCGTCGTGTCGGCTGGGTCGCCTACGCGCTCTCGGGGGCCCGGGCCCTGTTCCGCCTCGGCTTCCCGGTGCGGGTGCGCGCCGCGGAGCAGCGGGTCGTCAGCCAGCATGCGCGATCGGTCGTCGTCGGCAACTGCGGCGAACTGGCCGGCGGCCTGCAGCTCATGCCGGAGGCCTCGCTCACCGACGGCAAGCTCGACACCGTGCTCGCGTCCCCCAACTCGATCGCCGGTTGGCTCGCCCTCGGCCTCAACTTCATCTCGGCGAAGCGGCGTGGCCATCCCAGCATCGTCCGGCTGGTCTCGGAGCGGGTGCAGGTGGCTGCCCGGCAGCCCGTGGAGGCCCAGCTCGATGGTGACGCGGTGGGCCGGCGACGGGCGATGACCTGCACGGTCCGGCCCGGCGCCCTGCAGGTGAGGCTTCCCGTCGAACCCTGAGGGGTGATGCGGTCAGCGCGACTCGCCCGCTAACTCAGTAGGTTGACTTGTTCCCCATCGGAGGGACATGCCGTAGTGTTTCTTCTGTAGTCGCTGTACCGGCTCGTCTTCCCAGCCGGGAAGCCAGGCCAAGAACTCCATCGGGGGGTGCGGGGACAACATGTCGGTCCCGGCAGTCGGGATCGCACCCACAAGAAGGAGTTTGTGCATGGCCACTGGCACCGTGAAGTGGTTCAACGCCGAGAAGGGCTTTGGATTCATCGCCCCGGACGGCGGTGGGCCGGATGTCTTCGCCCACTACAGCGCGATCGCTACCTCCGGGTTCCGCTCGCTCGAGGAGAACCAGAAGGTGCAGTTCGAGATCACCCAGGGTCCCAAGGGTCCCCAGGCCTCGAACATCACCCCACTCTGATCAACGATTTGAACGGCCCCCTCGCTTCGGCGAGGGGGCCGTTCGCCTTCCGGTTCGACGGCCCCCGCTCCCGGCCGCCGTCTCGGGACTGACTCGGCTGCGCCGGGCGGGGACGCGCCCGGCCGGTACGGCCGGCGGCATTCTGGGAGAATCGGGCATGCCAACCGACGTCTTCTGCCAGATCAGCTCCGGAGAAGTGGCCGCGGCCGAGGTGTGGCGTGACGAGCAGGTGGTCGCGTTCCTCGACCACCGTCCGGTCTTCAAGGGGCACGTGCTGATCTGCCCGACCAGCCACGTCGAGACCCTGCTGGAGCTGCCCGATCCGCTGGTCGGGCCGCTGTTCGGCGTTGCCCGGACGATCGCCGGCGCCATGGGCCCGGCCTTCGGTGCCGAAGGCACGTTCGTGGCGGTCAACAACGTGATCAGCCAGTCGGTGCCGCACCTCCACGTCCACGTGGTCCCCCGGTCGAAGGGGGACGGGCTGCGGGGATTCTTCTGGCCCCGCACGAGGTACGCCGAGGGCGAGGAGGCCCGGTACGCCGAACGGCTGCGCCAGGTGCTCGGGACCGGCTGACCGGAAACCGGGAACCGAAGACGACCGCGCTGTCACCCGCCGGGGGGCTGTCCGGGGCCGAGCCGACAATGCGAGACTCGACGCGACCGTGCGGAGGGGAAACAAATGCGTAGGCGACTGCTGGGCAGGCTCGTCGCGGCCGTTACCGGGGTGGCCCTGGCGACCGGGTTCCTCACCGTGGCTGCCGTGCCGGCCAGCGCCGCTACCTTCGCCGTCTCGATCACAGCCTCGGCCAGCACCGTGACGGTTGGCGCCAGGGTGACGTTCAAGGGGACGGTCTCGCCCAAGCCGTCCAGCCGCACCCTCTACCTGCAACGCCGTTACGTCGGCTCGACCGGGTGGACGACGGTGAAGAAGTTCTACGCCACGAGCACCGGCAGGTACTCGGTCGCGACCGGCTTCGGCAACGACCGGGATCGCTACTACCGGGTCTACAAGCCGAAGACGGCCACGCGGAAAGCGGGCTACTCGAGCGCCGTTCAGGTGGTCGTCAACCCGGCCAGCACCGGCGATCCGGCGACGCTGACCTCGATCACCCCGGGCACCCAGCCCCTGTCCGGCGGACAGCCGGTCACCGTCGCCGGCACCAACCTGGCCGGGACGACCAGGGTCACGGTCACCCCGCAGGTTTCGGGCGGCCTGACCAAGGACGGCACCGGGATCCTCCCGGAGCTCCCGGCCGCCTTCGAGCTGGTCGATGCCGGAACGCTGCGGGTGACGCCACCGGCCAGCCTCGGCGGGGCCAACCTGGTCAAGGTCTACACGCCGACCGCCACCCTCACCGGGACCCTCGGCTACGCCAGGGCGGCAAGTGACCCGTCCGACTTCGAGCAGTTGGTGCTGGACCAGGTCAACCTCCGCCGGGGCACGGAGCAGGTCTGCCGGGGCGTCGCCATGCCAGCGGTCGGGCCCCTGGACCGGGACGGGGAGCTGGCCGACCTCGCCCGCTCCCACGCCCTGGACCTGGCCGCCCGGTTCGACGGCGCCTACGGCGGTGCGCTGGCCCACGAGACCTTCGGCCTGAAGTCGTTCGCCGGGCGGTTCGAGCTCGCCGGGTACGGCACCGGCGGGTTCGGCGAGGACCTCGCCCTGACGCCGAAGTCGTACACCGCGGCCCAGGTCGTGACCCTGTGGATGCAGAGCACGTCCGGGCACTGCGAGTCGGTGATGAACCCCCGCTGGACGACGGCCGGGCTCGGGGTGGCCGACGGCACCGGGACCCGCGCCGGCTACGTCTTCACGAACCTCGACCTGCGTTACTGAGCCGGGCATGGACGGCCGGACGCCCCGGAAGTAGCGTTTGCTGCGGATCTTCCGTATCGCTTGGAGGCGAATATGCCCGGGGTGAATCCCCACCTGGAAACCATCGAACCCTGGGTCAGCGCAGGGATCAGGCAGGTCGTGCCGATGTCGGAGCTGCACCAGGTCTTCCCGTCGGCCTTCGAGGAGGTGGCTGCGCAGGTCGCCGCGGCCGGGGGTCGGGTGACCGGCCCCGCCTACGCCCGCTACTTCGGGATGCCGGCGGACACCGTGGATGTCGAGATCGGCTTCGGGATCGACCGTCCGGTCGCCGCGGCGAGCCTCGCCGTCAGCGAGAACCCTGCTGTGGAGGCCGCCATCGGTACCCACATCGGGCCGTACGACCTGCTGGAGCAGAGCTACAACGAGCTGATGCCCTGGCTCGCCGGGCAGCACCTGGACCTGGCCGACTCGATGCTGGAGTTCTACGACAGCCCACCCGAGGTCGACCCGGCCGAGACCGTCACCCGGCTGGTCTTCCCGCTGGCCTGAGCGGCAGCCCCGGACAGCGGGGTCACGCCACAGCCAACGGATAGGGTGCCATCCTGACGTGCCAACCACCGGATGAGCCGATGCCTGAGCAACCACCCTTCCCGACGACCCCGACCGGTTCGGGCTCACCGGCGTACCTGACCGGGCTGCTGCTCGGCGGCCGACGGGTGGTGGCGGTCGGCGGTGGGCACGTCCACGCCCGGCGGGTTCCGAAGCTGGTCGCGGCTGGGGCGGACGTGGTGGTCGTCGCCCCCGAACTGCACCCGGGCCTGGCCGGACTGGTCGAGTCCGGCCGGATCACGTGGCACCGGCGGGAGTTCACCGAAGCCGACCTCGACGGTGCGTGGTACGTCCTCGCAGCCACCGACGACCCGGATGTGAACGCGCGGGTAGTGGCGGCCGCCGAGGCTCGGCACACGTTCTGCGTGCGTGCCGACCGGGGCGGCGCCGGATCGGCCTGGACGCCGGCGACGGCGACGGTGCGGGGAGCCACGATCGCAGTACAGGCCGACCGGGACCCGCAGCGTGCCCGGGCACTTCGGGATCGGCTCGTCGAACTCCTCGAGGCCGCAGGTGAGTGACCCGGCGATCCCGTCCGGGCCGGGCCAGGTGATCCTGGTCGGTGGCGGCCCGGGCGATCCGGACCTGCTCACCGTCGGCGGGCTGAGGGCCCTGCGGGAGGCGGACGTGGTGCTCTACGACCACCTGGCCCCGCTGGCCTGCCTGGACGAGGTTCGGCCAGGCACCCTGCTGGTCGACGTGGGCAAGCTTCCTCGCGGTCGGCAGACGGCGCAGGAGGACATCAACGCGCTGCTGGTGAAGCACGCCCGGCTGGGTGCGACCGTGGTGCGGTTCAAGGGTGGCGACCCGTTCGTGTTCGGCCGGGGCGGTGAGGAGTGGCAGGCCTGCGCCGAGGCCGGCGTTCCCGTCCGGGTGATCCCTGGGGTCTCAGCCGCGATCGCCGGACCGGAACTTGCCGGCATCCCGCTGACCCACCGGGGCCTGAGCCAGAGCTTCACCGTCGTGTCCGGGCATGTGGGGCCCGATCATCCGGCGTCGCTGGTGGACTGGACTGCGCTCGCCACCGGCGGGGGCACGATCGTCATCCTGATGGGGGTGGCGAACCTGGCCGAGATCTGCGCCGGACTGATCGCCCGCGGCCTGGACCCGGCCACCCCGGCAGCGATCGTCGCCAGGGCCAGCCTGCCGGACAGCCGCGTGGTCACCGGCACCGCCGAATCCCTGCCAGCCCTGGCCGCGGCGGCGGGCGTGGAGCCGCCTGCGCTGACCGTGATCGGAGCCGTGGCCGGGCTCGGGTTGCCGCCGAGCACGAGCCTCGAAGGGGACTAGCGAGGACCGAGCGAGCCCTGAGGAACGGCAGATCGGCGCGTTTCGTGGCGCCGTCGCGGCGATGCTAACCTGTACGGGCTGTTGAGGCATGGGGCTATGGCGCAGTTGGTAGCGCGTCTCGTTCGCAATGAGAAGGTCAGGGGTTCGAATCCCCTTAGCTCCACCATAAAAGGCCTAGTGAAGCGCACTTTGCGTACCCAGGCGACGAGATTGGGCTCTCGGCGTGCAACAGAACGGGCCTGACCTGAGCTTCTGCGCCACCTGGTGAAGGCGAATCCCCTTATCAGCGCAAGTTGTCGTCGCCCTGCCCCCGCGATTTTCAGGGGGTTGCGCGGACGGGTGTGGCCGTCCAGGAGGCGAGCAGGGCGAGTGCCTCCGCGGTGCGGGAGGCCGGCTCGGCGGCGTAGACGGTCAGCGTCAGCCCGGGATCGGAGATCATGTCGACGCTTTCGTAGGCCAGGTCGAGGTCACCGACCACCGGGTGGTGGAACTGCTTGCTCCCGGCGCCGTGCAGGCGCACCTCATGGCTGCTCCACCGTCGCCGGAAGTCATCGCTCAGCGTGGACAGCTCCCCGACCAGGTCCTGGAGCTGCCGGTCGTGGGGGTCGCGTCCTGCCTCCGTGCGCAGGATCGCCACGCAGATGTCGGCGGCGGTGTCCCATTGCGGGTAGAAGGCATGCGAGTCTTCGTCGAGGAAGGTGTACCGGGCGAAGTTCGGCACGCCCGCCGCCGTCCGCTCGTACAGCGAGGAGTGCATGGCACGGCCGAGAGAGTTCGCGGCGAGCAAGTCCATCCGCCCGTTGCGGATGATCGCGGGACCCCCGGTGATCGCATCGAGCACCCACTGCAGGCTCGGGCGCGGAGTCCACTGGCGAGCCGAGCCGCGCCGTGGCCGCAGCAGCCCACCGGTGCCTTCGGAGGCCTCCGCAAGGTGCAGCATGTGGGCCCGCTCGGCCGCGTCCAGCCGGAGCGCACGGGCGATGGCGTGCAGGATCGCCGGGCTCACGCCGGCGAACCCGCCCCGCTCGATCTTGGAGTAGTACTCAACGCTCACCCCCGCCAGCGATGCGACTTCGCTGCGGCGCAGGCCGGGGACCCGGCGCCGGCCGGCGTCGGGCAGCCCGACGTCGTGCGGGGAGAGCTTGGCCCGGCGTGAGATGAGGAACTCGCGCACCTCGGCTCGGTTGTCCATGCCCTCCACGGTAGGGCCGGGCCGGGCCGAGAGGCACACCCTGCCAGTACACCTATCCAGCGGAACTCCCTCACGCAGACGGCGGCTGGTCGAATGGTCCCCATGGATTCGACCGCGACAAGGAACTGGGCCACGACTTCCGGCCTCGGCTCGCTGTCGATCCCCGCGGAGGGGTACGACCGGCTGACCAGCGCTCAAAAGTGACGCCAAGGAAAGGAACACCATCATGCGAGCAGTCCTGCTGCACGGCGCCAACGACGTCCGCGTCGACGAAGTGCCCATGCCCCGCATCGTCGAGGACGGCGATGCGATCATCAAGCTCGCCGCCGCCTGCGTCTGCGGCTCCGACCTGTGGCCCTACCGCGGCATCGACCCGATCACCACACCGGTCTCGGCCGGCCACGAGTACTGCGGCGTCGTGCAGGAAGTCGGGACGAGCGTGAGGAACGTCAAGCCCGGCGACTTCGTCGTCGGCTCCTTCTTCGCCTCCGACAACACCTGCGAGATCTGCCGCGCCGGGTACCAGAGCGGCTGCCTCAACCGGCACCCCATGGGTGCCGAGAACTGCCAGGCCGAATACGTTCGCGTCCCGCTCGCCGACGGCACCCTGGTAGCCACACCCTCCATGCCCGACCCGGACCTGATCCCAAGCCTGCTCGCCTGCTCCGACGTGCTCGGCACCGGCTGGTTCGCCGCCAAAGCCGCCGAAGTCGGCCCCGACAAGACCGTCGCCGTCATCGGCGACGGGGCCGTCGGCCTCCTCGGCGTGCTGTCGGCCAAGCTGCTGGGCGCCGAACGCATCATTGCGATGAGCCGCCACCAACCCCGCCAGCAACTCGCCATCGAGTTCGGCGCCACCGACATCGTCACCGAACGCGGCGACGAAGGCGTCGCCCGCATCAAGGAACTCACCGGCGGCCTTGGCGTCCACAGCGCCCTCGAAGCGGTAGGCACCCAGGAATCGATGATGCAGGCCATCCGCTCCACCCGGCGAGGCGGCCACGTCGGCTTCGTCGGCGTCTCCCACGACGTCAACCTGCCCGGACTCGAACTGTTCTTCTCCCACGTCCACCTCCACGGCGGCCCTGCGCCCGTCCGCGACTACCTGCCCGACCTCATCGGACGCGTCATGAACCGGGAGATCAACCCAGGACGGGTCTTCGACCTCGAACTGCCCTTCGACCAGGCGGCCGAGGCCTACCGCGCCATGGACGAGCGCCGCGCCATCAAGGCACTGCTCAGGTTCTGACCCGGCCCCACACGCAGGATGGAGACGCTTGACGAAGCCGCGAAGCTTCCCCTGCTTGCTGCGATCAGCGGACGCTCAGGCAGCTCTGGCCAGGACGAAGAGCCACGGCTCGAGGCGACCGGCGACGTGGTCGAGGGAAATCACGTCCCAGCGGGTCTGCGCGAGAACGGGACGCAGTGCGGATTCGCGCCAGTAGGTGAAATGGCGGGGCAGATCCAGCTTGGCCTCGCTCCAGGCATCGCCGTCGCCCTCCTTCAGCGTGAACCCGAAGACACCGCCGTCCACCACCGCTTCGCGGATTCGTTGGAGTGCATCGGCGAACTGCGCGCGATCCAGGTGCAGCAGGACTGCTTGGGCGAGCACGGCATCCCAGGGACCGCCCAGGTCGGCGGTGCGGATGTCGAGCACACGGGCCTCGTGACCAGCCGCGCGCATCATCTCGACGAACGCCAGTGCCGCATCGGTGCGTGAGACGTTCAGCCCGCGCCCTTCGAGGTAAGTCGCGTCCTTGCCTGTGCCGCTTCCGATCTCGAGCACGCGCCCACGTCCCACGGTGTCTGCGAACCGATCCAGGAAGGCGCAGTATGCGGGGCCCGGTCCCGGGGTTTGATCGGCGTAGCGCTGGGCCGCCTCCTCGTAAGCACGCAACGTGATGTCGACGGCGTTGTCGTCCCCGCTGGTCATGTCCTCACAATATCGACACGAACCTCGGACGGGTGGTGATGGGTTGCGGAGCGGTGGGACGGTTCAGGCCGCCCGGGAGGCGTCCACGCCGTGGGTGGTGAGGCGAACGTCGGCCCGGGACCCGAACCAGCGGTGGAACAGCAGCGCGGCGACGACCATCGAGACGGCGTAGGCCAGCCCTGTCTCGGTGGCGATCCAGTTGGTGGCGGGACCGGTCACCACGGTGGAGGGTTCGGCGAAGTGGTACATGACAGCGTTGACGGTGGCGTGGGCGAGGACGCCCGGCCACAGGCCCCAACGCAGCTGCATGGCGGACAGGATGTATCCGAGTGCGGTCGTCCCGACGGTGAACATCGCAGCCGCGTAGACCGGCGACACGCCCTCGGGCGTGCCGCCGAGGAAGACGATCAACCAGACGTGGGAAAGGCTCCACAGGACACCGCTCACCAGGTGGACCGTGCGCGGCCGGGCCACCTGGGCGAGGCGGGTGACGAGCAGGCCGCGCCATCCGAGGTCCTCGGCCAGCGCCAGCGGCAGATACGCCAGTACCAACACTGTCCCGGCAAGGGCTGCGGAGCCGGCGTTGCCGCTGAACCCCCCGGCGCCGGTGAGCCAGACGACGACGTAGGCGGCGAGGACCGGAGCGAGGCCGGTGATCCACGCCAGCAGCAGCGGGCGCCACCCGACGCGGGCGAACCCCAGGCCACGCAGGCCACGCCGGCCGCGCGGGTTGCTGAGGCGTGCGGCGAGTGCGGCGATCAGCGGTGTGAACGCCATGCCATAGGTCGCGGCCTGGCCGAGCGGGGTGGCCTCGTCGATGTGCAGGACGTTGACGTTCTCGCTCATGGCGATCGCCGCAGCGGCGAGCCCGAGAACGGCCTGGAGGGCGACGAAGCGCACGGCTTCGCGCCGGGCGATCGTCTGGGAGACGGGCGCAGCCGCAGGTGCGGTGATGGTGTCTGTCGTGGTCATGACGACAGCTTTCCCGGGCGTGCTGGTGCGTCGCTGGTGCGTCGCTGGTGCCGGCCCGCCCGTCAGCCGGGCAGCGCTTCGAGCAGTCTGCGGGCGCGCTCGGCGTAGGGCCGTGCACCGAGCAGGTCGGCCTGCCCGACAGCGGCGGTCAGCACGCGTCGCGCCTCGTCGGCGTCCCCGGTCGCCGCGAGCGCCCCGCCGAGATAGAGCTCGGCAGGCCCGAGGGTGACCATCCCGGGCCACAGCACGACGATCTGCCGGCCGAAGGAGCGAAGCGTGGGCAACAGGATCGCCAGTCGTGCCGCGTCCCGCAACGCCACCAGGGCCGAGCTGAGCATCACAGCCCAGGCCGCTCGGCGCTGGCCGGCCGGCGGGGCGGCCAGGAGCTGGTCGATCAGGGGTAGCGCGACATCGCGGTTGCCGGCTTCGGCATTCCCGAGGGCTACCACGAGGAGGAAGTCCGGGTCCGCCTCCGCGGCCAGGTTGGCGGCGTCGCCCACGACGTCGACCAACCGGCCCTCCTGCCAGGCCGCGATGCCTTCCACGGTGGAGCGCGACACCAGGTCGAGGGTCGCCGCCGCCGGGGATGCCAGAGCTGCGGCGTCCGCAGCGGCTCGTGCCAGCCTGCGGGCTTCGCCGAGATCACCGCGCAGCAGCCGGAGCCCGATCTCCCACCAGGTGTCGAGGAGCGCGAGGTCCGGGTCGTGAGTGCGCCGCGCGATCGCGGTGAAGCGACGGGACGCCCGCGCCGACTCGGGCAGTCGGCCGAGTTCGAGGAGCACGCATCGCTCCAGGTGGGCGGCGGTCGCCTGCAACCCCGGGTCGTGTGCGCTGAGCGCGCGCAGCTCCTCGACCTGGGCGAGTCGGCGCGGGGCGGTCTCGGGTGTCCAGGTCGACAAGACGATGGCGACCAGCGCTCGTGCGCGCGCGTCCACGTCATGCCCGGCCTCGCCCAGCGCACGGTGGGCCCACTCCGCCGACCCGGGCCGGCCCGAACCGGCCAACTGGGTCGCCTGCGCGGCCATCAACCGCGCGCGCAGCGGGGCCGGGACGTCATCCAGGTGCGTCAGGGCTTCGCCGAGGAGGGTGCTGCTGCCAAGCAGGGGCATCCCGAACAGCGACCAGTAGCCGCCGATGCCGCCCGGCACGGACTCCAGCGCGGCCTCCGCCAGCCTCGTCCAGTCGCCAGAGCTGCGGGCGAGTTCCGCCTCCTGCCGCAGTTCGTCCTTGCTCACCTCCAGCCGTCCGGCGCGACGTGCCGCGATGCCCGCGACCCGGTGCAGGTCGGCACGCACGCCCTGGTCCGTGGCGGCGGCCAGTCCCCGCCGTGCCCAACTGGCAGCCTCGTCCAGTGCAGCTCCGGCCAGCGCCTCCCGCGCGGCTGCGAGCGCGGACCTGGATGCGCGGTCGTCCAACGACCCGCCGGCCGCCGCCAGCCGGTGTCCCGCGATCGTTGCGGACCGGCCCAGCCCGGCAACGTCCAGGGCGTCCGCCAGGCGCGTATGCAGCGCCACCCGGGCCGTGGGTCCGATGTCGCCGGCCACCGCCTCGCGGACGATGTCGTGCGCCATGCGCAGCAGTCCCGGCGCGGGTTCTTCGACCAACCCGCCGCGCAGTGCCGCAGCGAGGGGGTTCTCGATCGCCTCCAGCGAGCGCCCGGCGGCGGCCGCGGCGACGGTGACGGGGAGGTCGCGGCCGGCCAGACTGAGGGCGCACAGCAGGTCGGACCCCCCTTCGGGAAGTGCGGCCACGCGGGCCCGCACCGTGTCGCGGACGTTTCCCGGCACCTCGGCTTCCGGGCCCAACGCCGCCAGTGACCGCAGGAAGTACGGATTGCCCCCGGTTCGGGCAACCAGGCGTTGCGCCACCTTCGGCGTGCGTGCCCCACCAGCGAGCCCCGCGAGCAACGCTGCTGCATCCGCTTCGGTGAGCCCGGCCAGCCGGAGGTCGACGTGTCCCGCCCGGCGTGCCAGCGAGCCAAGTACCCAGCCCAGTTCCTCCGGCGCCCGCGGCGGATCGTCCCGCGCGGTCAGGATCAGCAGGAACGGAACGTTGTGCAGGGCGTCGAGGGCGATCTCAAGCACGTGCAGCGAATCCGCGTCCGCCCACTGCACGTCATCGAGCACCACCACCGCGCCACGGGTGCCGGCGTCGCGGGCAAGCTCGCCGAGCCGCCTGCCCAGCTCGAGTGCAAAGGCGAACCGACCGGCCTCCATCCCGGCGTCGGGGACGGACACGTCGCCCAGTACCTGCGTCCACGTCCAGAACGCGGGCGCGCCCGGCGCGGCGGGACAGCGGGCCCAGCGGGCGATGCCACCGGCCGGGATGACCACCGCGTCCAGGAACTCCTGGACAAGTCGAGTCTTGCCGATGCCCGCCTCTCCTCGGATCACGGCGGTGCAGACGTCACCGCTGATGGCCAGGTCCCACGAGCGGTGCAACGCCGCCATCTCCTGGCGGCGCCCGGCGAAGTCACCGCCTGTGGCCCCGGTGGCCGCCGGCCGGAGGAGCAGCCCAACATCCTGGTTGAGCAGTCGCTGCTCGAGGCCGGCGACCTCCGGACCCGGATCGACGCCGAGTTCGTCGACGAGGCGGCCGCGCAGGTCGCGCAGCACCGCCAGCGCGTCCGCCTGCCGTCCACTCCGGTACAGGGCGGTTGCCAGCAACGCCGCACCCCGCTCGCGCAGCGGGTGCTCGGCGACGAGGGCGCGGAGCTCGGGGACGACGGTGGCGTCCTCGCCGGCGGCCAGCAGCGCCTGGGCGTGCGCCTCCTGTGCGACCACGCGCAACTCCTCGAGACGCTGGATCTCCGGGGCCAGTCCG
Organism: Propionibacteriaceae bacterium; assembly: GCA_020846255.1. Taxonomy (GTDB): domain Bacteria; phylum Actinomycetota; class Actinomycetes; order Propionibacteriales; family Propionibacteriaceae; genus Propionicimonas. Next base: position 17,068 of record JADLEH010000298.1, read on the forward strand.
TCGATGTCGGCGATGTCGGCGTAGGCCGGTCCCCGCCAGGTCGCCATAGCGGCGGCGAGCAGCGCTGCCGCGCGCACCGGATCTGACCCGGCCAGGTCGCCGGCCCGGCGCACGTCGGCTTCGAAACGGGCCGCGTCGGTCTCCACGTCCAGGCGGTAGCCGTCTCCGACCGTCACGATCGCCGATGCTGCCGAAGCCGGACGCCCGGGCTCCAGCAGCCGGCGCAGGCGTGCGACATAGCCCTGGAGCGTGGTCGCGGCGGACGGCGGGGGGTCGCCCCGCCACACCAGGTCAACCAGGACCTCTGCCCGGACCTGGCGACGGTGGTTGGCTGCCAGGATGGCCAGCACCTCGGCGTGGCGGCGCGCCCCGAGGGTGAGCTCTCCGCCGGCATCCGTGGCCACCGAAGTGGGACCGAGCACCCGTACCAGCACCACGATCCGCACGCTATCGCAGTCCCGGACTTCGACCCCAACGCAGGCCGGAGAACGCAGGCCGGAGCCAGAGTGGCAAGCCTCCCCATTGCCGTACGACGCTGCCAGGCGCAGAGTTGAACGGTTCCCATGCGGAGAGCCATGCCCAGTGGTTACTTACCGGGCCTCAACCGGACCTGGTATCGCGTCGGAGCGATCCTGATGATCGCGCTCGGGGTGGTCTTGTCGATCCTGACTTTCACCGGCGTGATCGGCGGTGGCATCGTGATGGGGATCCTGTGGATCGTGGTGGCCCTTGCCGGCGCCGTCGGTCTTGCCGACGCAATGCGGAACGGTTGACCGAGCCGTCAGCCGGTGCCCGCAGCATTGTCCTGGCCACCACTTCACCGTAGGCAGCGCGCACCCGCCTGATGTAGCTGACCCCTTGCCCGAGGCGTCCGGCTCTTGTTCACCGGATGGGCAACTGGCGCGGTTCGTCGAGGGCCAGCCCGGCCCGCCGATTGTGGCAATAGCCGAGTTCCGGACCTCAGGAAGGAGCCTTGTCCTGGTTCGAGGTGCGCGCGGGATACCCTCAACCGACGGGCGAGGAAGGAAGCCAGGAGCTGATGGATCAGACTACGGAGACCACGCGCACACCTCGCGGGGTCATGGTGCTGCGCACCCTCGCCATGCCGAAGGACACCAACCCGTGGGGTGACGTGTTCGGCGGCTGGCTGCTTGCCCAGATGGACATCGCGGCCGGCCTCATGGCAGGCGAGGTCGCTCAGGGGCGAGCGGCGACGATCTCGGTACAGAACGTCGTGTTCCACAGCCCGGTCGCGGTGGGGCACACGATCTGCATCTACGCGGAGCTCATTCGAGTGGGACGCAGTTCCATGGAGATCGCGCTCGAGGTGTGGGCCCGTGATGTGGTGCACGTGTATGAACCGGAGCGCGCCTTCGTCGCCGAGGCCATCTTCCACTACGTTGCGATCGACCCCCAGGGCCGTCCGCGGGCCGTTCCCGATGATGCGAGGTCTCTGGCTCGCGAAGCGGACGCGAGTGGTGCTCCCCGGGCGGCTGATCGGCCCGCGCGCGAGCCGTTGCCCTCTGCGTAACAGGCGCCGTCAGCGACGGCCAACCGGAGGGCCTGGCGCCGCTCAGTGGACCGCCTTCAGTCCCACGACACCACCGATGATGAGCGCCAGGAAGAGCCCCTTCAATACCGTGAAGGACTCTTCACCCGTGACCATCGCGTAGACGACTGTCAGCGCGGCACCGATACCGACCCACACCGCGTAGGCCGTCCCCGTGGGCAGCGACCTCAAGGAGTACGCCAAACCAGCCATGCTCAGCGCGAGGCCGGTGGCAAACACGACTGAGGGCACCACTCGGGTGAACCCTTCGGTTTTCCCCAACGCGGTGGCCCACACAGCTTCCAGAACTCCGGACAGGACCAGCACCAACCACGCCATGGCAACCCTCCA
>JADLEH010000299.1 GCA_020846255.1 Propionibacteriaceae bacterium
TTCCGGTGGCTGCGGCCTCAGCCAGCACCAGGCCCTGGGTGTCGAAGCGGTAGGACGCCAGCACGAAGACGTCGGCGTCGGCGAGCTCCTGGGCGATCAGGTCCCCGTCGTCGAAGTGCCCGAGGAATCGCACCTTGCCGTGCCGGATGCGGGCAGCCTGCTGGCGCAGCGCTCCCTCCGCTGAACCGGTGCCGACGATGTGCAGTTCCGCGTCGTCGCGGCCGAGGCGCCCGAAGGCGTCCAGGATCACGTCGACCCGCTTCTCCGGTCCCAGCCGGCCGCAGCTGAGGAACCGGGTCACCTTGCCGCGGGGGCGCTTCCGTTCGGCCCGGAGGAACGGCTCGGGGACTCCGGACGGCACCACGTGTCCTCTCCCGGCAAGGCTGCCGCCGGACGCGTCGATGATCGAGTCGACCAGGTAGCCGGCCGGGGAGGTGAACGCGTCTACGGCCGAGGCCAGGCGGGCCAGGCTGCGCCAGTCCCGGGCTGCGAACACCGAGTCCTGCGCCGCGTCCGGGTCGTCGGGGAACCCGACCGGGGCGCCGGTGGTCCCGGCGACGCGCCGGAGCCACCGCCCCGACCAGTCGAGGTAGGTCAGTGAGTTCAGTCCGGACGACAACGGGGTGGTGTGGTGGGTGCCGACATAGTTGGAGTGGAACGTGTGCACGTGGGGGATCCCCAGTTCCCGCGCCACCTGGGCGGCCAGGAAGATCGAACCGCGCTCGTTGTGGGAGTGGACCACGTCGAGGGGACGGTCTGCGGCGACGCGGCGCGCCAGCCGACGGCTCACCTGGAGCGAGCACAGGAAGCTGGGGGTACCGGGTATCCGCCAGTACGGCAGCCCCTCCCAGGCGGACTCCGCCGGCGGGGTGAGCCCGACCCGGGGCGCGAACAGCGTCACCCGGTGGCCGGCGGCGCTCAACTGCTTGAGCTGGAGCTGGACGGAGCGGGAAACGCCGCCGGACTCGGGGTAGAAGTCGTCGGTGAAGATGCCGATGTCGAGCGCGGTCTCCGGCAGCGTCACCGGTTCACCATAGCGGCAGGAGGCCTTCCTGCCGGGCCGCGTCGGGCACTCGGGGGGTCAGCCACCGACCGGCAGGGCCGACATCTGGTTGCCGCCGGCCGTGGCAAGGATGATCGTCGCCGGACCGCGGTCCAGCGGGAAGAACAGCCAGCCGGACTCCTGTTCCCCGGTCGCGATCGGCAGCCCGGAGAACCGTGGCGGCTGCGAACCCGGATCCGGGCTGGTCGCGTCCACCCCGCTGTTCTCGAAGGCGAGGAAGGAGTAGCTGAACGGTCCGCGGTCTACCGAGATCCTGATCTCAACCTCAAGTCCCGAGTCGGTCCAGCGGTACTCGAGGATCTCCCAGCGGCCGGCGTAGCGCTCGTCGGGGGTGAGGAACGGCAGGCCGGACGCGGCTGCGGTCTGTGACGGCGTCGCGGTGGAGCCGGCCGCCGGCACCGGCGTCACCGGACGCAGCAGCGTCGCGCCCCAGATCAGGCCGGCCACGAGCATCACGATGAGGGTGATCAGCAGCGGCAACCGGGACCTCGGCGGTGCGAACTCGTCGATCTTCACCGACCGGAGCGTCGGACCGCCGAGCCGGTTCGCCGGCTCCTGGGCCTGGGCCGGCCCGCCGCCCACCCACGGCCGGGCGCCGTCGGAGAGTGGTGCCGGCGACCATCCGGGCAGCGGCACCGAACCCTGCGGCGACTGGTCGGAGGGCGGCTGTGGCGGTTGCTGGGTCATCGGCGACAAGGCTACCCGCTGGCAGCAGGCGCGGTTGTGGACAAGTCGTCCAGGGGGTCCGGCGCTGTGGACGGGTGGCGGGAGTCGGCTCCGGTTGCTGAAGATGCCCTGGCGTGAGCATCTCCGAGCCCCAGGCCCGCCTGGCCGTGCGCAACATCGAAGACCTGGTCGGGCTGGTGCCCTACCTGATCGGCTTCCACCCCCAGGAATCCCTGGTGGCGATAGTGATCGAGGCGGGCCGGGTCACGGTGACCGCCCGTGTCGATCTGGCTGCGGTCTCTGGCGCCGGTTCGCCGGCCGGCCTCGTGACCCGCCTCTTCGAGCGCTACCCCGGCGCCGGCGGCTGGTTCCTCGCCTACACCGACGACGATGCCCTGGCCTGGGAGGTGCTCGAGGGCTGCGCTGCGCTGGTCGGCGTCGTCCGGCTGCAGCGGTTGCTTCAGGTCGGCTCCAGGTCGTGGCGGGCAGACGCGGCGGACGGCCCGACGGGGGAGATCACCGGGGCAGTGACCCGGGTGGCCGCGGAGGCGGCTGTGCTCGGCCTGCCGGCGAGGGCCACCCGGCTGGACCTCGCTGCGAGCATCAGCGGACCAACGGAAGCGGAGACCGATCGGCTGGAGGTCGGGTTCGCCGCGGCGGCGGCCGAGCTTCAGCGGCTCGGCGTCCGTGGGCGGCGCCGCCTGCTGCGCTGGCTGCTCTCGGCCGACCGGGTTCCTGAGGTCGGGGAGTGCATTCTGCTGGCACTGCTGGCCGAACTGCCGGAGGTGCAGGTCCGGGTCCTGCGGCAACTGTCCAGGGAGACCGCGGAGCGGCAATTGGCCCTGTGGACCCGGGTCGTCCGGTACAGCCTGGTCGAGCACCAGGCGGCGGCGCTGGGGCTGCTGGGCATGGCGGCGTGGCAGACCGGCGACGGTGCCCTGCAGATGGTCTGTCTCGAGCGGCTGGACCGGATTGACCCGCTCGCGCCGCTCGCAGCCCTGCTGGATTCGTTGAACGCAGCCGTGATGCCGCCGACCGAGTGGGAGCACTACCGCGAGTCGCTGCTGGCCACCTTCTCGGATCAGCTCAGAGTTGCTGGCCGACGAACCAGCCCACTGCGTAGGTGAGTCCCATGGCGAGGCTGCCGACAACCACGTTGCGGACGATCGCCCGGGTCGGGCGGGCGCCACCCAGTCGGGCACTGACCAGTCCGGTGACGATCAGGGCCGCCAGCACCGAGGCCACGGTGAGCGGGAGCCGGACAGCCAGTGGTGAGAAGACGATCGCCACCAGCGGGATCACGGAGCCGGCCAGGAACGCCAGCAGCGAGGCCTGGGCGGCTGCCCAGGGGGATACCCGCTCCTCGGCGTCCAGGTTGAGGAAGACCTGGGCGTGGGCGTCGAGAGCGGCGTGCTCGCTCAGTTCGAGGGCAACCTGCCGGGCCAGCTCCTGGGAGAGACCTCGCTCGGCGTAGTGGTCGGCCAGCTGTCGCAGCTTGCCCTCCGGATCGGCGTGCAGTTCGGCCTGCTGCTGCCGGATGGCTGCGAACTCGCTGTCGCGCTGGCTGCTCACCGAGACGTACTCGCCCCCGGCCATGGAGAGGGCGCCGGCAACCATGCCGGCGAGGCCGGCGATGAGCAGGGCGACCGAATCGGTGGTCGCACCGGCCACCCCGACGACCAGGCCTGCGGTCGAGACGATGCCGTCGTTCGCGCCGAGCACCCCGGCGCGCAGCCAGTTCAGTCGTTGCGAAAGCGACTCGACCGCCGGTCCGGTGCCAATGACAGTGATCGCCATGAGTCGATTGTTTTCGGTAAAACCCCTTGTCGCAAGCTAGGTGAGGCTTTCCTAAGTGCTGCGGATGAGCGGAAATCGGACAGCGGAGTACCCAATTGTTCCTAGCCGATCGACCCGTAACCGGATGCGGGTGGGCGCCCGGAGCGGTCGCGTCGGGGAATCGGTTACCATTTCACCGTGCATGGCGCATCCCTGCTGCTTCCGTAGCCGCGACTTCTCCAGAGTCGCGGCGGCCCCTGGCGAGCCTGACGGCCCGCGGGGGTTTTTTCATGCCGGTTGACGGGTGTGCAACGAAGAAGGAGATCGAGAAGTGACCACCGAACGGGAACGAGTCAGCTACGACGCTGCCGCTGCGCAGGAGAAGTGGCAGCGGTTCTGGGAGGAGGACCGCACCTTCACCCCCCTCGATGACGGGTCAAGGGAGCGCCGCTACATGCTCGACATGTTCCCCTACCCGTCCGGCGACCTGCACATGGGTCATGCCGAGGCCTTCGTCATGGGTGACGTGGTCGCCCGCTACTGGCGCCTGCTGGGCTACGACGTCATGCACCCGATCGGTTGGGACTCCTTCGGGCTGCCGGCCGAGAACGCGGCCATCGCACGCGACGCCCATCCCGCGGACTGGACGTATGCCAACATCGAGACCCAGGCGCGCTCCTTCAAGCGCTACGGGCTGAGCCTGGACTGGTCGCGGCGGGTGCACACCTCCGACCCGGAGTACTACCGCTGGACCCAGTGGTTGTTCCTGCGCTTCTTCGAGAAGGGCCTGGCCTACCGCAAGGACAGCTACGTCAACTGGTGCCCCAACGACCAGACCGTCCTGGCCAACGAGCAGGTGGTCCAGGGCCTGTGTGAGCGCTGCAGCGCCGTGGTGACGAAGCGGAAGCTCAACCAGTGGTACTTCAAGATCACCGACTATGCCCAGCGGCTGCTGGACGACATGACCCAGCTCGAGGGCAGTTGGCCCGACCGGGTTCTGGCCATGCAACGGAACTGGATCGGCCGCTCCGAGGGTGCTTGGGTCGAGTTCGCCATTGAGGGCCGCCCGGAGCCGGTGCGGGTGTTCACCACCCGTCCGGACACGCTGTTCGGGGCCACCTTCTTCGTCGTGGCGCCCGAGGCCCCGCTCGCGGCGGAGATCGTCACCGATGCCCAGCGCCCGGCGTTCGAGGAGTACCTGGAGGCCACCAAGCGGGCAACCGAGATCGAACGGCAGTCCTCCGACCGTCCCAAGACTGGTGTCTTCCTCGGCGTCCACGCCGTCAACCCGGTCAACGACGAGCTGCTGCCCGTCTACGCCGCCGACTACGTGCTGGCCGAGTACGGCTCCGGCGCGGTCATGGCCGTGCCGGCGCACGACCAGCGCGACCTGGACTTCGCCCACGCCTTCGACCTGCCGGTGCGGGTCGTTGTCGAGACCGGCCTTCCCGACCCCGGTCAGACCTGGGTGGCGACCCCAGGCGATGGGGCGTACGTGAACTCCCCGAGCCTGGCGGGGTTGGCCGACAAGAAGGCCGGGATCGCAGCCATCACGGCCCAGCTGGCCGAGCACGGCCGCGGCGAGGCCGCGGTCACGTTCCGGCTGCGCGACTGGCTGCTCAGCCGGCAGCGGTTCTGGGGTTGCCCGATCCCGATCGTGCACTGCCCGTCCTGCGGCGAGGTGCCGGTGCCCGACGACCAGCTCCCCGTCACCCTACCCGACCTGCGTGGCGCCAGCCTGCAGCCCAAGGGCACCAGCCCGCTGGCATCGGCCACCGACTGGGTCAACACCGATTGCCCGAAGTGCGGCGGTCCGGCCAAGCGGGACACCGACACCATGGACACCTTCGTCGACTCGTCCTGGTACTTCTTCCGCTACTGCTCGCCCGACTACACCCAAGGCCCGTTCGATCCGGCCGAGGTGGCCAAGTGGATGCCGGTCGCGCAGTACGTCGGCGGCGTCGAGCACGCCATCCTGCACCTGCTGTACTCCCGGTTCTTCACCAAGGTGCTCCAGGACCTGGGACTGGTCGACTTCGGTGAGCCGTTCACAGCCCTGATGAACCAGGGTCAGGTGATCAACCAGGGCAAGGCGATGAGCAAGTCGCTCGGCAACGGCGTGGACCTGGGCAAGCAGATCGATGCCTTCGGTGTGGACGCGATCCGCACCACAGTCGTCTTCGCCGGTCCGCCGGAGGACGACATCGACTGGGCCGACATGTCCCCGGGAAGCTCACTGAAGTTCCTGCAACGCGCCTACCGGCTGGCCCAGGACGTGGCCAGCCCGGTCGGTACCGACGCAGCCACCGGCGACCTCTCGCTGCGGCGGGCAACCCACCGGACGGTCGCAGAGCTGTCCGAAGCCCTCGACACGCACCGCTTCAACGTTGCTGTGGCCCGGATCATGGAGCTCGTCAATTCGGTCCGCAAGGTGATCGACAGCGGTGCGGGTCCGGCCGACCCGGCCGTCCGCGAAGCCGTGGAGGCGATCACGATCGCGCTCAGCACAGTGGCTCCCTACGTCGCCGAGGAGATGTGGGAGACGTTGGGGCACGCCCCTGCCGTCGCCGGAGCATCCTGGCCGAAGGTCGACCCGGCGCTGCTGGTCAGCGACTCGGTCGTCTGCGTCGTACAGGTGCAGGGCAAGGTACGGGCGAAGCTCGACGTCCCGCCGTCCATCGGCACCGAGGAACTGACCAGTGTGGCGCTGGCCGATCCCGGGGTGCAGCGGGCACTGGCCGGACGCGAAGTGCGTCAGGTGATCGTGCGGGCGCCGAAGCTGGTCAGCATCGTCCCGGCGTGATCGGTCAGGACACGGCCAGCTCGACCAGCAGGCCGAGATGGTCGGTTCCGGCAACCCTGAAGCTCTCGAACCGGGTGGCCGTGAACTGCTGCGACGTCAGGACGTGGTCGATCTGGATCAGGGGCGGGTACCAGCGGTCGGAAGGATAGGTCGGGTGCCAGCCACGGCCGGTTGCCGTGTCGGTGACGCCGGCCATTGACTCGAGCTCCCGGAGCGTCAGGTGCTCGGCCGTTGCGTTCAGATCGCCGGCGATGATCATCGGCTCGCCGGCGTGGGCCGCTGCCAGCCGGGCGAGCGACTGGCCGTCGCGCAGCCACGGGTTCAGGCCGTGCTGCGGATTGGCCGGGTGGGCCGCCACCAGCACGAACGGGTGGTCCGGCAGGTCGACCCGCACTGCAAGGTTGGTGAACCTGGTGTCCTTGGCCCGTCCGAGCCCGGTCAGCGGCACCCGGGCCAGGACCATGGTGCCGCCGGCGTCCCCGATCCCGGTCGTCGGGCTGTAGTCATCGCCGGTGGTACCCATCCGGTAGGGCAGGCGGTCCCGCCAGGCCTTCTGCCGCAGCGCCTTCGCGTTCGACCGGGTGACTTCGGTCAGCACCACCACGTCCGGCTTCGCCCGGTCGATCTCGACAGCGAGCTGGTCCAGGTCGCCGAGACCGAAGCGGAGGTTGATCGCGACCAGGTTGAGGGTTGTCTGCCCGGCGGAGGCCGTGGGCGTGTCTGGAAGGTAGGGCAGGAGCACCAGGCTGTGGGCGGCCAGGCCGAGGCCGAGGGGTAGCACCAGCAGGCGGGCCCTTCCCCGGGTAGCGGCAAGGCCGAGCAGAGCTGCTACCAGCCAGCACAGCCATCCGTAGGGAGCGAAGGAGGCTGCCATCGCCAGCCAGTGGTGCCGCGACTGCAACTCGGGCACGAGGGTGAGCAGGAGGAGCGTGGCGCCGATCAGGGCGAGGACCGTGCTGACGGCAAGCCGGAGTCTCCGGCCTCGGCCACTGCGACGCTTAGCTGCTTTCACCATCCCAGCCTCCCTGCCGGGGCAAACGGCCCCGGCGGGGCCTTCTCAGCGCTTGGTGAACTCGAGCCGGAAGGTCTCCGGGCCACGCTCCAGGTAGGCGAGGTCGAAGGCCTCCGGGGCGACCCGGTCGAGTTGGGTCAGCAGCGGAAGCGGATCGTGACTGACCACCAGGACAAGCTTCTGGCCCGGCTTCATGCTGGTCAGGCCGCCGATGATGGCGCCGTGCCGGATGATCTTGGGCAGTGTGGACACAACGAGCTCCGGGGTGGCTTCGCTGGTGCCGCACCCGCAGCCGCAGCCGCCGTGCTTCGCCGGGCTGGTCGCAAGGTCGATCTGGGTGGCCATGTGGCTCCTGTCGCTTCGGCGGTCTGGACCGCAACGGGCGCCACCGGCAGGTCCGGGGCGGGACTCAAGGGTAACCCGCCGGGCACATCGCTCCGCACCCGGGCTGTGGGTAACCCCGGCTGTCGGACCTGGCTGTCCACAGTTCCCGGGCAGCATGAACCTTTACCGGCCGGGCTGCCGATAGTGCCGGACATGAAGGTGGCGCCAGATCCGGTGTTGAGCGATGTGGTCAGGGAGCGGCTGGAGGCCCTCCTCGCCGACGTGCGGCCCCGGCACGCGATTCCCGCTCTCGACGACGCCCGCGACCCGACGGGCGACCCAGGTCCCGGAGCTGCCGAACCGGTGTCCGAATCCCCGACTCCGGACGGCGGACCAGCGCACGCTCCGGCGCGGGCAGCGCCGCAGGCAGGGTCCTTCGGGAGCCTGGCCGGGGCAGCGGCCCGCCGCGTCGCCGAATTCACCAGGGAGCACCTGGCAGCCGTTGTGGTGGTGCTGCTCGTCGGGTGTGGCTGGACCGCCTACAGCCTGCTCCAGGCGCGATCCACTCCCGTGGCCGTCGCCGCCGTCCCATCGGTGCTGTCCAGCCCGACCCCGAGCGCTACGCCGTTACTGCGGGTGCTCGTCCACGTACTGGGAGCAGTCCGGCGGCCCGGGCTGGTCGAGCTCGAGGAGGGCGGTCGGGTAGCCGACGCAATCGCCCTCGCCGGCGGCCTGACCGCTGCCGCCGACCCAGGGGAGCTGAACCTTGCCGCCGTGGTCGCCGACGGGTCACAGCTGGTGATCGGGACCCGCGGCAAGCCCGGCGGGGAAGTGCGCGGCGATGGTGCCGGGGCCGGCGCCGGCTCCGGTTCGGCGCCTGCGAAGGTCTCCCTGAACACCGCGACCCTGCAGCAGCTGGACACCCTGCCGGGAGTCGGGCCGGTCACAGCCCAGCGGATCCTGGACTGGCGGGAGCAGCACGGCCGGTTCAACTCGGTGACCGAACTGCAGGAGGTGGACGGCATCGGTCCGAAGACCTATGCCGACATCGCCCCGAATGTCCGGGTCTGAGGGCCCGGACGGTGGCGGGATCGACCCCTGGGACTGGCGAGGCCCGGTGCTCGCCGGCGCCACCTGGGTGGGCATCTGGGCGGGCACCTCCGGTTCCGCGGTGCTCCTCGGCATCGTCGCGGTGGCCGCCCTCGCGCTCGGCGGCTTGAGCCGGCGCCGGCGGCACTGGTTGGCCGGCGGAGCCGGTCTGGCCCTGCTGCTGGCTGCCGGGATCGGTGCGGTCCGGGTATGGAGCAACGCCCAGGGCCCGGTGGCCGAGTGGGCCAGCCAGGGTGCCGTCGTCACGATCGAGGCAAGGGTGGTCGGTGGCAGGGTGACGGAGCGGGGTCGGGGCGGGCCGGTCTGGCTGGCCGACGCCGTCCTCTCCGGCGTTCAGGGTCGGGGGGAGCAATGGGTCTCTGGCGCCACCGTGCGGCTGAGCGCTTCCGGGGGGCTGGTTCCGCAGTGGGCCGCGGTCCCAGCGGGGGCCAGCGTGCAGGCTGTGGTCCGGCTGAGTCCGGCAGCCCCAGACGAGCCGGTGAGCGCCTGGGCCAGGGCCCGGGCCTCCCCGAGCGTGGTTGCACCTCCCGGTCCGGTCGACGCTGCGGTCAGCACCGTCCGGGCCGGCCTGCGGACCGCGGTCTCCGGCCTTCCGGCGGACCCGAGGGCACTCGTTCCCGCCCTGGTGGTCGGCGACACCGAAGACATGTCCGAGGCGTTGCGGGACCAGTTCCGGACCACTGGGCTGACCCATCTCACCGCTGTGTCGGGCGCGAACCTCACGCTCCTCCTTGCGGCGATGCTCTGGGGCGCTTCCCGGGTGGGGGTGGTCGGCTGGTGGCGGCGCGGAATCGCCCTGGCCGGGGTGGTGGCCTTCGTCCTGCTCTGCCGGGCTGAGCCGAGCGTGCTGCGTGCTGCGGCGATGGGCCTGGTCGGACTGGCCGCGCTGGGTTGGGGTGGCACCCGGCTCGGGCTGCGACTGCTGTCCTGGGCCGTGATCGGGCTGTTGCTGGTCGACCCATGGCTGGGGCGTTCGGTCGGGTTCGTGCTCTCGGTCTTCGCCAGTGCCGGGATCATCCTCTGGGCCCGGCGCTGGGCCCGCGTACTGGAATCGTGGCTGCCCGGCTGGCTGGCAGAAGCGATCACGGTGCCGGTCGCGGCCCAACTGGCCACCCAGCCGATCGTCACCGCCATCTCCGGCCAGCTCAGCCTGGTCGGGGTGGTTGCCAACCTGGTCGCCGGCCCCCTGGTCGGGCCTGGCACGGTGCTCGGGTTCCTCGCCGCGGGAGTCTCGGTCGCGAGTCCCGGCCTTGCTGGGGTTCTCGGCTGGCTGGCAGGTGGTTTCGCGCAGGGTCTGTGCTGGATCGCAGCCGCCGGGAGTGCGCTGCCCGGCGCCAGTATCAGCTGGCCGGCCGGCCCGGTCGCCACCGGGCTGCTGGCACTGACCTGTGCCACCGTCCTCGCCGGGCTGCCGTTGCTGTGGCGGCGGCCGTGGCTGGTGATCCTGCTGGCCGTGGCCATGGTCTGGGTGCTGTTCCGGCCCGGGACACCACCGGGGTGGCCGCCGGGGGAGTGGCAGTTGGTCAGCTGCGACGTGGGGCAGGGCGACGCCACCGTCATCCGCGCCGGGCCGGCCCAGGCGATCGTCGTGGACGCCGGACCGGAGCCGTCCGCCGTGGACCGGTGCCTCGACGGGCTCGGGGTCACCGAAGTGCCCTGGCTGATCCTCACCCACCTCCACGCCGACCACATCGGTGGCCTTGCCGGGGTCCTGGCCGGCCGCCGGGTGCACAACCTCATGGTGTCCGGCATCACCGAGCCGGCCTCGGGCTGGCGCCAGGTGCTGGCGGTCGTCGGCGCAGCCCCCCGAACGGTGGCCCGGCCAGGGACGGTGGTTGCCGCCGGCCAGGTCCAGGTGGCGGTGCTGGCCCTCCGACCGCTGATCGGCGGCGGCCCGGAAGGCGAGGACTCCGCGGACGCCAATGACAGCTCCCTGGTGCTGCGGGTGAGCACCGGCGGCCTGCGGGTCCTGCTGGCCGGCGATGTCGAGGAGTCCGGCCAGGCCAACGCCGTCGCCACGGTGCCAGACCTCAGCGCCCAGGTGCTGGTGGTGCCGCACCACGGATCCGGTCGCCAGTCCGCCGACTTCCTCGCCGGGGCCAGGGCGAGCGTTGCCCTGATCAGCGTCGGCAGGGACAACGACTACGGCCATCCCGCGGCCCGCACCATCCAGACCGTTGCCGGCACCGGCGCCCGGGTCTTCCGCACCGACCTGAACGGCTCGATCGCTGTTGCGCTGGTCGACGGCCGGCTCCAGGTGACCACCCAGCGCAGCGGGTGAGGTCGGGGGGTGGCTACTGGCATGCTTGCCCCCGTGGAGGAAACCAGTCCGTTCGGGCATGTACTGCTGGTCACGGGGCCGGAGTCGCTGCTGGCCGAGCGGGCGGTGGCCGACTTCGTTGCCCGGGCCGTCGCCGAGCGCGCCGATGCCGCCGTTGTCAGGCTGGAGGCGGGGGCGGTCGACGCCGGCTCCCTTGCCGAGGCCGCCGGCGGTTCGCTGTTCGCCGCCGCCACCGTGCTGGTGGTCACCGAGCTCAGTGAACTGCCGGCCGAGCTGGCCGACCAGCTGGTGGCCATGGCCGGTGACCCCGGGTCAGACCTCGCGCTCGCCCTCGTCCACCCTGGTGGGAACAAGGGGAAGGCGGTGCTCGACCGGCTCCGCAAGCTGCGGCCACTGATCGTCGACTGCCCTTCCATCAAGGCCTGGGACCTGCCGCAGTTCGTTTCGGCGGAGACCCGGCGGCAGCAGGGCAAGGTGGACGCGGCCACAGCGGCTGCCCTGGTGGACGCCGTCGGCTCCGACCCGCGCTCGCTGGTCGCGGCCATCCGGCAACTGCTCGACGACTCGCCGGACCGGTTGCTGACCGAGCCCGCCGTCCGCCGCTACTTCGGCGGCCGGGCTGAAGTGACGAGCTTCTCGGTCGCGGACGACGTCCTCAGCGGGCGCATCGACGGAGCCCTCGGGAAGCTCAGGTGGGCGCTGTCCACGGGGGTGCCGCCGGTCCTGGTCACCAGCGCCCTCTCCAGCAACCTGCGCAGCCTCGGGAAGTACCTCGACGGTCGCGATGCCCGGCTGCGCGATACTGACCTCGCCCGGGTGATCGGCGTGCCGCCGTGGAAGCTGAAGGACCTCTCGCGGCTGTCCCGCGACTGGAAGCCGGTCGCCGTGGCGAAGGCCATCCAGGCTGTCGCGATCGCTGACGCGCAGATCAAGGGCGCCGCCAGTGACCCGGGGTTCGCGCTCGAACAGGTGGTGCTGAAAGTGATCGGCTGCCGCGGACCCCAGCGCTAGCAGCGTCGCGGCCGGCCAGGCGGAGTCGCCGGCCGGTCAGCGTTCAGGGACAACAAACGCCGCCCGGTCTCCCGGGCGGCGTCGATTGAGGAAGCTCAGAGCGCGGCGGCCTTCACGGCGATCGCCGACTTGCGGTTCGCCGCCTGGTTCTTGTGGATGACGCCCTTGCTGACGGCCTTGTCGAGCGCCTTGGTTGCGGTGCGGGCCAGTTCCTGGGCCTTCGCAGCGTCGCCACCGTCGACGGCCTCGTTGAACTTGCGGACGTGGGTACGCAAGCCGGACTTCACGGCCTTGTTCCGCAGCCTGGCCTTCTCGTTGGTCAGGATCCGCTTCTTCTGAGACTTGATGTTCGCCACCGGGCTTGCCCTCTTCACAGGTGATTTGGCTGGATATTGCGCCGCGCAGAACGCGATCTCGAACTCTACCAGTGAGGACGATGGGGCCTCAAATCGGCTTCCCATCGAGCTGCCGTGATTTCGCCGGAGCGATCCGGAGGGGAATCTGGTAGCGGTCGTGGACACGGTATCGTGTGCTGGCTGTCCAGCTGACCAGGAAAGTGATGCCAACTCCCGCTCCAGGCAAGACCCCTCCCGCGATCATCAGGAATTTCTGCATCATCGCGCACATCGACCACGGCAAGTCCACGCTTGCCGACCGCATGCTGCAACTGACCGGGGTGGTCGACGGACGAGCGATGCGCGCGCAGTACCTGGACAAGATGGACATCGAACGGGAGCGCGGGATCACGATCAAGTCCCAGGCGGTGCGGATGCCCTGGCAGGTGGACGGCGTCGACTACGTGCTCAACATGATCGACACCCCCGGTCACGTGGACTTCACTTACGAGGTGTCCCGGTCGCTGGCAGCCTGCGAGGGCGCGATCCTGCTGATCGACGCCGCCCAGGGCATCGAGGCCCAGACGCTGGCCAACCTCTACCTGGCCCTCGAGGCCGACCTCCACATCGTGCCGGTGCTGAACAAGATCGACCTGCCGGGAGCGCAGCCGGACAAGTACGCGCTCGAGATCGCCCACCTCGTCGGTTGCGAGCCGGGTGACATCTTCCGGGTGTCCGCGAAGACCGGGGAAGGCGTGCGGGAGTTGCTCGACCACATCGTCGCCGATATCCCGCACCCCGTCGGTGATCCGGACGCCCCGCCGCGGGCCCTCATCTTCGATTCCGTCTATGACACCTACCGCGGGGTGGTCACCTACGTCCGGGTGGTCGACGGCGAGCTCAGCCACCGCGAGAAGGTGCTGATGATGTCCACGAGGGCCGCCCACGAAACCCTCGAGGTCGGGGTGATCTCGCCCGACCCGGTGAAGGCCGGTTCGCTCGGGGTCGGCGAGGTCGGCTACCTGATCACCGGGGTGAAGGAGGTCCGCCAGTCGCGGGTCGGCGACACCGTCACCTCGGCAGCCAACCCGGCGAAGAAGGACCTCGGCGGGTACCGTCCGCCGCACCCGATGGTCTACGCGGGGCTGTACCCGATCGACGGTGCCGACTTCCCAGAGCTGCGCGAGGCCCTGGACAAGCTGCAACTCAACGACGCGGCCCTCGTCTACGAGCCGGAGACCTCCGGCGCGCTCGGGTTCGGGTTCCGGGTCGGCTTCCTCGGCCTGCTGCACATGGAGATCGTCCGCGAGCGCCTCGAGCGGGAATCCAACCTCGACCTGATCTCCACGGTGCCGAACGTCGTCTACCGGGTCGTGATGGAGGACGGGTCCGAGCACATCGTGACCAACCCGTCGGAGTACCCGGAGGGCAAGATCGCCGAGGTCCACGAGCCGGTGGTTCGGGCCACGATCCTCACCCCGACCGACTACATCGGTACGGTGATGGAGCTCTGCCAGGCGCGCCGCGGCGAACAGCAGGGCATGGACTACCTGTCCGAGGACCGGGTGGAGATCCGCTACCTCCTGCCCCTTGCCGAGATCGTCTTCGACTTCTTCGACGCCCTGAAGTCCCGCACCAAGGGCTTCGCATCGCTCGACTACGACGAGGCCGGCGAGCAGGTGAGCAAGCTGGTGAAGGTCGACATCCTGCTGCACGGCGAGCCCGTGGACGCCTTCAGCTCGATCGTGCACACCGACGCCGCTTACACCTACGGCGTCGCCATGGCGAAGAAGCTTAAGGAGTTGATTCCCCGGCAGCAGTTCGAGGTGCCCATCCAGGCGGCGATCGGTTCCCGGGTGATCGCCAGGGAGAGCGTCCGCGCGATGCGCAAGGACGTGCTGGCGAAGTGCTACGGCGGTGACATCACCCGCAAGCGGAAGCTGCTGGAGAAGCAGAAGGAAGGCAAGAAGCGGATGAAGATGGTCGGCCGGGTCGAAGTGCCCCAGGAGGCCTTCGTCGCAGCCCTGTCCACCGGCGAAACCACCAAGGACAAGAAGTAGGGGTCACCCCTTCGGCACCAACCGGGCCCGGACGGCGCCGCCGCTCTCCGCCGTCGAGGACCAGCCTTGGCGTCGAGGGCCAGTACCGAGGGTGGGGCCCTCGACGTCAAGGCTGGCCCTCGGTGAAGAGGCGGCCCTCGAGAAAGCCGGAGGGGGAGCCGATGCCCGGTGGACTCCAATAGGCTGCCCATCATGGACGCAGAGATCGGCATCATCGGTGGCTCGGGCTTCTACCAGTTCCTGAACAACGCCACCACGGTCCTTCCCTCCACCCCCTTCGGTGCGCCCAGCGCTCCGATCTCGATCGGCGAGGTGGCCGGCCGGCGGGTGGCTTTCGTGCCGCGGCACGGCCAGCACCACCAATTCCCGCCGCACCGGGTGAACTACCGGGCCAACCTCTGGGCGTTGCGCAGTGTCGGGGTGCGCCAGGTGCTGGCACCGGCAGCGGTGGGCTCCCTGCGTCCGGAACTCGGACCGGGCACCTTCGTCGTCCCCGACCAGCTGATCGACCGCACCTGGGGTCGCAAGCACACCGTCTACCACGCCAAGGGCAAGGTGGTGCACGTCGGGTTCGCCGACCCCTACTGCCCGCGCGGACGGGCGGCTGTGCTCGGGGCTGCCGAGGCGGACCTGCGTCCGGTCGACGGCGGGACGCTGGTCGTGATCAACGGGCCGCGCTTCTCCACCAAGGCCGAGTCCCGGTGGCACGCAGCCGCCGGAGGGACCATCGTCGGCATGACCGGGGTGCCCGAGGCAGCAGTGGCCCGCGAACTCGCCATGTGCTACACCACCGTCTGCCTGGTCACCGACCATGACGCCGGCGTCGACGGCGGCGAAGCGGTCACCCACGCCGAGGTCCTGGCCCAGTTCTCCGCCAACATCGAGCGGATGAAGGCGCTGCTCACCCGCGCCATCGCTGCGCTCCCGGCCACCGAGCCGGACGCGACCGCCAGCTGCGACTGCCGCCGGGCCCTGGACGGCCAGGCGCTGCCGTTCGTGCTGCCCTGACCCCGTGCCTTCGACCCCTCCTGAGGGCCAGGCGGCTCCCGATGACGGTTCGTTGCCCGACGAAGCGGTGGCCGGCATCGGCGGGCGCCCACTGAGCCTGTATGTACACGTGCCCTTCTGCGCTGTGCGTTGCGGCTACTGCGACTTCAACACCTACACCGCCGCCGAGCTCGGGGCGGCCCCCGGCTCCAGCCAGGACGCCTACCTTGCCGCTGCCCGCGCAGAACTGGACCTGGCCCGGCGGGTGCTCCCCGGAGCGCCCCGGCTGCAGAGCGTCTTCTTCGGTGGGGGCACGCCAACCATGCTTCCCGCGGCTGAGCTCGCCGGGCTGCTCGGGGCGGTTCGCGAGCGCTTCCCGCTCGCCACCGGCGCGGAGGTGACGACCGAGGCCAACCCGGAGTCGGTCGACCGCGGCTACCTTGACACCCTGGTGGCCGCCGGCTTCAACCGGCTTTCGCTCGGCATGCAGTCGGCGCGGCCCGGGGTGCTGGCCGTGCTTGACCGCAGGCACACCCCTGGACGGGTGCAGCAGGTGGTCGGGTGGGCCCGCGAGGCCGGTTTCGACTCGGTCAGCCTCGACCTGATCTACGGCAGCCCCACCGAAACGCTCGCCGACTGGGACGCCAGCCTGGCCGCCGCGATTGCCCTGCAGCCGGACCATGTCTCCGCCTACTCGCTCATCGTCGAGCCCGGCACCCGGCTGGCCGCCCGGATCGGGCGCGGCGAGCTCCCCGGCATCGACGAGGACGCCCAGGCCGACTGCTACCAGCTGGCCGAGAGCGTGCTGGTGGCTGCCGGCTACACCGCCTACGAGGTGAGCAACTGGTCGCGTCCCGGGCACGAGTCGCGGCACAACCTGGCCTACTGGCTCGGGCACGACTGGTGGGGGATCGGTCCCGGGGCGCACTCCCACGTGAACGGCGTGCGCTGGTGGAACCTCCGCCATCCCCGCGCCTACAGCTCGCGGCTGGCCGGGGGCGACAGCCCGGCCCAGGCCCGCGAGGTGCTCACGCCGGAGGAACGCCGCACCGAACGGGTGCTGCTGGAACTCCGTCTGGGCAGCGGCCTGCCGGTGGAGGTCCTGACGGCGTCCGAGCTGCGCCGGGTGCCGGCAGCGGTGGCGGCAGGCCTGGTCACGGAGACGGGCCGCCGGTTGCGACTGACCCTTGCCGGCAGGTTGTTGGCGGACGCGGTGATCCGCGACCTGCTCGACTGAACCCCGGCCGGGGGCGGGCTCGATGTCCGGCCGGGTGATCCAGCCGGACCCCCCGTTGCGACCGAATCGCAGTCCTGGCCCACGGGTGCTTGCCAAGACCCCAACAAATGGCAACGATTCGGTAACACCGAAGCACACAACGGTTTTGTAACAGAGTTGAGACATGCGGGTGCTCGAATATGCCTGCGCCCTTACCCTTGCCCAACCTGGCGGGTCCGGGTACACGACGCCAACGAGGAGGAAATGTGAACAAGCGTTCGTTCAAACTTGCTGGGATCGCCCTGGTGGCGGCCTCCCTGGCCTTCACCGGTTGCGGTGCTCGCACCGAAGCCACGACCGGCGCCTCAGGCGCCGCCAAGGTCGCCAAGATCGGCGTCATTGCGCCGCTGTCGGGTGACCTCTCGGCCCTTGGCCTTGGCATCCGCAACTCGGTCGACCTCGCCATCCGGCAGGCCAACGAGGCCAACACCATTCCGGGCTGGAAGCTGGAGCTTGCCGCAGAGGACGACGAGGCCAAGCCCGACACCGGCAAGAATGCCGCCACGAAGCTGTCGAGCGACGATGCGGTGGTCGGCGTGGTCGGCACCCTGAACTCGTCGGTCGCGCAGAGCGTGATCCCGGTGCTCGACGCTGCCAAGATCGTCCAGGTCTCGCCGGCCAACACCAACCCGGCACTGACCAAGGGCGCGGACTACCTCACCGCCCCGGCCCGGCCGAACGCGAACTACTTCCGCACCTGCACCACCGACGCCGTTCAGGGCCCCTTCGCAGCGCAGTACCTGCTGGAGGCCGGCGTCAAGAAGGTCGCCACCATCCATGACAAGAAGTCCTACGGTCAGGGCCTGGTGACCGAGTTCACCAAGGCGTTCACCGCCGGTGGCGGCGAGGTCGTGGCAGCGGAGACCATCAACCCGGACGACAAGAACTTCTCCGCGGTGATCTCCAAGGTCCAGGGCGCTGCACCTGAGGCCATCTACTACGGCGGCGAGTACCCGCAGGCCGGCCCGCTCTCCAAGCAGGTCAAGGCAGCCGGGCTCAAGGTTCCGGTCATGGGCGGCGACGGCATCTTCTCCGGCGAGTTCATCAAGCTCGGCGGCACCGACGGCGACCTGGCCACCTCGGTCGGCGCGCCGGTTGAGTCCCTCGACTCGGCCAAGCCGTTCCTGGATGGCTACAAGGCTGCCGGCTTCGCCGAGGGCTACGAGGCCTACGGCGCGTACTCCTACGATGCGGCCAACGCCATCATCCAGGCCCTGAAGACGAGCCTGGCCTCGGCGACCGACGCCAAGTCGGCCCGTGAAGCCACCATCAAGGCGATGGCCTCGGTGAGCTTCGACGGGGCAACCGGCAAGGTCGGGTTCGACGAGTTCGGTGACTCGGTCTCCCGGGTGCTCACCGTCTACGAAGTGACCGGTGGCGCTTGGGCAGCCAAGAAGACCGGCGAGCTGAAGTAATCCTCGACCCGCTGGCGCCCCACCCAAGGTGGGGCGCCGGCGGGCCTTCGTCTATCTGAGCAGAAGGGTGCGTGCCGAGTGCTCGACCTGTTATTTCAGCAGCTGATCAACGGGATTTCACTGGGAGCCCTGTATGCCCTGATCGCGGTGGGCTACACCGTGGTCTACGGCATCGTCCAGCTGATCAACTTCGCCCATGGCGAGATCTTCATGGTCGGCGCCTTCGGGGCTTTCGCCACCTGGATGGTCCTCGGCCAGCCCAAGGACTGGGGACTGGCCGCCTCGCTGCTCGTCCTGCTGCCGCTGATGCTCTTCGGCGGCATCGTGGTGTCGGTCTCGGTGGCCCTGCTCACTGAGCGGTTCGCCTATCGACCCCTCCGGAACGCACCCCGGCTAGCACCCCTGATCACAGCCATCGGCGTATCGGTCTTCCTCCAGGAATTCGTCCGGCTCTTCTTCGGCTGGATCCCCGGCTTCCCGAGCGCCAAGAGCGCCATCCCCTTCCCGGAGGTGGCCGGCATCTCCGGTGAGATCGTCCGGATCGGCGGAGTGACCATCCAGATGCCTGCCCTCTTCACCGTGGCAGCCCTGGCGTTGAGCACAGTGTTCCTCTGGTTCTTCGTCAACCGCTCGAAGACCGGACGGGCCATGGTCGCCACCTCCCAGGACCCGGACACCGCACGCCTGATGGGCATCAACGTCGACAAGGTGATCGTCGCGGCCTTCGCCGTCGGTGCAGCCCTCGCCGCCATCGCCGGGGTCGCCCACGGCCTCAACTACAGCAACATCGACTTCCGAATGGGCTTCCTGGCCGGCCTGAAGGCCTTCACCGCGGCCGTCCTCGGCGGCATCGGCAACATCAACGGCGCTGTGGTCGGCGGGCTGGTGCTCGGGATCGTCGAAGCCATGGCGACGACGTTCATCCCCGGCCAGTTCGGCAGTTCGGCCTGGAAGGACGTCTGGGCCTTCGCGCTGCTGATCCTGGTGCTGGTGTTCCGGCCACAAGGCCTGCTCGGGGCAAAGGTGGTGGACCGCGCATGAGGGTCATCATCAGTGACGAGACCAAGGTCCGGTTCCGGTACCCCGCCCGGGCGGTCGGCATCCTCGGCGCGGTCCTCATGATCGCCTCCGTCTTCCTGAAGTGGTCGTACGGTGCGCAGGCACTCGATGACGTCTCGCAGAACCAGCCCTCGCCCCTGCAGAGCTTCTTCCTGGTGCTGCCGGTGCTGATCCTGCTGCTGCTCGCCGTGCCACTGGTGGGCAAGCAGCGGCTCGGCAGGTACGCGAAGGCTGTGGCCTGGAACACCTCGGCGAAGACGGCCTCCATCGCCACCCTCGTCACCGTGCTGATCGCCCTGGCCGCGATCGCGATCGAACTCGGCGGCATCGTCAATCTCGAGATCGGCGGCTGGCTCGCGCTCGCCGGCGCAGCCCTCGCGGCGCTCGCCACACCATTCCTGCCCGACTCTCCCGAGCCGACGCTGGAGCGGATCCGGGGGCCGAAGTGGCTCCAGATCGTCGCCATCGCCGCAATGATGGCCGTGGTGCTGTTCGCGGCGGCGTTCGCCCTCAACCAGACCGACGCCGGCAGCTTCCTCACCTTCGTGACCCTCCTGGTCGGCGTGGTGCTGGTGGTTCGGCAGTTCGGGATCCTGGGCTGGCTCGGCACCGCCGCGGCCAACAACAACCGGGTCCTCGTCCTCGCTGCGTTCGTGGTCGCGTTCGCCTTCCCGTTCACCCAGAACGGGTCGGACGCCAACATGTCGATCGCCTCCCAGGTGCTCATCTTCGCCGCGGCTGCTCTCGGCCTGAACATCGTGGTCGGCCTGGTCGGCCTGCTCGACCTGGGCTACATCGCCTTCCTCGGTGCTGGAGCCTTCACGGCCGCCGTGCTGTCGGAGTCGGCCTTCTCGACCATCGACTTCCATCCGCCGTTCATCGTCACCGTCCTGATCGCCGGCACGGTCTCGTCCCTGCTGGGCCTGCTGATCGGTGCGCCGACGCTGCGCGTCTCCGGTGACTACCTGGCCATCGTCACGCTCGCGTTCGGGGAGATCTTCCGGATCACCATGAACAACCTGGACGGCAACGACGGACCCAACGTCACCAACGGCTCCAACGGCATCTCCGGTATCCCGGACCTGAACTTCCTCGGGTTCGACTTCGGGGAGGCCCACAACATCCTGGGCATCGACATCGGGCGCTTCGCCAACTACTACTGGCTGATGCTGCTCGTGATCGCACTGATCATCGTCGTGTTCATGAACCTCAACTACTCCCGGATCGGTCGCGGTTGGGTTGCGATCCGCGAGGACGAGCTGGCAGCCGAGGCGATGGGCGTGAACACGTTCGGGCTGAAACTGCTGGCGTTCTCCGGAGGTGCCTTCCTCGCCGGCGTCGCCGGTGCGGTCAAGGCGCACCACGACGTGTCGGTGACGCCCGACCAGTACGTCTTCCTCGAGTCGGCCTTCCTGCTGGCAGCTGTCGTGCTGGGCGGCATGGGCACCGTCATGGGCGTGCTCATCGGTGCCACCATCCTGAAGCTCCTGCCGGAGAAGCTGCGGTTCTTCTCCGACTACCGGCTGCTGCTGTTCGGCCTGCTGATGGTCGTGATGATGCAGTTCCGGCCGGAGGGCATCATCGCCGACGAGCGGCGACAGTTGGAGTTCCATGCCGAGGACGAGGAACTGGCGGAGGAGATCGAGGAAGAACTGATCGCCCGTCACGCCCACTTCAACCCGGAGCGGAAGGGGTTCGACCTATGACCCAGGTGATCAGCGGCGCAGGCCACCACGTCGACGCCGACACCGAGCTGCTCCAGGCGTCCAACGTGACCATGCGCTTCGGCGGCCTGACAGCTGTGAACAACGTCAGCCTGAGCGTCCACCCCGGTGAGATCTACGGCCTGATCGGTCCGAACGGGGCCGGCAAGACAACGTTCTTCAACTGCCTGACCGGCCTGTACAAGCCCACTTCCGGCGAGGTCCGGTTCGCCGGCGACATCCTGCCGCCCAAGCCGCGGCTGGTCGTCAGGGCCGGGATGGCCCGGACGTTCCAGAACATCCGGCTCTTCCACAACATGACCGCGCTCGAGAACGTCATGGTGGGCATGTACAGCCGCACCAGGACCAACGCCATCGACGCTGTCTTCCGCACGCCGCGGCACCGCCGGGAGGAGCTCGCCTCCACCGAGCGGGCACGGGAGCTGCTGGCCTTCGTCGGGCTGACGGGGGCTGCGGACCTGCTGTCGCGCAACCTCCCCTACGGCGACCAGCGGCGTCTCGAGATCGCCAGGGCCCTGGCCACGGACCCGAAGCTGCTGCTGCTGGACGAGCCCACCGCAGGCATGAACCCGCAGGAGACCAGGCAGGCTGAGGACCTGATCTTCAAGATCCGCGACCTCGGCCTTGCCGTGCTGGTGATCGAGCACGACATGCGGTTCATCTTCAATCTCTGCGACCGGGTCTGCTGCCTGGTGCGTGGCGAGGTGCTGGTCGAGGGTCCCGGTTCGGTCGTCCAGAACGACCCGCGGGTGATCGAGGCCTACATCGGGTCGCCGCAGACCATGTCCGACGAGGAGGGGGGCGCCGATGCTTGAGGTCAAGCAACTGGTGGTGGCCTACGGTCGCGTCAACGCGGTCAAGGGCGTCGACTTCACCGTCGAGAAGGGCCAGATCGTCACGCTGCTCGGAACCAACGGTGCCGGCAAGTCGACGACGCTGCGCAGCATCTCGGGCCTGCTGAAGCCGGTCTCCGGCGAAATCTGGTTCGAGGGGGAGCGCCTGGACGGGATCCCGGCGCACCGGGTGGTGGAGCGCGGCGTCGCGCAGTCGCCCGAGGGCAGGCGGCTGTTCCGGCAGATGTCGGTCGAGG
The DNA here is from genome assembly GCA_020846255.1 of Propionibacteriaceae bacterium. Classification (GTDB taxonomy): domain Bacteria; phylum Actinomycetota; class Actinomycetes; order Propionibacteriales; family Propionibacteriaceae; genus Propionicimonas. Next base: position 21,993 of record JADLEH010000299.1, read on the forward strand.
ACAACCTGCGGCTGGGTGCCTACTCCCGACGGGACTCGGGGGGCATCAAGGCCGACATGGACAAGGTCTACGACCTCTTCCCGGTGCTGAGTGAACGGCGCACCGAGAAGGCCGGCCTCTTCTCCGGCGGCGAGCAGCAGATGCTGGCCATCGGCCGGGCCATGATGAGCCGGCCGAAGCTGCTGATGCTGGACGAGCCGTCGATGGGCCTGAGCCCGATCATGACCCAGACGATCATGCGGACGATCCGGGAGCTGCAGTCCGAGGGCGTGACGATCCTCCTGGTCGAACAGAACGCCCAGGCGGCGCTGAGCCTTGCCGACGTCGGCTACGTCCTCGAGGTCGGCCAGATCATGTTCTCCGACAGCGGCCGCAACCTGCTCGGCGACGACCGGGTCAAGCGCACCTACCTGGGTGCCGACTGACCCACCTGCCGCGAGGCAGGTGCCCCAACCAGCCAGAAGCTCCCGAAACGCGCGCTTGCTCCCGTAACATCGGGAGCAA
>JADLEH010000300.1 GCA_020846255.1 Propionibacteriaceae bacterium
CCGCGCGCCAACGGCAGCAGCTCCCGCAGGACCAGCTCGCTGGCGGGCACCCCGCCCCGGCCGGGCCAGAACAGGGTGGCGTCGATCCCGTGCCGCGCGCCGAGCGTGAAGTTCTCCGAAGCTGTACCGAACGCCATCCTTGACCAGACCGGACGGTCCTCGGAAACCAGCGCGCGCAGGGCGCCGTAGTAGAAGGCGGCGTTGGCCAGCGTGTCCACGATGGTCGGCCCGGCCGGCAGCACCCGGTTCTCCACCCGAAGGTGCGGGCGCCCGTCCACGATGTCGTAGATCGGCCGGTTCCAGCGGTAGATCGTGCCGTTGTGCAGCCGCATCTCGGCGAGTTTCGGCGTCTGCCCGGCGTTGAAGGCAGCTTGCGGGTCCTCGTCGTCCAGCTCCGGGAGCATCGCCGGGAAGTAGCGGGTGTTCTCCTCGAACAGGTCGAAGATCGAGGTGATCCACCGTTCACCGAAGTACACCCTGGGCCGCACACCCTGGTTCTTCAGCTCCACCGGACGGGTGTCGGCGGCCTGGGTGAACAACTCGATCCGGGTCTCAGCCCACAGTTCCCGGCCCATGAAGTAGGGACTGTTGGCGCCGAGGGCGAGCTGCGGCCCGGCCAGCACCTGGGCTGCGTTCCAGTAGGACGGGAACGCGCTCGGCATCACCTGCAGGTGCAGTTGCATCGAGGTGCAGGCCGACTCCGGCGCCAGCGAGTCCGCGTAGCGCAACAGGCGCTCGCCCGACGGTCCGACGATGTCCAGGTGGATGTCCTCGCCCCGTGCGGCGAGCACCGCGTCGTTGAGCGCCTGGTAGCGCGCGTTGGCGCTCATCCAGTCGCCCTCGAAGGTTTCTGGCATGACGGTCGGCAGGATGCCGATCATCACGATGTGGGTGCCCAGCTCCGCGCTGCGCCGCTCGGCCTCGTTCAGCGAGGCCCGCAGGTCGCGTTCCAGCTCGGCGACGCTGCGCCCGTTGAGCGGCCGGGGGGAGACGTTGAACTCGATGTTGAACCGGGCCAGCTCGGTCTGGTACTCGGGGTTCGCGATCGCAGCGAGCACTTCCGCGTTGTCCATCTTCGGCAGATAGGCGTCGTCGACGAGGTTGAGCTCGATCTCCATCCCGGTCATCGGCTGGTCGAACTCGAACGATGTGGTGGCCAGCATCTGCTCGAACACGTCGAGGCAGAGCTTCACCTTGTCGCGATACCGCTGGCGCTGCTCGCGGGTGTAGGTGACCGCCTCGATGTCGCGTCCCATGGCACCGGAGTATGGCCCGGCCAGGGGGGTCGGGGTAAGCCCCCCGGGTCGTCGGCCACCTCCGTTGCCGAATCCGTACACTCGGCGGCATGCCCTCGTTCCGCCTCGAGCTGGAGATCGGCGACCTCCGACCTGGTCGCAGTCCTGAGGAGGTGATGGCCGCGGCCAGCTCCGCCCTGGGCGGCCTCCACATCGACGCCACCGACGTCGCGGTGACCGGCGGCACTCCGCGGATCCGGTTGCGGTTCACCGTGCCCGACTCCAGCGAGGCCGAGGAGAACGCGAGGGCCCGGATGGCCGCCGTCGGCGCCCGCGACGCCGTCCAGCTCGTGGCCGGTACGGCGGGCCTGTGGATCCGGCGCCGCCGCGGCGGGCGCTGGCTCCCGCTGGGCTGAGCCGCACCCGCCGCAATTCTGCTGCCCGGGTATCCGCGGGGCCGTCGCTCCCCTCCCAAGGTCAGGAATCCACCTGAGGAGGCGCTCGGCATGATCACCACTCTGCTCACCCAGCCCGGCCTGGCCGGGATGCACGTCGACAACACCCGCGACCTGGTCTGGGTCGTCCGCAGCGACGGCCTGGTCCTCGCCAGCGACCTCGCCGGCACCACGACCGCGCACCAGCAACTCCCGGCCGCACCGGTCGACGTCGCCGGCAGCAGGGCCCGGCTGGCGGTCGCCGGCGACGACGGGACGCTGTGGACCATCGATCCGGACGACCCCGGGACGGCGGCGATCCGGATCGGCACCCTGCGGGGCGTCCCGACCCAGATCGCGGTCAGCGCGACCGGCAGGACCGTGCTGGCCGTGGTGGCCGGCAAGGGTGTGGCCACCAGCGTCGGCACCGGGCGGCGCAGCCGCCACGGGCTGTCACCCGATACCGAGGGCATCGCCGTGCTCAACCGCGCCACCGCGATCTCGGTCAACGACACCGTCGGCGGCGGGTCCCGGCTGCGGCGCCTGGGCGGGTTCGGCCCGGGCGCGGACTCCGGCCCGCTCGCCCGGCTCGGCCGGGTCGGTGCCAGCGCTGACGGCAAGGTCATCCTCGGCGCGCAGCCGGCCGGCAACACCCTGGTGGCGTGGGAGCCGGCAACGTCAGCCCTCACCACCGGCAACGTCGCTGCCCTGGCCGGCACGGTCATCGAGGCCCAGGGCCTCAGCGATGGCCGGGTCGTCGTGCTGACCGACCAGGTGCTGGCCATCGTCGATGCGGTGACCGATCTCACCACGGTCGTCCAGCCGAGCATCACCACCCCGGACCAGCCGCTGTTCGTCGCATCCTGGGTGCGACTCGGCTACGACCTCGGCACCTCCGGGCTCACCCCCGCCGACGTCACCTTCGCCGTTCCGGACGGACCGGAAGCCGGCATCGTCTCCCACACCAGGGACGACGGCGACGCCTACCCGAGCCCGATCCTCGTCGCCGGTGGCCGCCTCGGCACCTACAAGGTCGTGATGATCGAGACCGCCGGCGGAACCGAGATCGCCGCGGCCGAGTTCACCGTCACCAACGAGTGGGCGGATCCCGACGCCGGCCCGTCGATGATGTACACCGGTCGCAGCACGGGGTTCGCTGGGGACTCCGGCTGGGGCGGTGGGCCCAACGCTCCCCAGAACTTCGGCGACCTGACCCATACCGGCACCTGGAACGTCCTGGTGATGCTGGTCGACACCAGCACTGCCCGTTGGCCGGCCGGCACCCTTGCCCAGAGCCGCACCGACATCCTGAACCACGTCATCAACGGCTTCAACGTCGGCGGCACCAACCGTTCGGTCCGCCTGTACTACAACGAGAACTCCGCCAACCAGCTGGCCGTCGCAGCCCGCAACAACGCCACCTTCGGGCCGGTGGCCATGCCCAACGACTGGGGCAGCTACTTCACCCAGACCGTGAACGCGATGGGGGTGGTGACGGATGCCCGCTGGGCCCCGAAGGGCACCTCCTGGCAGGCCTTCATCACGCAGGCCATCAACGACGGCGTGGTCACGACCGCCGACCTGCGCGCCGTCGACTCGGTGGTCTTCATCCCGTTCTCCCCGGACGCCACCTCGGCCGCCGGCAACCGGTTCGCCTGGCCCTACGGCGACATCGGCAAGCAGCGGATGCTGCTGGGCACCAACGTGGTCACCGACCAGGGCGACATCGCTGGGCTCCAGGCCCCGCTCAACTTCGCAGCCCAGGACGGCCGCCAGACCCACAGCACGCTCAGCCACGAGCTGGGCCACAACCTCGGGCTGCTGGACGTCTACGACATCGCTGACTACCCGGACACTGTGAGCTCGCGGATCACCAGCGACTGGGAGCTGATGGCCGGCTCCCGGGACGCCCTGCCGCACTTCAGCATCTCGAACAAGATGCGGATGGGCTGGCTGCCGACGTCGCAGGTGAAGCTGTTCAACTTCTCCGGCGCCGGCGGTGTCGACCAGAACATCACCTTGCACGCCGCCGAGCTGGGCAGCCCGCCGGCGGGACGGTTCCGCGGCATCGAGATCCGGCTCGGGGACGGCTGGAACTACTACGTCGAGTACCGGTCCGAGCAGGCCGGCTTCACCTCCGACGACGTCCCGACCGATCGCCGGGTGGTGCTCACCGACGTCACCTCGGAGAACTTCTCGCCGCCGATTCTGCGGCCGCGGATCCTGTTCGTGCCCAACGATCCCGACGGCGACGGCCGGATCCTCGACATCGGCAGCGACTTCGAGGCCACCGACCCCGGCACCGGGTTCGACCTCTCGGTCAGCGTGGTCTCCACCGACGAGGACAACGCTGTGGTGCGGGTCCGCTACGGCTCCAACGCAAGACCGGAGCTGGGCATCCGGCCCTGGGACAACGGACCGACCTGGAAGAGCCCGGACATCGAGGTGCGCAACGCCAGGAACGCCGCCGATCCAGCGTTCTCCAACGTGCCCTGGGCCGGCCGGGACAACACGGTGGTGGCCAAGGTGCGCAACAACGGCGACTTCAACGCAACCGGGGTGTCGGTGGAGTTCTTCGTCACCGAGTACTCCGCGGGTGACGGGCCGTGGGTCTCGCTCGGCACCGACGTGCGGAACGTCGCGGCCGGTGCGACGGTCGAGTTCACCACGAGCTGGACCCCGGACGCCGACGAGTCCAGGCACTACTGCATCATCGTGCGGATCAGGCTGTACCAGGACCCCGGCAACCCGGCGATCCTCGACGCCAACATCTACAACAACGAGGCCCGCAGCAACTACACCCGATTCATCTCGGCCTCGGCCTCACCCTCCACCCGGACGGGGGCAGTGGTGCTGTTGTCCAACCCGTTCGGCGAGCGGACGACCGTGTCGGCGAAGGTGCGGCAGACCAACGAGCTCCACCGGTCATTCATCGATCACACCTGGCTGACGGTCGACCCGGACGCCCCGCTCCCGGTGACGGTGCTGGCCGAGGCACTGTTCGGCACCCCGGAATGGCCGTTCGGGCCCGACACCGAGCGTTGGCGCAAGCCCCTTTGGGGCGTTCCGAACCTGGTCAGCGTCGAGGGCTGGGCCCGTGTGCCGCAGGCCGAGGAGTGCCTCGGCCGGGTGCCGACCGGCGGCGCCTGCCTCTCGGTCCAGGCCGGCCGGGCCACGGCGACCAG
>JADLEH010000301.1 GCA_020846255.1 Propionibacteriaceae bacterium
ACCAGACGCTACCCGGGCGCTGGTGCCCGCGCTGGGGGTACGGGCAGGTCGGCCCCGGCTTCCGGGAGCGCTAGCCGGTTCCGGCAACCCGCTTGACCAGCAGCGCCCTCGCGCCGGCCGGGGTCGGGGTGAGGACAACGGTCGCCGCCGCCCGGCCAGCGGGCTTCAGTCGCCGCCGCAGCAGTGCCGGGTCGACATCGAGGCCGCGGACCTTGATCTCCAGGGTGCCGATGTCGGAGTCCCGGACCAAGGACCGGAGCACCCGCTCGTCGAAGGGCAGCGAGTCGAGCACTTCGAAAGCCGTCGCGAACCCGGACTCCACCAGGTCGTCGCCGGCCAGATAGGCGATCCCCGGGTTCACCGAGTGGCAGCCGAGCAGGTCGGCAAGCGTGCCGATGGCGCCGGCCCGGATCACCGCCGGGTCCGGCTCGTACAGGTACCGGCCGACTTCGCCGACCACCGGAGCGCCCCGGTCGCCGGCGACCAGCTCCCCGCCAGCAGGGAGCAGGACGGCGCGGCGCTCACCGGCCGGCCAGGGTCCCGACCACAGCGAGGCCTCGACCAGGTCGCCGCCATGGCTCACCCAGGTGGTGGCGACGCCATCGGGGATCACGTTGGACGGCAGTCCCGGCGCAGCCTTGATGCAGCCGAGTCGTCCGGCGAGCAACCCGGTCACGAAGTCCCAGGGCGGCGTCAGGTCACCCACCCGCCACGATCGGCCGGCAGCGGTCCGCCTCGCCGGGTCGGCGAACACCGCGGCCCCATCAGCCAGCAGGTCGGTCGCCAGCTGCTCTGCGTCCCCGCAGAGCACCCGGCCACGGTCGCCGAGGTTGGCTGCGGCGAGCACGGCCGTCGCCGGGTCCGCCTCGACGGCCACGACCTCCAGGCCGGCATCGGCGAAGGCAAGGGCGTCGGCACCGATCCCGCAGCCGAGGTCGACGACCGCCGTTGCGCCGGCTGCGGCGAGCCGCCCGGCCCGCCAGCTCGCCACGTCCGCCCTGGTCGCCTGCTCCAGCGCGTCGGTGGTGAAGAAGAGCCCGGGCGCGCGCTCGCCGAACTTCGCTGCCGCCCGGCGGCGGAGCGTCACCTGGGAAAGGACTGCCGCCGCCCGCTCGGCCGGCCATCTGCGGCGCAGCGCCTCAGCCGAGCGAAGGGATCCGGGGTCAGCCTGGTCCGCCGCGACCGCAAGGGCCGCTTGGGCATCGGCGGAGACCAGCCAGCGAGCCAGGGTTGCGTCCACGACGAGAAACCTAGCCCTACGTGCCGCCGCCCGACCCGGGCCCTCCTATGATCAGGGACATGAAGGTGATGTCGAAGGTGAGCGTGGTTTTCGGCTTCCTGCTGATCGTGGTCGGTCTCGGCGGCGGCATCTGGGCCGGCTGGATCTCCTACCGCCAGTGGCTCGCCCTCGACGCCCTTCGCAGCGCCGACGTGCAGACGGCGACGCTCCCACTCCTGATCGCCGGGCTCGGACTGCTCCTCGGCGGCTTCCTTGTCGGCCTCGGCATGGGGCGCGCCCACAAGGTCGTGACGCCGGTGGCGGCGCCGCCAGCGGACCGGACCGACTGACTCAGGCCAGCCAGCGCTGGACCAGCAGCACCAGGCCCCAGGCCCCGGCGGCTGCCAGCAGGAACAGGTAGCCCAGCACCAGCCGCGTGTCGCGGAGGTAGCAGCGCGACCTGGTCAGGCCCGCCTGCCGAGCCTTCCAGTAGCCGGCGAAACCGACACCGGCGAAGACCACCACAGCCAGCGGGCCGAACACCCACCCGAGCAGGGAGATGGTCGCGAAGATGCACAGCCGCAGTGGGTCGAAGGGCTTGGCGTCCGCCGGCTCCGGGGACTGTCCGCCGCCGTTGATGAAGTCGGAGGGCCGGCGACCCTGCGCGATCCGGGAAGCTGCGGCTTCTGGTGTCTCGCTCATGACGATGCCTTCCTCGAGGTGCTGACCCGCTGCTCGCCGAGCTTGCCCCAGGCCTGGACGGCGCAGAACGGCGCACACTGCGGGTCGCCCTCGGCACTGAACGTGCCGACATGGACGCAGCACTGGGTGAGCCGCTCCTCCAGCATGGTGGAGATGTCCTGGAACGGCTTGATGGTGATCCGCTTGACCCGCTCCGCCAGCAGGTTGCGCATCCGGTCCTCCTGGCCGGGCAGCTTCCCGGCGGCCAGCGTCGCCAGCGTGCCGATGCCGAGGTCGCACTGGGTGCAGATGTTCTTCCACAACTGGCCGGTGCGGGGGCTGGTAAGTGCGGCCTGCTCGCTGAGCAGGTCGAGCAGTGAGGTCTTCATCAGCTCCCGCAGCTGCTTGGGCAGGTCCCGGTCGGCGACCCGGTTGGCAAGGCTGTCGGGATCGAGTTCCAGCCAGCGCAGCAGCTCGTCGTGGCCGACGAGGGCGGTGAGCGAGCGCCAGACCCCGGCATCGTCCTTGAGCAGGTAACCGACCGAGGAGCAGTGCGGGTGGGAGCAGGGCAGCGCCGTCAGGTCGTGCCACTGCACGACGTTGCCGGTCTGCGGGCCGAGGCGGGCCAGCACTCCGGTGTGGGTCAGCCGGTCCATCGGGTCGATCCCCTGGCCGCGTCCGGAGCCGAAGACCGGCTGGATGGCGACCCCGCCGATGAACGGTGTGTCGAGCGCCTTGCGGACGACGGCACCGATGTCGCCGTCGTTCACGCCGAGCGCCGCCGTCATCACCAGGGTGGTGAAGATCCCGGCAGCGGAGAGCCGCTCGATGGCAGCCTCCTTGAACCGGGTCAGGTCGGCGCCGCGGTGGTGCCTGGATGCCTCCGGTGAGGGTCCGTCGTACTGCAGGTAGAGCTCCATCCGGTCCCGGTGCCGCTTCAGCAGCTCCAGCAGATCGTCATCCGAGGCGATCAGGAGGCCGTTGGTGTTGAGCATGATCCGCACGATCGGGCGGCTGACCAGCTCGTCCAGCAGTTCGGCGAGCTGCGGGTACAGCGTCGGTTCGCCGCCGGACAGCATCAGCACGTCCAGTCGGCCCGCCTCCCGCGACAGCCTCGCGTCGACGTTGGCGAGGATGTCGGCCAGTGGCGCCACCCCGGTCAGCTGCGGGCCGGAGGCGGTGAAGCAGGTGGGGCACCTGAGGTTGCAGTGCTCGGTGACGTCCTGCAGGAGGATGCAGGTGTGCTGGGTCTGGAAGGCCGGCAACCCGTAGGCGTAGGCCTCCGGGATCGGGCGGAAGTTGTCGGCGTGGTCAGGGGTGTGCACCTTGGTGGGTGCCCGCCACTGCTCCAGGTACCGCAGGATGTTCGGGTCCTCGTCGTACATCGTGGTGACGATGCCGTGGACCCGGCAGACACGTTCGAGCCAGACGCGGTCGTCCCGGATGACCAGCATCCCGGACAGCCGCTGCACTCCGGCGAGGTCGGCGTCCGGCTCGTGGCACTCCGGGCAGAACGCCGTGACGTAGGCGTGGATCCGGTCACCGCGCAGCGGCTGGCCCGGTCCGAGCGTCATCGTGCGGGTCGGGGTGTTGAGCAGGTTCGTCACGGGCTTCTCTCGTTCGGTGCTGGCGGGCAGGGTTCGGGTTCAGCCCCCGAAGGTGGCGAGCAGGGCGATGCACAGCCCCCCGGCGATCAGGATCCCGGCGCCGATGCCGATCAGGATGCCGGCGCCGGTACGGGCCGTCCGCGGGATCGCAGCCAGCACGATGCCGGCCAGCACCAGGCCGAACGGAAGCACCAGGATCAGCGCATTCATGGCAGCGGCGATCGGGCTGTCGTACGGGACGGCGGAAGTGGCCCCCCACCACGCCAGCACGCTGGCCACGGTGATCCCGATGCCAAGCCAGATCGAGCCGCGACCGTGCTTCGGCGGTGTCGGCGGCACGATCCAGGGCTGCCCCGGCGGCTGCGGCGGCTGCGGCGGCGGCGGGTACTGCTGGCCGGGCTGCGGAGGCGGCTGGAAGTCGGGTTGCTCCTGGGGCGGTTGCTGGTCAGTCACGTTGGCCTCCAAAGGTCGCCGGGACGGCTGGGGCGGACGCTGGCCGCGGCCACCAGATGCGGCTGGCGCGCCAGGCCAGCAGCGGCAGGGAACAGAGCAGGAACCACTGGGGTCGGGTGAGCCCGAACCAGACCTGCTCGTTCGCCCGGAGGAACTCGACGCCGAACCGGAACAGCGCGTAGCCGGTGACGTAGCCGATGAACAGGTCACCGGGTCGGGGCAGGCGGTCCCGGTTGCGCCAGAGCCAGGCGAACGCCGCAGCCTGGAAGACGATCTCGTAAGCGAACGTCGGGTGCAGCCCGACCCCGGCCGGGCCACCGATGAGCGCAGCCTGTTCCGGGGTGAGCACGATCCCCCAGCCACCCCCGGTCGGGTGCCCGGGCAGCTCGGTGAGCAGGCAGCCGATCCGGCCGATCACCATGGCCAGGGCCACGGCGGGCGCGAACAGGTCGCCGGTGGAGGCCCTGTACCCGGTGATCAGCTTCCCGACGTGGACGCCGAGCCAGGCACCGACGAGCGCTGCGAGCACGCTGCGGTTGCCATCGCTCCACCACTGCAGGATGGACTGGTTCTGGGTGGGATCGAACTGCTGCCACCACGTCCCGATGCGGGAGGCCACCCCGCCGAGGGCGAGGCTGGTGCCGGCAACCACCCACAGCCGGTCGTCGTGCAGGCCGCGACGGCGGAGCTCCCACGCGAACAGGGCAAGGCCCGCCACGATGCCAAGGCCCATGAACAGGCCGTGCACCAGGCCGTTGCAGGCGAACGGGAGGCCGATCATGCGCACACGCTAGCGGTGGATCAGGCTTCGGTGTAGCTCCAGCTGCCCGGATCCCCGTCCACGTAGGGCAGCAGGCCGTGGAACACCGGGCCGTCACCGAAGACCAGCGGCAGGAAGTGACGGTCGCCGGCCCACATCGGCAACCGGTCGAGCCGGTCGATGTCGTGCCAGGCAAGTGGCCCGTCCTCGTTGGCTGCCGGGGGCGTGCCATCGAAGCCGTCAACGATGAAGATGAAGCCGAACCAGTCCTCGCCGCCGACGCCGAAGCCGGGCCAGGACACGGTGCCGCGGAGCCGGGCAGAGGTGACCGTGATGCCGGCCTCCTCGCGCAGCTCCCGGTGGAGGCAGCTGAGGATGTTCTCGTCGCGTTCGAGCTTGCCGCCCAAGCCGTTCCACTTGCCGGCGTGCGTGTCGCCGGCGCGACCACGGTGCACCAGCAGCACCTTGCCGTCGGCGACCACGTAGCCGAGCGTGGCGATGATCGGCATGTACATCGGGTCAGCCCCTCAGACCAGGACGGTGCTGACCGGCAGTCCGGAGTTCGCGCCGATCTCCAGCGAGGAGGGACGCAGCCCGGCGCTGACCACCTGGGCGCCGAGCACTGCGATCATCGCCCCGTTGTCGGTGCAGAGGGCGGGGCGCGGCCGACGCAGGGTGATCCCCGCCGCCGCCGTCCGCTCCTGGAGCAGCTCGCGCAGCCTGGAGTTGGCCGCGACCCCGCCACCGAGCAACAGGTGGTCGGTGCCGAGGTGGTTGCAGGCGTCGACAGCCTTGGCCGTCAGGACGTCGCAGACGGCTTCCTGGAAGGATGCCGCGACATCGGCGACGGCGAAGTCCAACCCGTCCCGGCGTCGGGTCTCGACCCAGCGGGACACCGAGGTCTTCAACCCGGAGAACGAGTAGTCGAAGCGGTGCCGGGCCTGGTCCTTGTTGGCCGTGAGGCCCCGCGGGAACGCGATCGCCCTCGGGTCGCCCTCCGCAGCTGCCCGGTCGATCACCGGACCACCGGGGTACGGCAGCCCGAGGAGCCTCGCCACCTTGTCGTAGGCCTCGCCAGCGGCGTCATCGATGGTCGCGCCCAGCTCCACGATGTCGCCAGTGATGTCGTTGACCGCCAGCAGCGACGTGTGCCCGCCGGAGACGAGCAGGGCTGCGCAGGGCTGGGGCAACGGCCCGTGGTCGAGCAGGTCGACAGCGACGTGCCCGACCAGGTGGTTCACCCCGTACAGCGGCTTGTCCAGCGCCACCGCCAGCGCCTTCGCCGCGGTGAGTCCTACGACGAGCGCCCCCATCAACCCCGGGCCGGCCGTCACGGCGATGCCGTCCAGCTCGGAGAGGTCGATGTCGGCCTGTTCGCACGCCCGCCGCAGGGTCGGGATCAGGGCCTGCAGGTGGGCCCTGCTGGCCACCTCGGGAACCACCCCACCGAACCGGACGTGTTCCGCCACCGATGAGGCAACCTCGTTCGCCAGCAGCTCGTTGCCCCGGACGATGCCGACCCCGGTCTCGTCGCAGGAGGACTCGATGCCGAGGATCAGCGGGCCGCCGTTCATGCGCACTCCACGGCCCAGGCGTCGCCGTCGCGCAGCGGGCGCAGCATGACGAGGGCGTGCCGGCCCGGGGCGTAGTAGTCACGCCTGGTGGAGATCGGCTCGAAGCCGAGCCGGCGGTAGAGCGCCACGGCAGCGTGGTTCTCCGGGCTGACCTCGAGCAGCATCCGGCGGGCACCGACGGCGTTCGCCCAGTCCAGGCCGGCCCGGACCAGCGAGGCACCGATTCCGCGGCCCCGCTGTTCCGGCCGCACGATCACGCGGTGCAGGTCGGCCATGTCCTCGACGCAGCTGAAGGTGGCCACCCCGATGATCCTGGCCTCCAGGTCGAGCCGCGCCAGGACATAGCGGTCCGGGGAGCTGAGTTCCTCCGCCCAGGCCTCTGCCGACCACTGCTCGGCGGCGTCGAAGCCGGACCTCTCGAGTTCGACGATGTTGTCCAGGTCGGCTGGGCGCGCGTGGGAGATGATCATGGCTTTCCCATTCTGGCGAGGCGCGGCTGCAGCAGCGTGGACTTCCGGGTTGTGGGCACCTCGGCGTCCGGGCGCCGCAGGTAGAGCGGCTCGATGCCGGCGTCGGCGAGCCGATCCCCGGCAGCAGCCATCAGGCCGGCGTCGAGGGAGTCCGGGCCGGAGCACTCGCGTCCGGTGAGGACGGCGCCGGGGCCGGCCAGCTGAAGGTCGGGCAATGCCTCCGGGGCTGTGACGAACGGTCCGTCGACCCGGGCGCCGGCCGAGTCGTACCTGGCCCAGTAGACCTCCTTGCGCCGGGCGTCCGCCGCCACGACGAACCCGTCGCCGGGCACGTCGGCCCGGGCCGCCCATTCGAGGGCGACGACGTCGAGGCTGCAGACCCCCCGGACGGCGACTCCCAGCACCTCACCGAGGGTGACGGCAGCAGCCACCCCGACCCGCAGGCCGGTGAAAGGGCCCGGCCCGACGCCGACCACGATGCCGGTCACGTCGGCCGGGGTTGCGCCGGCGGCTGCCAGGACCCGCCGGATCAGGGGCAGCAGTTGCTCGGCGTGCGCCCGCCGGTCAGCGACCACATCGGCTGCGACGACGCGGCCGTCCCTGGCCAGGCCGGCGCGCACGTCGGTGGCCGTGTCGATGGCCAGCACCAGGCTCACAGCGCCTCCAGTTCGGGTCGGGCAGCCGTCCAGCGGTCCCCGATCGGGGTGAGGAAGATCCACCTGGTGTCATCCTCGGGATCGAGGCTGCGCCTGATGTCGAGTTCGAGGTAGCCCTCGGCGAGGCCCTCCGCGATGCCGGCACCCCACTCGACCACGGTCACCGAGTCGTCAAGCGACAGTTCCAGGTCGAGGTCCTCCAGTTCGGCGAAGGACCCGAGCCGGTAGGCGTCGACGTGCACCAGCGCAGGGCCACCGACGGTGGACGGGTGCACCCTTGAGAGCACGAAGGTGGGCGAGATGATCGCTCCGGCCACCCCGAGCCCGGCACCGAGCCCCTGGGTGAAGGTGGTCTTGCCCGAGCCGAGGTCGCCGGAGGCGATGATCAGGTCACCGGCGCGCACCAGCGCTGCGAGCCGACGGCCCAGTTCAACGGTGTCCTCGGCTGTGGCCGCGGCCTTGCGGACCGGCAACTGCCGGGCGAGGGTGAGGCTGGTGCCCTGCCGCTCCACCTCGGCGAAGCCGCGTCGCTGCCACCAGCCGACCACCTTCGGGAATTCCGCCCGCGCGACGAGCTCGACAGCACAGACGCCACGAGCTGTGAGCACTTCCAGCGCCACGTCGACCATCACGGCCGCGATGCCCTGGCGCTGGTACCCGGGGCGGACCGAGACCCGGTGGATACCGGCCATCGGACCATCGACGCTGACGATCACTGCGCCGGCCGGCTCACCGTCGACAAGGGCGAGGACGCCGAAGCCCCCGTCCAGGGCTGCAGCCACCTTCTCCGGGGTCTCGAACAGGGCTGGCGGGGGCGGGTCCACCGCTGGCCGGCCGCCGAAGGCTTCGAGAATGAGCCGGCAGATGGCTTCGGAGTCGCCCGGAAGCGGCTCGACGATGCGCAGCAACCGGCCGTCGCCGAGGAAGGTCTCAGCGAGCGCTGTCTGCTGCATGAACACCCTTCCCTGTTGCCGGAGGAACCGGCGATCGGCCCGGGTGATCCTACCAAAGACGCCTCAGCGGGCTTGCCGGGCCTGCACCACTGCCAGTACGTCGGAGTAGAGGGGATGGTCCGGCGTCAGGCCGGTCACCCGCTCCACCAGGTCCGGCGCGTCCAGCCGGCCGACCAGTTCCTGGAGCTCCACTGCCTCCGGGTCGTCGGCCGCGTCGAAGCGCAGCCCGGCTCCGACGGCCTCCAGCAGCGCGTACCGGGCGAGACCGCGCTCGGCCAGTTGCGCCGCCGGGCTGATGAAGCGTTCGTTCCTGCTGAGCTTGCGCAACGGGGCCCGGCCCACCCGCAGGGTGGTGTCGGGGAGGTAGGGGTTGGCGAAGCGCTTCAGGATCTTCTGCACATAGGCAGCCTGGGTGTCGGCAGCGACCCCGTGCTTGGCAACGATCAGCGATGCGGTCTCCGCCAGCACTGCGGCGACCTTCGTCGCTACTCCCGGGTCGGCGAGGGCGTCGGAGATCTTCTCGATGCCGGCGGCGTACCCGAACCAGGCGCTGGTCGCGTGCCCGGTGTTCACGGTGAACAGCTTGCGTTCGATGTAGGGCTCGAGGTCGGGGACCCAGGTGACCCCGGGGATGTCGGGATGCGCACCGCCGAACGGCTCGCTCTCGATGACCCACTCGTAGAAGGTCTCGACGGTCACGTCCAGGCCCGCTTCGGGATCCTGGTTGGGGACGATCCGGTCGACCGCGGTGTTCGCGAAGACGGCGCGTTCGTCGAGGTCGTCACCGGGGTAGGACTTGCGGACCTCTGCGGCGAGGATGTCCGTGCCGTTGATGGCGTTCTCGCAGGCCATCACGGCCACCCGGGCCGCAGCGGCCGGCCTGGCGGCGATCCCGGCAGCGATCGCCGGCGCGACGAACTTGAGGATGTGCGCGCCGACCGCTGTCGTGACCACGTCCGCCGAAGCGATGGCCGCGGTCAGGGCTTCGGCCTCCGCCGCCGAATTGAGGGCGGAGAACCCGCGGACCTCCTGGGTCCGCGGCTCCTCCCCGACTTCGTGCACGACGTAGCTGTCGGCGTCCTTGAGGCTCGCGATCAGGGCCTCGGCGACGTCGGCGAACACCAGCTCGTAGCCGGCGTTGTGGAGCAACAGCCCAACGAACCCGCGTCCGATGTTCCCGGCTCCGAAGTGCACTGCTTTCATCAGCCATTCACCTTCTTGAACGTGTCTGCGATCTCTTCACGGGTGGAAGCCTGCTCCAGGCCCGCCACGGCATCGGAGTCGAGGAACACCTCGGCGATCTTGCTCAGCAGTTCCAGGTGCTCGTCGTTCGCACCCGCGATGCCGATCACGAACTTCACCTGGTTGCCGTTCCAGTCGATGCCGTCGGGATAGCGCACCACCGAGATCGCTGAGGACTTGATCAGGCCTTTCGCCTCGTTGGTGCCGTGCGGGATCGCGAGCAGGTTGCCCATGTAGGTGGACACCGAGTTCTCGCGATCATGCATCGAGGCGATGTAGCCGACGTCGACGGAGCCGGCCGAGACCAGCAACTGGCCTGCCTCGTCAATGGCGGAGGACTGGTCGACGGCCTTTCCGGCGAGCACGATCGAGGACACCTTGAGCACACCTTCGCCGGCGGCGGCTGCCACCGGTGCGGGCTCGGCCACCGGGGCCGGCTCGTCCACGATCGCCCGGGCCGGGGCGGTCTGCACCGCCACTGCCGGCGCCGCCGGGGCGGACACCACGGGAGCCGGCTCAGCGGCTTTTGGGTCGGAGTTCGCTGCCTTGACCATCTCCACGACGTCGTCGTACTTCGGGCTGGCCATGAAGTTGTCGACGGAGACGTGCATGGCCGAAGGGGTCTTCTGCCTTGCCCGATCGATCAGGTCCTGGTGCGAGACCACCACGTCATAGCTGTCGTCGAGGTTGGCGATGGCCTTGTTCACGACAGTGACGTCGCTGAACCCGGCGGCCTGGATCTTCTTGCGCAGGACCGAGGCGCCCATGGCAGAGGAGCCCATGCCGGCGTCGCAGGCGAACACGATGCTCTTCACCACACCGGCGGGTGCCACAGCTGCCCCGGTACCACGGATGCCGGCGAGGGCTTCGGAGGACTTGCCCTTGTTGGCCTCGGTCTGGCTGATCGCGCCCTCGAACTTGTCGATCCCGGCAGCCTCGGCAGCGAGATCGCTCTTGCGGGAGGCGCGCAGGATGATCGCGGCGATCACGAACGTCACCGTCGCGGACAACACCACCGAGAGGATCACCGGGAAGTAGGCCCCCGGAGCGGTCTGGGCAAGCACCGCCAGGATGCTGCCCGGAGCAGCCGGGGCCCGCAGCGCCCCACCCAGCAGCATGTTCGTCGCCACACCGGTCATGCCGCCACCGATCAGGGCAAGGATCAGGATCGGCTTCATCAGCGCG
>JADLEH010000302.1 GCA_020846255.1 Propionibacteriaceae bacterium
CAGTGTAAAGCTGGACCAGCTCCGCGCCGGCGTCGAACATCGCCATTGCATCGGCGGCTGTCATGATGCCGCCGGAGCCGATCACCGGCAGCCGGGTGCGTTCGGCGAGGTGGGCCACCACCTCCCGGGCGCGGACGGTCAGCGGGGCCCCGGACAGTCCCCCGGCCTCCGCTGCCCGGGCGGCGTCGGCGGCGGCGAGTCCGTCCCGGGCGAGGGTGGTGTTGGTCGCGATCAGGCCGGCAGCTCCCCGGCTCTCGCACACGGCAAGGACCTCGTCCAGCTGCGCCCAGGTCAGGTCGGGCGCGACCTTGACGAACACCGGCACCGGTCCCGTCGCCGAGGGCCAGCCCTCGCGCCCAGAGCCCGCGCCCGGGGGGCGGCCCTCGGCGCGAGGGCTGGCCCTCGGCGGGGAGGGGATGCCCAACGCTGCGGCTTCCGCGACCAAGGTTGCGAGCAGCTCGGCCAGCGCCCCGGCGTCCTGCAGGCTGCGCAGGCCGGGGGTGTTGGGGCTGGACACGTTCACGGCGAAGTAGTCGGCGTGCGGGGCGAGCAGGCGCAGCGAGGTCAGGTAGTCCTCCACGGCATCCTCGATCTCGACCACCTTGGTCTTGCCGATGGAGATGCCAATCGGGATCCCGGCAGCACCGTTGCCCCGGTAGATGTTGCGGGCGGCGAGGGTGGCTGCGACAGCCGCTGCGCCCGGGTTGTTGAATCCCATCCGGTTGATCAGTGCCCTTGAGGCCCGCAGCCGGAAGGCCCGCGGACGGTCGTTGCCGGGCTGTCCGCGGCCGGTCACCGTCCCGAGCTCTGCGAAGCCGAAGCCCAACCCCGCCCAGGCCAGGACAGCTGTCGCGTCCTTGTCGAGCCCCGCGGCCAGGCCGACACGCGAAGGGAACCGCACCCCGGCGACCGTCGCCGCGCTCCCCCGGCTCCCGGCGAACAACCGGGCCGCCCCGCGGGCGGGCGCGGTCGAGCCGACTCCGGCCAGGGTGTGGATCATCCACTCGTGCACGGCCTCCGGGTCACCCCCGAAGCTGCGGAACAGGACGGGCCGAACCAGTCGGGTGTAGCCGGCGTCGAGCAGGCCCGCGGGGAGGCCCATCAGCCGAGCGCGGCCAGCTCGGCCCGCATGGCCGCGCTCCACTCCTGGAGCGACCGCACCCCGATCGTCCCGCGACCCAGCGCCTCGATCCCCTGCACACAGGCCGACAGGCCCTGGACGGTGGTCACGCAGGGCACGTCGGCGAGGATGGCCGCAGAACGGATCTCCCAGCCGTCCCGCCGGGGACTGCCGTCCCTGGAGACACCGTGCGGAGTGTTGAAGATCAGGTCGACCTCGCCGTCGAGGATGGCCTGGACAACGGTCTTCTCCCCGTTCGGTCCCGGC
The DNA here is from genome assembly GCA_020846255.1 of Propionibacteriaceae bacterium. GTDB lineage: Bacteria > Actinomycetota > Actinomycetes > Propionibacteriales > Propionibacteriaceae > Propionicimonas. Next base: position 1,388 of record JADLEH010000302.1, read on the forward strand.
CCCTGGGAGGCCTTGCGGATCACGGTCACGTCGACGTCCTGGCGGCGCAGCACCTGCGCGGTGCCCTCGGTGGCCAGCACCTTGAAGCCGAGGTCGGCCAACCGCTTCACCGGGAAGATGGCGTGCCGCTTGTCCCGGTTGGCAACCGAGACGAAGACCGTCCCCGAGGTGGGCACGGCGCCGAAGGACGCGGCCTGGCTCTTGGCGAAGGCGGTGCCGAAGGTCACGTCCAGCCCCATCACCTCGCCCGTCGACTTCATCTCCGGCCCCAGCAGGGTGTCCACCCAGGAGCCGTCGGCCGTGCGGAACCGGTTGAACGGCATCACAGCCTCCTTGACGGCGATCGGGGCCGAGTGCAGGGTCGCGGTGCCGTCCATGCCCGCCCGCAGCATGCCTTCTGCCCGCAGCTCTGCGATGGTCGCGCCGAGCGAGATCCGGGTGGCTGCCTTCGCCAGCGGGGTGTCGGTGGCCTTGGACACGAACGGGACGGTGCGGGAGGCGCGCGGATTGGCCTCAAGGACGTAGAGGATGTCGCCGAGCAGGGCGTACTGGATGTTGAGCAGGCCCAGCACCCCGACCCCGCGGGCGATCGCCTCCGTGGAGGTGCGGATCTGGTCGACCACCTCGTTGCCGAGCGTGATCGGCGGCAGCGAACAGGCCGAGTCGCCGGAGTGGATCCCGGCCTCCTCGATGTGCTCCATCACGCCGCCCAGGTACAGCTCGGTGCCGTCGTAGAGGGCGTCCACGTCGATCTCGATCGCATCGTCGAGGAAGCGGTCCACGAGCACCGGGTGCGACGGCGTGATGTCGGTCGCCCTCGCGATGTAGCCGGCAAGGGAGGCGTCGTCGTAGACGATCTCCATGCCGCGGCCTCCGAGCACGTAGGACGGCCGGACCAGCACCGGGTAACCGATCTCGTGGGCGATGTCGAGGGCGTGCTCGGCCGACGTCGCCATCCCGTACGCGGGAGCGGTGAGCCCGGCCTCCGCCAGCACCTTGCCGAACGCGCCGCGTTCCTCCGCGAGGTTGATGGCCTCCGGCGGCGTCCCGACGATCGGCACACCGGCGTCCTTGAGGGCCTGGGCCAGTTTCAGCGGCGTCTGCCCGCCGAGCTGGACGATCACCCCGGCCACCGGACCGGCGCAGGCCTCGGCGTGGTAGACCTCGAGCACGTCCTCCAACGTCAGCGGCTCGAAGTACAGCCGGTCGGAGGTGTCGTAGTCGGTGGAGACGGTCTCGGGGTTGCAGTTGACCATGACGGCCTCGTAGCCGGCCTCCCGCAGCGCCATGGCCGCATGGACGCAGGAGTAGTCGAACTCGATCCCTTGGCCGATCCGGTTGGGGCCGCTGCCGAGGATCAGCACCGCAGGCTTGGTGCGCGGCTCCACCTCGGTCTCCTCGTCGTAGGTGGAGTAGTGGTAGGGGGTGTGGGCGGCGAACTCCGCTGCGCAGGTGTCGACGGTCTTGAAGACCGGCCGGACGCCGAGCGCCCAACGGACCCCGCGGATGACGTCGGTGGACAGGTTCCGGAGCTTCGCGATCTGGGTGTCGGAGAGGCCGTGCCGCTTGCCCAACCGCAGGACGTCTGCGGTCAGCTCCGGCGCTGTGCGGACCCGCTCGGCCACCTCGAAGATCAGCTGCAGCTGGTCGAGGAACCACGGGTCGATCCTGGTCGCCTCGTACAGCTGCGCCGGGGTCGCGCCCAGCCGGTAGGCGTCCATCACAACGCTGAGGCGACCGTCGTGCGGACGGGCCATGCTGACCAGGAGCTCGTCGAGGGTGGCCGTGATCGGTGAGGTGAAGTCGAAGCCGGCCTTCGAGTCCTCCAGCGAGCGCAGCGCCTTGCCGAGCGCCTCGGTGAAGTTGCGGCCGATGGCCATCGCCTCGCCGACGCTCTTCATGTGCGTGGTCAGGGTGGAGTCGGCGGTCGGGAACTTCTCGAAGGCGAAGCGGGGCGCCTTGACCACGACGTAGTCGAGGCTGGGCTCGAAGGAGGCCGGGGTCTCGGCCGTGATGTCGTTGGGGATCTCGTCCAGGGTGTAGCCCACGGCCACCTTGGCTGCGATCTTGGCGATCGGGAAGCCGGTGGCCTTCGAGGCCAGCGCCGAGGAGCGGGAGACCCGCGGGTTCATCTCGATGACGATCATCCGGCCGTTGTCGGGGTTGATCGCGAACTGGATGTTGCAGCCGCCGGTGTCCACCCCGACGGCGCGGATCACGGCGATGCCGACGTCGCGCATCGACTGGTACTCGCGGTCGGTGAGCGTCATCGCCGGGGCGACGGTGATCGAGTCGCCGGTGTGCACCCCCATGGGGTCGAGGTTCTCGATGCTGCAGACGATGACCACGTTGTCGGCCTTGTCCCGCATCACCTCCAGCTCGTACTCCTTCCAGCCGAGCACCGACTCCTCGATCAGCACCTCCGTGGTCGGGCTGGCCGTCAGGCCGCTGCCGGCGATCCGGCGCAGCTCGGCCTCGTCATGGGCGAAGCCCGAACCGACGCCGCCCATGGTGAAGGACGGCCGCACCACCACCGGGTAGCCCAGGTGCTCGGCCGCTGCGATCACCTCTTCCATCGAGTGGCAGATCGCCGAGCGGGCGGCCTCCGGGTGGACGCCGGGCACGTCGAGGGACTTGACGATCTCCTTGAACTTCTCCCGGTCCTCGCCCTTCTGGATCGCCTCGATCGAGGCTCCGATCAGCTCGACGCCGTACTTCGCCAGCACCCCGGAGTCGTGCAGCGCCACGGCTGCGTTCAGCGCGGTCTGGCCGCCGAGGGTGGCCAGCAGGGCGTCGGGCCGCTCCAGCGCGATCACCTGTTCGAGGTAGCCGGGCTGGATGGGCTCGATGTAGGTGGCGTCCGCGAACTCCGGGTCGGTCATGATCGTCGCCGGGTTGGAGTTCACCAGGATGACCCGGAACCCCTCCTCGCGCAGCACCCGGCAGGCCTGGGTCCCGGAGTAGTCGAACTCGCAGGCCTGGCCGATCACGATCGGGCCGGATCCGATGACGAGGATGGACTTGATGTCGGTGCGGCGTGGCATCAGGCGTTCTCTCCCTTGTGGGCGGCCATCATGTCCACGAACCGGTCGAACAGGTAGGCGGCGTCGTGCGGGCCGGCGGCCGCCTCCGGGTGGTACTGGACGGAGAACCCGAGCAGGTCCCCTTCGGGCGAATGCAGCTCCAGCCCCTCCACCACGTCGTCGTTGAGGCAGATGTGGGAGACCTTCGCCTCCCCCCATCGCGTCGGCGTCGGCCGGTCGAGCGGGGCGTCGACAGCGAAACCGTGGTTCTGGGACGTGATCTCGACCTTGCGGGTGCTCAGATCCATCACCGGCTGGTTGATGCCGCGGTGGCCGTACTTCAGCTTGTAGGTGCCGAAGCCCAGCGCGCGACCGAAGATCTGGTTGCCGAAGCAGATGCCGAAGTACGGCAACCCTGCGTCCAGCACCTGTTCGAGCAGGGCGACCGCCTCGGTGGCCGCTGCCGGGTCGCCGGGACCGTTGGAGAAGAACACCCCGTCCGGGGAGATGGCGCGCAGCTCGTCGATACCGGTGGATGCCGGCAGCACATGCACCTCGATGCCGCGCTGCGACATCCGGGTCGGCGTCATGTCCTTGATGCCGAGGTCGATGGCGGCGACGGTGAACAGCTTCTCGCCCAACGCTGGCGTGACCCGGGCCTCGGTGACCGTGACGTCGGAGACCAGGTTGGCCCCTGCCATCAGCGGGGCCTGCATCACCTTGTCGAGCAGCCGGGCAGGATCGAGCTCGGTGGTGGAGATGCCGACCCGCATTGCGCCCCGCTCCCGCAGGTGCCGGGTCAGGGCGCGGGTATCCACCTCAGCGATGCCGACGACGCCCTGGGCGCGCAGCTCGGAATCCAGCGAACGGTTCGACCGCCAGTTCGAGCGCACCCGCGACAGGTCGCGGACGACGTAGCCGGCCACCCAGATCTGGCCCGACTCGTCGTCCTCGTCGTTCCAGCCGGTGTTGCCGATGTGTGGGGCCGTCGCCACGACCACCTGGCGGTGGTAGCTGGGGTCGGTGAGGGTCTCCTGGTAGCCCGACATGCCGGTGGCGAACACCGCCTCCCCGAAGGTCTCACCGGGGGCGCCGAACGAAACACCCCGGAACGACCTGCCGTCCTCGAGCACGAGTAGTGCCGGGAGCTGTGGGGAGGAGAAGAGGCTGCTGGGCATGAACGTCCTTCTGATGGGCGTGGTGCGGTCAGCTACCGGACCAGAATGACCTTAGCAAAGCTGAAGGGTCACCCAGCCCGGCGCCCGCGGTGCTAGACCGCGGGCTTCGAAGTGCGCAGGATCGCTGCCAGCACACCGTTCAGCAGGGCCGGCGACTCGTCGGTGGACAACTCGGTGGCGAGCAGGACGCACTCGGCCAGCGCGACTACCGCCTCGGTCTCGGTGTGCAGGGCCTCGAAGGTGGCCAGACGCGCGAGGTTGCGATCGACCCGCGGCATGCGGTCGAGCGTCCAGCCGGACGGCAGGTGCGCGGCGATCTTCGCGTCGATCTCACCCTGGTACTCGACCACGCCGAGGACGAGATCGGTGGTGTACTCGCGCACCGGCGGCTCGGCCTGGTCGGTGGCTGCGGCCAGCACCTCGTGCACCGGCAGCTCGCGCAGGTCGGCCTCGAACAGGATGTCCAGGGCGCGCTTGCGTGCCTTGGTCCGGGTGGGGACGCGCTTTGCGGAAGCGGACTGGGCCACTCAGACCCGACCGAGGTAGCTGCCGTCGCGGGTGTCCACCTTGACGCGCTCGCCGTTCGTGATGAACAGCGGCACCTGGATCTGCAGGCCGGTCTCGACCGTCGCGGGCTTGGTGCCGCCGGTGGAGCGGTCGCCCTGCAGGCCCGGTTCGGTGTAGGTGATCTCCAGCTCGACGGAGGTCGGCATGTCGATGAACAGCGGGTTGCCGTCGTGCAGCGCGACCGTGGCAACGCCGTTCTCGAGCAGGTAGTTCTTGGCGTCGCCGACCACGTCCTCGCTCAGGCTGAGCTGGTCGAAGGTGTCGGTGTCCATGAAGACGTAGGACTCACCGTCGTGGTACAGGTACTGCATCTCGCGGCGGTCGACGCTCGCGGTCTCGACCTTGATGTCGGAGTTGAACGTCCGGTCGACGACCTTGCCCGACAGCACGTGCTTGAGCTTGCTCCGGACGACGGTGTTGCCCTTGCCGGGCTTGTGGTGCTGGAACCAGATGACGGTCCACAGCTGGCCGTCGATGTCCAGGACCATGCCGTTCTTCAGATCGTTCGTGGATACCGTTGCCACTACCGCCCGCTTTCTTGAACTCCAACACTGCGACGGCTGAGTCTAGCGGCCACCTCCGAGTTGTCAGAATCCCGGGCCCCTGGCCGGGCCGGTCAGCCCCGGCTGTCGCGGATCCCGGCCAGCAGGTCGGCCTTCGCCCGGGCTCGCGGCAGGGAGTGCTCGGCCATCCAGTCGGCGGTGGCCTCTCCCCCGCTGGCGCGGAGGCCTTCGATGACCTGGCCGATCGCTGCCGGCGTCTTGTTCTGGCTCATCTTCGCCTTGCCGGACAGCCGGGTGATCCGCAACTCGACGCCGACGATGGCACGCAGCAGCTTCGCCACGGACTCCGCCGGAAGGTCGTCCACCGAGGCGTCCCCGTGGGCTGCGCTCAGCTTCCGGACCGCCGCCAGCATCCATTCCGGGTCGTCGTGGACCACGAGTTCGCCGTAGACGTGGACGGTCACGTAGTTCCAGGTCGGCACGTTGGCCGAGCCCGGGGTGTTCAGCCAGTCGGCCTCGATGTAGTCGTCGGGGCCGTGCAGGATGAACAGGGCCTCGCCGGGCGTCCGCCACTGGTCGTTCACCAGCGAGACATGGCCGATCAGGGCGCCGAGGTCACCGACGGCCGGGTCGAGGAGCATCGGCAGGTAGGTGGCCGCCAGACCGTCCGGCCCGGCGGTGACCAGGTCACCGGCAGAGCCTGAGCCGAGCACCGACAGGATCTGCTCGGTGCTCATCGCGAAGTGGGCTGGAACGTACATCACTTGGCATTCAGGCCGAGGAAGGCATCGATCAGGACGCCCTCAGCCGGGTCGGGGACGATCACGGGGACGCCGAGGGCCTTCAGGAGCACGAAGCGCAGCTTCGATCCGCGCGACTTCTTGTCCAGGCTCATCGCGTTGCGGAGGTCCAGCCAGGAGCCGTCCTCATATCGGGTGGGCAGCCCGGCCAGGTCGAGGACGTCGCGGTGCCGGGCGACCAGGTCGCCGTCGATCAGGTCGAGCCGTCGAGCGAGTTCGGCGGCGAAGACCATCCCCACAGCCACCGCCTCACCGTGGCGCCACCGGAAGTGCTCCTGGCGCTCGATGGCGTGGCCGAGGGTGTGGCCGTAGTTCAGCGCCTCGCGGCCGATGTCCGTACCGTCCGAGGTTCGTTCCCGCAGGTCGGCGGACACCACTGCAGCCTTCACTGCGACCGCACGCCGGATCAGCCTGGCCTGGACCGGGTTGCCCGGCTCGAGCGCGCCGGACGGGTCGGCCTCGAACTCGGTCAGGATCTCCGGATCCGCGATGAAGCCGCACTTGAGCACCTCGGCCATGCCCGAGCGCAGCTCGCTGGACGGCAGGGTCTCCAGGAAGTCGAGGTCGCCGAGCACCGTGAACGGCTCGTGGAAGGCCCCCACCAGGTTCTTGCCGGCAGCCAGGTTGATGCCGGTCTTCCCGCCGACGGCTGCGTCCACCATTGCCAGCAGGGACGTCGGCATCGCGACGTACTTCACCCCGCGCAGCCAGGTGGCAGCGACGAAGCCGGCCAGGTCGGTCGTGGCACCGCCGCCGAGCCCGAGGATGGCATCGGAACGGGTGAACCCGGCGCCGGCCAGGGCCTCCCAGCAGCCCTCGAGCACCTCGGCGGTCTTGCCGGCCTCGGCCTCCGGGACGCGGATCGAGGTCACCTGCTGCTCGAGCTCTGCCGTGATGGCCGGCAGCGCCGAAGCCAGCCCGGCAGGGTGGATGATGGCCACCCGTTCGACGCCGTCGAGGAACTGCGGCAGCAGTCGCGAGACCCCAGAGCCGATCAGCACCTGGTAGGGCTGTTCGGCAGCCACATCGATCGGCTCCCAGGTCATTGCGCTCCTAGCTCGGCGAGGACGGCCGCAGCCACCTCTTCGACGGTCAGCCGGTCGGTGTCCACTTCCCGGATCGCCACATTCGCATACCAGCGTGCCCGTTCAGCCAGCATCGCGTCCATGCTGTTCCGGATTCCGACCAGCGTCCCCATGCCGAGGCTGTGCATGCCAAGGCGGCGGGTGGCCCTGGCCACACTCGCCCGCAGCCACACGACCGGCAGGCCGGCGAGGGCTGCCCGCACGGCAGCGGACGTGACCGCACCGCTGCTTAGGGCGACCACGCCGCGCGAGCCGAGAGCCGCGATCGCCACGCGCTCCTCCACCGCCCGGTAGGCGTCCTCACCAGCGCTCGCGAAGAACTCACCGACCGGGCCGCCGACCTCGGCCTCGACCAGGTCGTCCACCTCGACGAAGGGGATGTCCAGACGTTCCGCGACCAGCTCGCCGGCAGCCGACTTCCCGGAGCCGGGGATGCCGACAAGGACCAGCACTGGCCCGGTCAACCCAGGTGCCGCTCGGCGAGCCGGGCCAGGTAGGCGGCATGGTTGCGGCTGGTCTCGGCTAGCGAGTCACCACCGAACTTCTCAAGGGCCAATTCAGCAAGGACGAGGGCCACCATCGCCTCAGCGACCACGCCGGCCGCGGGGACGGCGCAGACGTCCGACCGCTGGTGGTTGGCCTGCGCGGCCTCGCCGGTGGTCACGTCCACGGTCCGCAGGGCGCGCGGGACGGTGGCGATCGGCTTCATCGCGGCCCGGACGCGAAGGATCTCGCCGTTGCTCATGCCGCCCTCGGTGCCACCGGACCGGTTCGAGACCCGCTGGACGCCACCGGCGGCCGGCAGCATCTCGTCGTGGGCGAGGCTGCCCCTGGTGGCGGCGAGCTCGAAGCCGTCGCCGACCTCGACCCCCTTGATCGCCTGGATGCCCATCAGCGCCTGCGCGAGGCGGCCGTCCAGCCGGCGATCCCACTGGGTGTGGGAGCCGAGGCCCGGGGGCAGCCCGTAGGCGAGCACCTCCACGACACCACCGAGGGTGTCGCCGTCGGTCTTCGCCTTGGCGATCTCGGCCAGCATGGCCTCGCCTGCGGCCGGGTCGAAGCACCGCACCGGATGCTCGTCGATGCCGGCCAGGTCGGCCGGAGTCGGCAGCACTGCGTTCCCGCTCGCCGCCGCCCCGATCCGGACGACGTGGCTGAGGATCCGGATCCCGAAGGCCTGCTCCAGGAAGTTGGCGGCCACCCGCCCGAGCGCCACCCGCGCGGCGGTCTCGCGGGCCGAGGCCCGTTCCAGGATCGGCCGGGCCTCGTCCCAGTCGTACTTCTGCATCCCGGCGAGGTCGGCATGCCCCGGCCGTGGCCGGGTGAGGGCGGCGTTGCGCGCGAGGTCGGCCAGCACGTCGGCGTCCACCGGGTCGGCGGACATCACGGTCTCCCACTTGGGCCACTCGGAATTGCCGACCATGATCGCGATCGGGGAGCCGAGGGCCTCACCGTGCCGGACGCCCGCCAGCAGGGTCACCTCGTCGGCCTCGAACTTCATCCGCGCGCCGCGACCGGTGCCGAGCCGGCGGCGGGCCAGGGCTTCGGCCACCTCTGCGGACGTGATCCGCACATGCGCCGGGATGCCCTCGATCGTGGCCACCAGCGCACGGCCGTGGGATTCACCGGCGGTCAGGTAACGCAGCATCGGCCGGCTACTTGCCGTTGCACTTGTCGCGGTTCGCCTGGGAGGCCAGGCACCACTCCTGGAGCTTCTGGCCGTTGGCCGTGTGCTCACTGAGGGTGTTGGCGAACAGGGTCTCCCCGGTGTCGAGGTTCACGACGGTGAAGTACAGCCAGTCGCCCTCGGCCGGGTTCAGCGCTGCTTCCAGGGACTTCTGTGACGGCGAGGCGATCGGGCCGATCGGCAGGCCCTTGTACAGGTAGGTGTTGTAGCGCGAGTCGAGCTGCCGCTCGGCCTTCGTCGTGAACACCCGGCCGGTGATCTTGTTGGCGTACGCGACGGTGGCGTCCGACTCCAGCTTCTGGCCCTGCTCGAGACGGTTGTAGAACACCCGGGCGATCTTGGGCCGGTCCTCGTCGTTGGTGCCGGCCTCCCGCTCGATGATGCTCGCCATCACCAGCACCTCGTAGGGGCTGTACCCGAGGGTCTGGGCGCCCTCCTCGAAGTTCAGCTTCTCTGCGATGTTGTTGAACTGGGCTGTGGCCAGCTTGATCACCCCGGCGGCCTTCGGCTTGTCCGGCAGCTCGTAGGTGTCGGGGAAGACGAAGCCCTCGGCGCCGCGCTTGGCCCACGTGGGCAGACCGAGCTTCTTCCAGTCCTTGAGCGCTGCCTGGAAGTCCTTCACCGGGATGTTGGTCGCCTTCGACATCGCCGTCACCTGCTGGGACAGCCGCAGGCCCTCACGGAGGGTCATCCGGTTGTGGACGATGTTCTTGGGGTCCAGCAGCATCGCCAGCGCCACCTTCGAGGGCAGCTGGGTCTTCAGGTTGTACCGGCCGTAGGGGATCGAGACATCGCCGTTCGCCGCAGCCTCCCGGGTGAACGCCTTCTTGGTCTTCACGATGTCCGCCAACACCAGGATGTCGGCGATCTGGGAGAGCGAAGCGCCCTTGGGGATCGTGACCTCGACCGGCGCCACCCCGTTTCCGATGTAGTCCTCCGCCGTGCGGTACTCCAGCCAGGCGGTCTGGGCCTTGTCGTAGACGTACCAGCCGCCGCCGGCGAGCACTGCCACCGACAGCAGGACGGCGAACGCCGCCCTGGCCTTGTACCAGATCTCCTTGAAGTCCAGCTTCCCGGTTTCGGGGTCCCGGATCTCCCCGGGGGATCGGTTACTCATCCGCTGGAGTCCTTCCTGGGTCGCCATCGGGAAGGAGCAACTCCCCCGGCGGCCGGCCGGTCGTACGTTCGTGCTGCAAGGTCAGTTCCAAGAGTGCCACGGCGGCTGCCTGGTCGATCACCGAGCGCTGCCTGCGGGTGTTCCGGCCTGCACTGGCCAGTCCACGAGCAGCCGTCACGGTGGTCAGTCTCTCATCGACCAGCCGGATCGGCACGCCAGGCAGGCCGATGCGCAGCTGGGCAGCCACTTCCCGCATCGCGACGGCAGCCGGTCCCTCTGCGCCGGCCAGGTTGCGCGGCAGGCCGAGCACCACCTCGAGCGGTTCGTACTCGGCAACGAGAGCTGCCACCCGCGGCACCGCACCCGGGCCGGCCGGTACGGTCTCGACCGGGTGGGCAAGGATGCCTTCCGGGTCGCTGGCGGCGACCCCGATCCTGGCCCTGCCCCAGTCGAGTGCCAGCCGGACCCCGATCCGCACGTTCAGCCGGCCAGGGCAGCGCTGATCGCGGAAAGGGCCGCCGGTGCAGCACCGGCGTTCGTGCCGCCGCCCTGCGCCAGGTCGTCGCGTCCGCCGCCGCGTCCACCCAGGGCGACCGCTCCGACGCCCACCAGGGCACCGGCCTTCGCGCCGAGGGTGCGGGCAGCCTCGCTGGTGGCAACGATCAGGACCGGCTTGTCCGAGCCGCCGACGAGAGCCACCACACCGGGACGGGTGCCGAAAGCGTTGCGTACCTCGATCGCGAGCGAGCGCAGGTCGTCCCCGGTGACGCCCGGCAGGTGTTTGCTGACCAGCTGGTAGCCGCCCACCCCGACCGCACCGGAGACCAGAGCCGGCACGTTGGCCAGCAGTTCGCGGCTGCGCAGCGCAGCGATCTCCTTCTCCGCGGCCTTCACCTGGGCGACCAGTCGCGCCACGCGATCGGTCAGCTGGTCCGGCTGCACCTTCAGCAGGTCGGTGAGACCCGCGACGAGGGCTCGCTCCCTGGCCAGGTGGGCGAACGCGTCGGCCGAGACGAAGGCCTCCACCCGGCGCAGGCCGGAGCCGACCGAGGACTCGCCGAGCAGGCTGAGCAGCCCGATCTGGGAGGTCCGCTCGACGTGGGTGCCACCGCAGAGCTCCCGCGACCAGGGCCCGCCCAGTTCGACCATCCGCACGACGTCGCCGTACTTCTCGCCGAACATGGCCTGGGCGCCCAGCGCCCTTGCCTCGGTCAGCGGCATCTCGAGGGCTGTCACCTGGTGGTCGGCGCGGATCGCCTCGTTGGCCACCCCCTCCAGCTCCTCCTTCATGCCGGCGGTCAGGGCGCCCGGGGCGTTGAAGTCGAACCGCAGGTAGCCGGGCTTGTTGAACGAGCCCGCCTGGTGCGTGGAGTCGCCCAGCAGTTGCCGTAGCGCAGCGTTCACGATGTGGGTGGCGGTGTGCGCCTGGCAGGCGCCGGCCCGGGCGAGCTCGTCAACGGCAGCGGTGACCGCTGCACCGGTCACGAGCTCACCGTCGGACACCCGCACCTTGTGCACGACCAGGCCCTGCACGGGTCGCTGCACATCCAGCACCTCGAGGCTGAGGCCGTCGCCGGTGATCTGGCCGGAGTCGGCGTCCTGGCCGCCGGCCTCGGCGTAGAACGGGGTCTGGTCGAGCACGACCTCCACCACGTCGCCGGGTCGTGCCCGGTCGACCAGCAGGCCGTCGGCGATGATGCCGCGCACCTTCGCGTCCGCGGTCAGGTCGGTGAACCCGAGGAAGGGCACCTCGCCGTCCGCGCGCAGCGTCCGGTACGCCTCGGTGGCGACCGTCGCGCCCTTCTTGGCCTTCGCGTCGGCCTTCGCCCGGTCCTTCTGTTCCTGCATGAGCTTGCGGAACCCGGCCTGGTCGACCTCGAGACCCTGCTCCGCGGCCATCTCCACGGTGATGTCGAACGGGAACCCGTAGGTGTCGTGGAGCGCGAAGGCCCGGTCGGCGCTGATCTCGGTGCGGTGCTCGGCCCGCGCCTGGCCCGCGGCCAGGTCGAAGATCTGCGTGCCTGCGACCAGGGTCCGGCGGAAGGACTCCTCCTCGGCGTAGGCCACCTGGGACACGCGCGGCCACTGGCCGACGACGTCCGGGTAGGAGGCCGACATCAGGTCCTTGCTCACCGGCAGCAGCTCGGGCAGCACCGGGTCGTGCACGCCGAGCAGCCGCATCGAGCGGACGCTGCGGCGCAGCAGCCGGCGCAGCACGTAGCCGCGCGCCTCGTTGCCGGGGGTGACCCCATCGGTCATCAGCATCAACGCCGAGCGGACGTGGTCGCCAACCACCCGCAGCCGGATGTCCGCCTGCGGATCCGCGCCGTACCTGATGCCGGCCACCTCGGCCGCCCTGGTGATCACGGGGAAGATCTCGTCGATCTCGTACATGTTCGCGACGCCCTGGAGCAGGTAGGCGGTCCGCTCCAGGCCCATGCCGGTGTCGATGTTCTTGCTCGGCAGCGGACCGGACACGTCGAAGTCGTCCTTCGCGCGCACGGCCGAGAGCTCTTCGGTCTGGAACACCAGGTTCCAGATCTCGAGGAAGCGGTCCTCGTCGACGACCGGCCCACCGTCCGGGCCGAACTCCGGGCCGCGGTCGATGTAGATCTCGCTGCAGGGTCCGCCCGGGCCGGGGATGCCCATGTGCCAGTAGTTGTCCTTCAGTCCACGGCGCTGGATCCGTTCCGCGGGGATGCCCACCTTGCGCCAGAGGTCGAAGGCCTCGTCGTCGTCGAGGTAGACGGTGACCCAGACCTTGTCGGGGTCGAAGCCGTAGTTTCCCTCGGACTGGCTGCCGGTCACCAGCTCCCAGGCGTAGGAGATGGCGCCTTCCTTGAAGTAGTCGCCGAAGGAGAAGTTGCCGTTCATCTGGAAGAACGTGCCGTGCCGGGTGGTCTTGCCGACCTCTTCGATGTCGAGGGTGCGCACGCACTTCTGCACGCTCACCGCCCGGTCGTACGGGGCGTCCTCCGCCCCGGTGAAGTACGGCTTGAACGGCACCATGCCGGCGTTGACGAACAGCAGGGTCGGGTCGTTGTAGACCAGCGGCGTCGAGGGCACGATGGTGTGCCCGCGCGCCGCGAAGTAGTCGAGGAAGCGCTGGCGGATGTCAGCAGTTTTCATGGTTGATTGTCCTTCTGATCAAGCGGCCACTGGCCGCCGGTGCTGCGGGGTCGGATGGTTCTCCTGGACGAGTGGGGTCACTCGTCCAGGCCGAGAGCCTCGCGCAGCTCGCCCTCACGGGCATCCATCGCCTCACCCATGGTGGTGATGAACTCCCCGACCCAGTCGACCAGACCGCTTCGGGTCTTCTCGATGGAGTCGGCGACTCCCTTCGGGGTGTAGCGCTGGTAGTACTCGCGACCCTTGACCACGATCAGTGCGGTCAGGCCGACGCCGACTGCGAACCAGAACAGCCGCTTGCCCATCACTTGCCCTTCTTCCTGCCACTGACCGCCTGGCGCACCCCGTAGGTGAAGGCCGCGGTCTTGATCAGGGGGCCGCCGAGGGTGCTGGCGAACAGGGTCGACAGCTGGGCGGCGTTCTCGCTGACCACCGTCGCGTGGGCGCTCACCTTCGCGACGTCATCGGTGACCACGCTGAGCTTGCCCAGCTCGGTGTTGGTCGCTGTGACAGTGCCCTTCAGCTCCTGCAGGATCGGCACCGAGTTGTGGCCGAGGTCACGGACCGCGAGTCGGACCTCCTCCAGCACGCGGCCGAGCTTCAGCAGCGGCACGGCGCAGAACACGACGAAGGCCACCGCGGCTACCGCTGCGATGAGACCGGCGATCTCTCCGGCGGACATGGGCTACCTCGCTGTCTGTGGGAACGTAACCCCTGAAGCCTAGACGACGAACTCTCGAGTCGCGTCAGCGACTCGAGAGTGAGGAGTCTCGACGAGCAGACGCCGACCGCCACGGTCGCGCCAGCGACCGGGAAGGGAGAAGTCTTGACGAGCAGTGAGGAACGAACTGCGAGGAACAGCGAGGTACGAACTGCGAGGAGCAGACGACGACCCGTCACGCCGCGCAGCGGCCCCAAGTGCGATGACGGACGACACTCCTCAATCGACCGGTGGCCGGAGCAACTCCTCCAGCAGCTGCAACCGCTCACTGAGGGCAG
>JADLEH010000303.1 GCA_020846255.1 Propionibacteriaceae bacterium
ACCACGAAGGGCGCGTCCGCGAGCAACTCGCGGGTCTGGCTGGACGCAGGCATGACTGGCTCCGGGATCTGGGAATGGGCAGCCGATAATGCTCCCACTGATGCATTCCGGAAGCAAGCCGGCCAACCGCTGGTCGAACGGCGGGATCCGGACGGGGGTTCGACAGGCTCCAACCAGGGGTTCGGCCCCCTGGACCGGGGCGCGGGTGCTCGACCGGGGTGAGGGTGCAGGATGGAGCCATGCTGATCGTGCACGTGAACGTCCACGTCAAAGCCGAGGCTGTTGACGGGTTCATCGAGGCCAGCCGGGCCAACGCCGCGGCTTCACTCACCGAGCCCGGAGTGGCCAGGTTCGACGTGGTGCAGGCCGTCGACGACCCGACCCGGTTCGTGCTGGTGGAGGCCTACCGCAGCGAGGAGGCTGCCGCGGCCCACAAGGCGACCGACCACTACGCGACCTGGCGGGACGCGGTTGCTCCGATGATGGCCGAACCGCGCAGTTCGGTCCGGTTCCGTGCCGTCGCCTACCCGGCCTGACCGACCGCTGGGTGAAATAGCTAAGATCGAGGTTGCGTAAATACCCCAGGGTTCTCCATAGTTAGGTGAGGCTCACCTAACTTGAGGAGATGGCGGTGCTCGGGAACTTCCTGATCGGACTGCGTGAAGGGCTGGAAGCCAGCCTGATCGTCAGCATCCTGATCGCCTACCTCGTGAAGACCGGCCGGCGCCACCAGCTCGGAAAGGTGTGGGCGGGCGTCGGCATCGCCGTCGCCGTCAGCCTCGGCTTCGGGGCCGCACTCACCTTCGGACCCAAGGGACTCACCTTCGAGGCCCAGGAGCTGATCGGCGGCACCCTCTCGATCGTCGCTGTGGGACTGGTCACCTGGATGATCTTCTGGATGGCCACAGCCTCCCGCACCCTTGCAGCCGAGCTGCGCCGCCAGGTGGACGCTGCGGCCGACCGGTCCTGGTCGCTGCCGTTGATCGCAGCCCTGGCGGTCGGCCGGGAGGGGCTAGAGACCGCACTGTTCATCTGGGCCGCGACGAAGGCCGCCGGTGCCGAGGGGGCATCGACCAGCGGGCCGCTCCTCGGGGCCCTGCTCGGGCTCGGGGTGGCCGTTGCCCTCGGCTACGCGATGTACGCCGGCGCCGTGCGGATCAACCTCAGCCGGTTCTTCGCGATCACCGGGGGCTTCCTGATCGTGATCGCTGCCGGCGTGCTGGCCTATGGCGTGCACGACCTGCAGGAGGCCGGCTTCCTGCCCGGGCTGAACACCCTCGCCTACGACGTCTCGGCAGCCGTCCCGCCGTCCGGCGTGCTGGGCACGGTGCTCAAGGGCATCTTCAACTTCTCCGCAGCCGCCACGGTGCTCGAGGTGGTCGTCTGGATCACCTACGTAGCCGTTGTCGGCACCCTCTTCGTCCGCGTCGTGCGGCGGAAGGCGACTCCGGTCGCCGCCACCGGGCCGGCGGCCGTCCCGGCCGTCCGCGCCTCCGTCTGAAAGGCACCATGAAGTTGCGAGTCCCCGCACTGGCCTGCGCTGCCCTGCTGGCCTTCGCCGGCTGCACCGACAACGCGCCGGTCGCCACCGATTCCGCAGGCGCGGCCCGCAGCCTGAGCGTCACGGCGTCCGACACCGAGTGCAAGGTGAGTGCCGCGACGGCGCCGTCCGGCACCCTGACGTTCGCCGTCACCAACACCGGCACGCTGGTCAACGAGTTCTACCTGCTGGCCTCCGACGGGCTGCGGATCATCGCCGAGGTGGAGAACATCGGCCCCGGACTCACCCGCGAGCTGGTGCTCAGCGCCCCCACCGGCAGCTACTTCTCCTCCTGCAAGCCGGGCATGGTGGGCGAGGGGATCCGGGCGGCCTTCGAGGTGACCGAGTCCGGCGAGCCGGTCGGCCCGACCGGGGACGACGCGGAGCTCGTCGCGGCAGCGGATGCCGCCTACGGCAGCTATGTGCGCGACCAGATCGACCAGCTGCTGGCCAAGACCAGGCAGTTCGCCGAGCTCTACTCCGGCGGCAAGGACGCCGAGGCGCGGGCGCTGTACGCCGACGCCCGGGTCCACTGGGAGCGGGTGGAGACGGTCGCCGAGTCCTTCGGTGACCTCGACCCCAAGATGGATGCCCGCGAGGCCGACCTCACCGAAGGCGAGAAGTGGACCGGCTGGCACCGGATCGAGAAGGACCTGTGGCCGGCCCGTGCCAAGGACTACCGGCAGCTGGGCGCAGCCGAGCGCAAGACCTACGCCGAGGACCTGCTCGCGAACACCGAGGTGCTCCACGAGCGGGTGCAGGGCATGACCTTCACGGCTGACGCGATCGCCAACGGGGCCAAGGGCCTGCTGGACGAGGTGGCTACCGGCAAGGTGACCGGCGAGGAGGAGTACTGGTCGCGCACCGACCTGTGGGACTTCCAGGCCAACATCGACGGCGCGCGGGTGGCCTGGGAGGGGCTGCGGGACCTCCTCAAGCGCAAGGACTCCGCTCTCGACGGCCAGATCGAGACCCGCTTCAGCGGTCTGCAGGCCCTGCTTGACCGGCAGCGGGTCGGCGACGGGTTCGTCACCTACGACCAGCTCACCAAGGCTGAGGTGAAGGAGCTCTCCGACGCCGTGAACGCCCTGTCCGAGCCGTTGTCGAAGATGGCCGGTGCGGTGCTGTCGTGACTGGCTCGGCGAGAAGGGGTGGGCTGTCGCGGCGGGGACTGATCGGGTCGGCGGGGGCTGGCGCAGCGGTGGCCATCACCGGCGCCGGCGCGATGGCGGCGACGAACCGGGCCGAGACCTCCGAAGCCCCGGCCTGGAGCACCGTCGCGTTCCACGGCGAGAAGCAGGCCGGGATCACCACAGCTGCGCAGGACCGGCTGCACTTCGCCGCGTTCGACGTGCTGCCCAGCGCCACCCGCGAGGACCTGGTCGAGCTGTTGCGGGACTGGACGGCGGCTGCAGCCCGGATGACCGCAGGCAACGGCGCGGGCCCGTCGGGGCCCCTTTCCGGCCCCTACGACTCGCCCCCGGACGACACCGGGGAGGCGATCGGGCTCGACCCGGCGAACCTGACCATCACCTTCGGCTTCGGCCCGAACCTGTTCACCGACGCTGCCGGGGCGGACCGGTTCGGGCTGGCCGCCCGACAGCCGCAGGCGCTGAGACGGCTTCCGCACTTCCCCGGTGACAACCTCGACCCGGCGGCCAGCGATGGCGACCTCTGCGTCCAGGCCTGCTCCAACGACCCGCAGGTTGCGGTGCACGCCATCCGCAACCTGACCCGGATCGCTTTCGGCCGCGCGGCGATCCGCTGGTCGCAGCTCGGCTTCGGCCGCACCTCGTCGACGTCCACGGCCCAGGTGACGCCCCGCAACCTGTTCGGGTTCAAGGACGGCACGGCCAGCCTTCGGGCCGAGGACACGGCCAACATCGAGGCGCACGTCTGGGCCCGCCCGGACCCGGAGGCCGCCTGGCTGGACGGTGGCAGTTACCTGGTCGCGCGCAAGATCGCCATGCACATCGAGACCTGGGACCGGGGCAGCCTGCGGGAGCAGGAGAACATCATCGGCCGCACCAAGGCCGAAGGGGCTCCGCTATCGGGTGGGGAGGAGTTCACCGCCCCCGACTTCGCCCTCGCCGGCCGCGGCGGCCGGCCGCTGGTCGACGCCAGCTCCCACCTCGCGCTGGCCCACCCGGACCACAACGCCGGGGCTCGGCTGCTGCGACGCGGCTACAACTACGTCGACGGCAGCAACCAGCTGGGCCGGCTGTCCGCAGGGCTGTTCTTCATCGCCTTCGTGACCGACCCCCGGACCCACTACATCCCGATGCAGACAGCGATGGCCGCCAACGACCTGCTCAGCGAGTACCTCCAGCACATCGGCTCCGGCCTGTGGGCCGTCCCACCCGGCATCGCCGAGGGCGAGTTCGTCGGCCAGGCCCTCTTCGCCTGACCCGCGCCTCCGGGCCCTGACCCGCCCCCGCGCCTCCCCCGTCCGCAGGCGCTCCCGAAACGCGCCTTCGCTCCCGGAATTGCGGGAGCAGGGGCGCGTTTCGGGCGCGAACGCTGCGGGTGGACGGCGGGGAGTTCAGGCCGTCTGCCGGGTCCGGGGCAGCCGGGTCCAGGCGGAGCTGGTGAAGCGGGGGGTGTCGCCGAGTTCCAGTTCGGCGTCCCAACGGTAGGTGGTCGGCCAGCGGCGCATCACCGGTTGCAGCGTGGTGATGGTGCGCACCAGTGGCGTTGGTCGCGACGGCGCCCAGCCGACCTCAGGGACCAGGCCGAGGCGAACCCGGTCGCCCTCCCGGTGCAGGGTCAACCGGCCGGCGGCAACCTGGTCGGCGGACACCTCAAGGACCCAATGGACGGACGCGGTGCCGCCCTGGGCCAGCCGGTCCAGTGCAGGCAGGCCGGACGGCAGGAGCAGCGAGGCCGAACGCTCGCCGCTGCCGACCGAGACCGAGCGCACGCTCCCGTCCGCCGCGACGCCGACCGTTCCGCACGGGCTGGCGTGGCGACCGGGAGTGGCCGGCACCACCGCCACCGCAGGCCGGGGCCCGGCCATCAGGTCGGCGGCGACCACCGTAGGCGCCCAGCGGGCCAGCAGGGTGGGGCGCAGGGTGAGCAGCCGGGGGAGCCGGACGACCTCGATCCGCCTGCCGTCGACCTCGACCGAGACGCGGGCGGCTGTGGTGAGCATCTCGAAGCCGAGCATCTCGACGGCGAAGAACCGATCCGGGGTGACCACGTTCGAGCCGACCGGGGCGAGGAACGGGCCGCTGCCGCGGCGCTGCGCCCGGCTCGCCACCGTGACCCGCCAGACCGAGCCGGCCGGGTCGGTCAGCTCCACCTCGAGGTCCAGCCCGCTCGCCACGTCGAACCGCGCCTCCCGGAACGGCAC
>JADLEH010000304.1 GCA_020846255.1 Propionibacteriaceae bacterium
GGAGCGTGGATCACGATCTCGTAACTACGCGTGAAATCCGTCATCACCTGCCCTCCCTCCGGGCCGTGCGGGGACGTTCTTCTCCGCGGTTCAAGCCTAGTTCCGCGGGTGATGAAGAGCGCTTGGAGTTGTGCGGGTCACCCCATTCCGTGCCGGGGAGCTTCCCGAGGCACTGCCGAGATTGCCCGCGAGGTGACGGCGACCTTCTACATACCGGCGCTCGGTGCCATAGCCGGCCAAATGGCGATCCGCTCAATCCGTTGCGAAAGGGCGCAACCAGTGCTCCAGGTGACTATCCCCGTTCTGCGGATGCGTCGCTCCTGCGGGTGTCCTGCCTAGTTGCAGCGGGCCTAGCGGGCCTTGGCTGTGGTTCGGCTAGTTCTGCGGGCGGTCTTCCAAGGATGAGATGCTTGCCTGGTTCACGAGGCCTGGCGAAGGGAACCGAGGGTGCCAATGATGGCATGATGGCATGATGGCATGGTGGCAACGGCTGCCGGCGTCGGTGCTGGAGGTCCGCCCGGGGGATCGGTCAGCCGGTGGTGCTGGCTTGGTGTCGATTCGTTACCGTTCGCGCTGGTCGAGGTTGGGCAACGTGTTCTACGTGGGGGCGGGCATTGCCGCGGTGTGGTGGGCGCTGTTAGTGCCCGGCAATCGGGAGCTGTTCTTATTCGTGCCCTTCATGGTGGGGTTGAGCTTCACTCTTGCAGCCATTCGTTCCCGGAAGCGGGTGGCTTTGACCGACCAGGTTCTGGGTGATGCGGCCGTTGCGGCCGCGTCCGCGTCGGGTACGTGGATGCATGACCAGTCTTGGCGGGTCACCGGCCCGGCCGCGGACTCGATCGGGCGGGATCTCGTCAGGCTGCACAACTGGTGGACCGCTGGGACGGGTATGTACGCCGACCCAGTTCGCGAGCGGGCCCTTCTGGACGCCGCGCATCCGCCCTTGAAGGGTTTCATGCGCCCCACGCTCGTGCCGGACCGCCGCGGTGATGCGCTTGCCGAGCCAGTCAGCGTCGATGCGCTGCCGCAACAGCCAGGACAGCCGTGGCCAACCCTGGACGTAGCGCGCAACACCTGGCCCGCCCTGCCGGCTCCCGACCACCCCGGCCACTAGAGCAGCGATAGCCCGGACCCGCCCGATCGGCCCCCTGAACCCCGTTCCGAGGACCGCGGAACGCGCACTACTTGCCGCGCCTGGTGCTGGTGCTGGTGCTGGTGCTGGTGAAGGCTACTTCCCTGATGCGAGGTCGAGACGGGCGATAGCCCGAAGAACTCGACCCGCCCCCGCAGAGGACTTCCGCCGACCAGCCACACATAGGCCATTGTCGGGCGCCCCTCAATGGCAGTTCTGAAGCCCAAGAACTGTTCCACAGTCGCACCGGGACCAAGAGCTGCCCGCGCTTCTGCCGGAAGGAGATGACGCCTCACGAGCGCCATCCTCGCATCCGGCCGACCGCCGTCACTCGAAACGCCCGACCTTGCCGCGGTCAGCGCGGTCGATCCTGCCCGAATGCAACGTGCTTCCAGATTGGCGCGACTAGCGCCATAATGGCTCCATGCCGAACATTCAGATCAAGGATGTCCCCGACGACACGCACGCCGTTCTGAGGCAACGGGCGAGCGCGGCACACCAGTCGCTTCAGGAGTACCTGCGCTCGAAGCTGATCGCCGAGGCGTCTCGACCGACCATCGACGAGGTGCTGGAGCGTGCCGGTGGGCGGGCGGGTGGATCGCTGCCGTTGGCGGATGCGGTGAGCGCTTCGCGGTTCGACCGTGCTCGTCATTGACGCCAGCGTGTTGGCTGTCGCTCTTCTGGACGATGGCCCGGACGGGGACCTGATCCGGCTCCGGTTGCGAGGTGAGCAGCTTGCCGCGCCGGCGCTGATCGATCTCGAAGTGGTCTCGGTTTGGCGTGGGCTGGCTCACGGCGGACACCTCGATGCGCGGCGGGTCGGTTTGGCCCTCGATGATCTCCGCGATGTGCCGATCCAGCGTGTCGAGCACACGCCGTTCCTGGCCCGCTGCTGGGAGTTGAGGGACAACCTCACGATCTACGACGCTGCCTACGTCGCCCTGGCAGAGGCGCTCCAGGTGCCCCTGCTCACGGGCGACCGACGCTTGTCCAGATCCACCGGCCCACGCTGCACCATCGAGGTCATCAAGACCAACAGCTGAAGAGGCGGCTTTGCCGCCGCCAGGGCGATCCATTCTCGGGAGCACGCGCTCCGACGCCTCCCGACTTCCGCGCCCATGGGACCCTGACGGCGACAATCCACACGACGGGTCGGGAGGACGGTCGGATAGGCCGGTAAGTGAGCCAGCAGCACTGGCCGTTGGGCCGCGTGGTCGGGCTTCGCGGACGTGTCGAGGTGTCCCGCAGGATCCTGGAACATATGTCGAGAATGCCGAGACCGCCGGTGAGGCTGAATCCAGCGTCGCTGCGGAGGAACTGCCCGCTGATCTCAAATCTGACGGGCGTTCCTGGTTGGGAGCCGGCTCGACCCCCGACCGACCGGGTGGCAGCTGTACTGCTTCTCTTGGCGAAGATTCGCCCCTACCGTTCGAGCCAGCCAGTTCGAGTGTCGGGGGGACGCTGTGGAAGCTGATGGCTTTGAACTTGCTCAACAACTGCCCGGTGGGATCCTCTGTGCCCGATGGCGGGGCGACCGGCCCCGCTTTGCGTCAGCCTGGCATTGGACCAGTGTGGCCGACCCCCTGATACACCGAGTCGGGCCATCTGACCTGACCGATCCTGCGCACTTGGTGCCAGGGGGCTTTCACCAGACTCTTCGGAGGGCGAGAAGATGACTCGATTCACAAGAAGTGCACGTTGGCTTTCCTGCGCCGCGCTGTTGGCCACCCTTGGCGCGTGCACCCCAGCCGCGTCCGAACCCATTTCCAGCCCTACTTCGCAGCCGCAAGCCACCCGCGCGCCGCCGTCGGGCGAGATGCCACCAAGCCCCGGGCCACCGCCGAAGGGCTTGAAGGGACCAGCGTTGACCTCTGACTGCAACACGACCAGTTGGACGTGGCCGTGGTGTGACATACCTTGGCCGTCGATCCCTCGCTACAGGGTGGGTGGTGGCCGACCTGACCTGACCCCGAAAGAGAGTGCCTGGTGTAGGAACGCCTACATCAAGGGGAGCAACTCCGGATACACCTACTGGATGCTGACTCAGAACACCAAGTACCGGATCAGGTTCTGGCCCGACTACTACAGCCGCTACTACGAGGCGATCTACTGGGACGGTAGGGCGTGGCAATGGCTTCCCGTCGACAGCAGATACCCCCACGTGATCATGGGCCAAAGAGTGAACTGTGACGCCTAGTGGGTCATTGGGAGTGGCTCCGAACCAGGGCAGCACGGGATCGGTCGTGCAAGCGGATGAACTCCAAGCGCTCATGACAGTTCGCGGGGGGTCTGCTGCCCGGACAGGTGACGACTGATCTGCCTGGCCTTCGGGTTGGGCCGGGAGGATGTGCACGACCGGCTCCTGCAACCTGGCAAGGACGTCGGAGGCTGGGCTACGTTCGCGGCCAGGTCGAGCGCATGTTGCACGGCGCCGAGATATCCGGCTCTGAAAACGAACAAACCCCCTTGTGAAAGGGGGTTTGCTACTCGTGGGCGACACTGGGATCGAACCAGTGACCTCTTCCGTGTCAGGGAAGCGCGCTACCGCTGCGCCAGCCGCCCGAGGTGGAGACGGGATTTGAACCCGTGTACACGGATTTGCAGTCCGTTGCC
>JADLEH010000305.1 GCA_020846255.1 Propionibacteriaceae bacterium
GGCGACCGCGCCCAGGATGACCGAGTACCACGGTTGCCAGTTCGACGGCCCGAACTGCAGCAGGACGAACAGCGCCACGAACAGGATCGCGAACCTGAGCATCCGTGCCCCGACGGCCTTCTGGTCGACGAGCTGGCCGTGGCTGCGGGAGAGGCGCCGCTGCGCGATTGTGAAGACCAGCGAGCCGACCAACAGAACGGCAATTGCCGCGACCGGATAGCCCCCGGGGCCGAGGGCAAGCGCGGCTCCGATGGTGATCGACATGCCCGCATCGATCCAGACCGGACGCCGGGTGGCCTGCGCCGCGGCGTGGCGGGAAGCAGACACCTGGTCAAGGCTGTCCCGCGCCTCCTCGGGTGTCGGGGTTGGTGCTGCGTGCACGGTGGTGACCTTTCCGATACTTGGTTGAAGCTGATTCAAGTATCGTACTTGGTTGCCTCCGGGTCAACTATCTGGGGTCGGTCGCGCGGGACGCGTACTGGTGGGCGTTGGTCGCCGTGGCGTTGCGTCGTTCGATCTCGGCCTGTAGGCCGTCGGCGGTCCGAGCTCCTGGAGACTTCCGCCCTCAGGGGCGGCCCCGCGTCCGGTCGGATCGGCTCAGCGCCGGTCGTCAGTGGCGAGCACCCCAAAACGCCGCAGCAGCACGGTTGCCACGGTGGTGACCAGCGCTCCCAGCGCCACACCCCAGGCGATGTCGGTGACGGCCACGAAGGCGGGGAAGCCGCGCAGCACGGCCAGGGCAGTGAGGCCCCAGGTGCCGTAGGTGAACAGCCCGAACAGTGCACCAGCGAGGGCCCGCCGACCCAGCGGCACGTCCGGCGCCAACGGCTGGACGCCGAAGTGCACGAGTCCCGCGACGTAGCCGAGGTAGAACACAATCGCCGCCACCGCGTCGAAGGGGTCGGCCAGCAGGGGCCCCAGTTGCGCCCGGTAGACGCCGGACGCGACGAGCGCGATCCAGGAGCCGTCCACAAGGGTGAAGACGACGACGGTGACGGCGTAGGCGATCAGCCAGCGGCGAACGGTACTCATGGGTGACTCCTCGGGTCGCGGTAGAGGCTCTCGACGATGTCGTGCCCGCGCGCCATCACGGCGGCGCGCTTCAGCTTCAGGGTGGGGGTGACCATGCCACCCTTCTCGGTCAGGTCGGCGATGAGCAACGAGAACCGCCGCACCTGCTCCGAGCGTGCGAGCTGGGTGTTGGCCGCCTGCACCGCGCGTCCTACTGCGGCCAGCAGGTGCGAGTCGTCGACCTGCACCAGCCCCCCGTCCACCGGCGCGGTCAACCGTACCGACGAGGCCAGTCCCTCGCGCTCGGCCCACGCGTTCACCGATTCGGGGTCGAGCAGGATCAGGCCGCCCAGGTATGGCTTGCCCTCGCCGATGAGCACGGCGTGGGCCACCAGCGGGTTCTGCTCGACCGAGCCCTCCCACGCTGCCGGGGAGATGTTCTTGCCACCGGAGGTGACGATCACGTCCTTGCATCGTCCCAGCAGGGTGAGGCGTCCCGACGTGTCGAACTCGCCGAGGTCACCGGTGCGGAAGAACCCGTCGGTGAAGGCGGCCGCGTCCTCCTCGGCGTTGCGGTAGCCGGCGAACACGCCCACCCCACGGGCGAGCACCTCGCCGTCGGGGGAGATGCGGACCGTTGTGCCCGGCATCGGCACGCCGACGCTCCCGGCGTGGATCGCTCCGGGCAGGTTCGCGGTCAGCGGGGCGGTGGTCTCGGTGAGCCCGTAGCCCTCTACCACGGGCACCCCGATGCCGTGGAAGAACCGGCACAGGTCGGCGTCGAGGGCCGCGGCGCCGGAGAGGATGTACTCGATCCGGCCACCCAGCAGGACGCGCAGCCGGGCGAAGAAGAGCCGGTCGAACACGCGCTTGCGCACGGCGAGCCAGGGGGACGGCCGCGCCGTCGGGTCGCCCTGGAGGCGCTCGGCGAATCGGCCCCACGAGACCGCTGTGGCCTGCGCCGCGGCCCACAGCGGGCAGAGGCGCTTGCGGGCCGCTGCGGCAGCGGCCGCGGCCTGGACCTTCTGGAGCACCCGCGGCACCACCACCAGGAAGGTGGGACGCAGCACTGCCAGCGCCGGCACGACCTCGCGCGGCTCGGCAAGGTGCGCGATCCTCATTCCCTTGGCAAGGCAGATCAGCTGGAGGCCGCGCGCCAGCACGTGGGCCAGCGGCAGGAAGATGATCGTGTTGCCGTCGGACTTCACGACTTCGGTGTAGGCGGCGGTGATGTTCAGCACCTGGAGCACGAAGTTGCCGTGCGTGACCAGGGCACCCCGGGGCGCGGCGGTGGTGCCCGAGGTGTAGACGATCGTTGCGACCGTGTCGAGGTCCGCCCACCTTCGGCGCTCCTCCAGTTCCTGCTCTCCGACCGCGTCCGCGCGTCGCTCGAGGTCGTCGAGGTCGTGGCCGGGGTCGGCGTCCATCGTCCACACGCCCAACGCGTCGCTGCGCGCGACCAACGCGTCCCGCAGCAGGGCGGCCTGCGCTGCGGAGCCGGCCAGCCCGAGCCTGACGGAGGCGTCGGCGACGATCGTCTCGACCTGGACGGCGGCGGAGGTGTCGTAGACGGGCACAACCACAGCACCGGCGAACCAGCACGCCATCTCGGCGACCGCCCACTCGTAACGGGTTGCGGCCATGATCGCGACCGCGTCGCCGGGCTGCACCCCCACCGCGACCAGCCCGCGGCCGAGCAGCCGCACCCGGTCGACGAACTCGGCGGTCGTCACCGGCCGCCATGGCCCGGTCACCGGCGTCCCGGGGGCGCGCACCTCGAACGCGACATGGTCGGGCGCCTCCGCGAGCCGTGCCAGCAGCAGGTCGGTGGCATTGCGGAGCGCTCCAGCCGGCGCAAGGAGTGGCGTGCTCACTTCATGCAGCGGCCCTGGTGCCTCCGGCGGCATCGGCGTGCGACGCGCCTGCGTTGTCATTGGCGGCTCTTCCCTTCTCTTCCATCTTGGTGTGTCTTGGGCGACATTCCTGACCCCGCGCCGGAGTTGGTGGGATCGTCTAGCTGACCGGTTCGTGTGCACCGGCCACGCAGAGGGAGATGAATCGGGATGACGAAGGCTGAACGACAGTCGCTGGCCGCGGTGCCGCTGGTGGTCCTGCTCGCAGCCGCCCTGGCCGCGGCGGGCAGCCAGGGAGGTGCGACCGTTGGCGGCGTCCCGGTGTTCGCCGTCGCGGTAGCTGTCGCCTTCATCATCCAGTGGCTGGTCTTCGTGCCGTCCTACCTCGCCCGCACCGAGCGATTCTTCGACCTCACCGGCAGCATCACCTACATCGCGGTGACCCTCGGCGTACTGCTGCTCGCCCCCGGCTGGGACGCCCGCCGGGTACTGCTCGCCGTCCTGGTGCTGGTCTGGGCCGTCCGTCTGGGCACCTTCCTGTTCGGGCGGGTGAGCCGCAGTGGCGCCGACGACCGGTTCGACGAGATCAAGGGGTCGTTCCCCCGGTTCCTCGCGGTGTGGACGATTCAAGGCCTGTGGGTCAGCGTCACCGCAGCGGCGGCGTGGATTGCGATCAGCGCCTCGCAGCAGGCGGCTATCGACGTCTTCGCCGTGGTCGGGTTCCTCCTCTGGGCCGCCGGCTTCGCTGTCGAGGTGATCGCCGACAGGCAGAAGAGCCAGTTCCGGGCCGACCCCGCCAACCGGGGCCGGTTCATCTCCACCGGGTTGTGGTCGCGGTCGCGCCATCCCAACTACTTCGGGGAGATCCTGCTGTGGATCGGCATCGCCGTGATCGCACTTCCGGTGCTTCAGGGCTGGCAGTGGGTGGGGATGGTTTCGCCGGTATTCGTGGCGGTCCTGATCACCCGGGTGAGCGGCGTCCCGCTGCTCGAGGCGAAGGCGGACGCGAAGTGGGGCGGCCAGCCCGACTACGAGGAGTACAAGCGGACCACGCCGGTCCTGGTGCCACGCCTGCGCTGAGGGATGATCGGCGACGGCACTGCTTCCGTAACGCTCGGGCACTGGTGAGCTCAGCCCCCGGGGCGTGCAGTCCCGGGGGCTCCGCTTCACGCGGTTCAGAGGTTGATCGGGCGCAGGACCCTGGTGATGCCGTGGGCGATCTGCATGTTGCCTTCGTTGATGTCGGTCTGCCACGGGTTGACCCGGGGGTTGGCGTCGTTGCGGTCACGGTCGATCAGGATGATCTCGGGGACGTTCTTGCCCTTGACGTCCACCTTGATGGAGGCGCCGGGTAGACCGGTGGCGAGTTTTGCACCGTCGGCCTTGAGCGCGTCCGTGGCCATGATCGGGCCGCCGGGTACGACGTGGTAGAGCAGGACGCTCTCGATCGCGTCGATTCCCAGCTTCTTCACGAGCCGGTCGAAGACGCCCTTCTCGGTGCTGTACCACTTGTGGCTGATGTCGTGGGCCAGGAGCCGGAACGCACGGTCGTTGGGGATGAAGGCGGTCAGCGCCACGGAGCCGTCGGTGAGCAGCTTGACGTTGCTGTCGGGCTTGGCTGCGAGGACGCCGAGGACGGCCTGGGTGACGATGTCGTAGTCGTACCAGTTGTTGTCGAAGGTGCCGTTTCCATCGGCGGTGAGGACAGCGGCCAAGCTCTGCTCGGCGGGGGCTGCCTTGGCGGGGGCGACTGCCAGTCCGGTGGCAAGGGCGCCGGCGAACAGCACAGCGGTGAGTTTGGCCAGGGTGTGTCGGAGCTTCATCATGATCCCTTTCGGTAGAAGGTTTGTAGAATGATTGTGTAGGGTGTGTGTGGCAGTTGTCAAGGGATGTGTCGAAGGTTCTTCTCGAGTGCCACGCAAGGACAGCGCCGGCCTGCACGCCATTGGTCGGCGATCCGCGTTGCACGTTCGACCACCACGAGCCGACCGTCAGCGAGCCCGCCCGACTGAGACCACAGGCTCGGCCCCAGCGGGTTCACGATCCGGTAGGGACCGGCGGCAGCTCAGGCAGTCATTACCGACTCGGCACTGGTGCCGTCACCCAACGGGATCAGGGGTGAGCACGTGGGGTGGCGAGGGTGTCGGCGAGCCAGTTGGCGGCCCCGGCCAGGGTGGTTCCCGGAAGGGACAGCTCGGGGGTGGCACCGGGGCCGCCGATGTAGACGGCCGTGCGTGGGGCCTCCGCCCCGAGCGCTTGGGCGATGTCGGTCGCGGCTGGGGTGTCGCTGGTGCGTGGCGCGCCGATGACGACGGCGTCGGGGTGGACGGTGCGGACGGCCTGGACCCAGCTGGGGCCGGGGAGGTCAGCGCCGAGGTAGGTGACCCGGAGACCCGCCCTTCGCAGCATGGTCGCGAAGGCAAGGGTCGCGATCTCGTGGGTGGCGCCGGGGGCGAGCCCGGTGATGACGTGGCGGCCGCCGCGGGCATGCCCCGCGGCGGAGAAGGCAGCGGTGAGCCGGCGCATCACAGCGGCGCTGATGAAGTGCTCCTGGGCGATGTCGAGGTGCCCGTCGGCCCAGGCCTGCCCGACGGGGACCAGTGCGGCCATCAACCACTCATCGATCACATACTCGAACCCTGCCGCCGCGAAGGCGGCGTCCAGGGTGTCCTCGAGAGCGCGGGAGTCGTAGCCGCGTGCGGCCGCGATCAGCGCCGCGGGGTCGGGCAGCCCAGCGTGCACGTCGCTGGCTCGGGTGAGTGCGCGTGCTGGCGCGGACCGGCCCGAGAGGAGCTGCTCGGCGGCCTGAGCGGGCTGCATGCCGGCCGCGACCAGGTCCGCCATGGCCTGCAGCGTGTCCAGATCGTTGTCGTCGTAGAGGCGATACCCACCCTCGGAGCGGGTGGGGTGCACGATGCCGTAGCGCTGCTCCCAGGCACGCAAGGTGCCGGGCGCAAGCCCGAGCTGCTCCGAGACCCATCTGACCGTGTGCATGCGACCCCTTTCCTGGACATTGTACAAAGCTTCTACATGTGCTTGACAACTGCGACACGCTCTATGCACAATCATTACACAAACATTCCACGAAAGGTGCAGATCATGACCAACTCCTCCGAAACCACCGCCGACATCGTCGACACCGCCGTCGCGGCAGGCGCGTTCACCACGCTGGCTGCGGCTCTCACCGCCGCCGGCCTGATCGACACCCTGAAGGGCCCGGGACCGTTCACGGTGTTCGCCCCCACCGACGCCGCTTTCGCGAAGCTCCCCGCGGGAACGGTCGAGGGGCTCCTGGAGGACCCAACCGGTCAGCTCTCCCAGATCCTGACCTACCACGTCGTGCTCGGCGACGTCAGGGCGGCAGCCGTGCTCACCCTGGACGGCCAG
Source organism: Propionibacteriaceae bacterium (assembly GCA_020846255.1). GTDB lineage: Bacteria > Actinomycetota > Actinomycetes > Propionibacteriales > Propionibacteriaceae > Propionicimonas. The sequence goes on from JADLEH010000305.1 coordinate 6,252, forward strand.
AAGGTGAAGACCGTCCAGGGCACGGAACTCACCGTCGAGGTCGCCGGCGACCAGGTCGCCCTGGTGGACGCGGCTGGCAACCGGGTCAACGTGGTCACCACCGACGTCGTCGCCAGCAACGGCGTCATCCACGTCATCGACGCCGTCCTGCTCCCCACCGCCTGACCCCAGCATTCCCCACGCCCTGGCAGGTCCGAGCCCGGACCTGCCGGGGCGCCCCACATCCGGGCTGCCCAGCCCGTAGCTTTGATTTCGCACCATGGGCACAGACGACGAGCCAGGAGAGCTTCGATGCAGGCACAGACAGTCACGATGCAGGGACAGGCCGCAAGGACGCCGGTGAAGGCACTGGTTGGCCTCACCTACGTGGCGATGATCGTGGTGAACGTGCTCGCCAACGCCCTGCCCATCAACGGAAGGACCACCGGCGGGGTCTCCGACGCCTACCAGAACCTGTTCGCCCCGGCCGGGCTGACGTTCGCCATCTGGGGCGTCATCTATTTCCTGCTCGGCGCGCACGTGCTCTACCAGCTCGGACTGTTCCATGGGGCGGACGACAAAGGTGGGGCCGGGGAGCCCCATCGGGTCGCGCTGCTGGAGCGCGTAGGGGTGCTGTTCTCGTTGTCGTCACTGGCCAACGTCGCGTGGATCCTGTCCTGGCACTACGACCTCATCGGAGTCTCCACACTGCTGCTCGCCACCATGCTCGTACTCCTCATCCTGATCACCCGGACGATCCTGGCCGCGGACCTCTCCCCCCGCGACCGGGTCTTCGTCCGGCTACCGTTCAGCGTGTACTTCGGCTGGATCACCGTCGCCACCATCGCGAACATCACCGTGTGGCTGGTGAGTATCGGCTGGGACGGCCTCGGGATCGCCGAGTCCACCTGGGCCGTGGCGATCATCGCGGTAGGGGCGATCATCGGTACCGCCGTCATCCTCCGCGACTCCGACATCGCCTACGGGCTCGTCCTCGTCTGGGCCTACCTTGGCATCTGGATCAAGCACACCTCCACCACAGGCTTCGACGGCGCCTACCCTGCAGTGATCATCACCGCGCTCGTCGGTATCGCCGCGTTCGTCGTGGCTGGGGTGGTCGCCATCCTGCGCCGCCGCAGCCGCACCGGGGCGAAGCTGGTGGCATGACCGAGCGGCAGGGCTACGACGTGCTCAGACGATTCCCGGGTTTCGAGTTGCGCCGGTACCCCGCGCACCTGGTGGCCGAAGTTGAGGTTGACAGCCCGTTCAACGACGCCGGCAACCGGGCCTTCGGGCTGTTGGTGGCCTTCATCTCGGGCCGGAACAGCACACGAGGCAAGGTCGCGATGACAGCGCCGGTCCTGCAGGAACAGGCATCGACGCGGATCGCAATGACCTCGCCCGTCGTCCAGGAGTCTGGCGGGCAGCCGGGTCGACACATAGTCGCCTTCGTGATGCCCGCCGAGTTCACGGTCGACACCCTGCCAACACCTTCCGACCCTCGCATCAGGGTCCGTGAGGTCCCCACCCAGCTGGCCGCCGCCACGAGCTTCACAGGGCGCTGGTCGGAGCAGATCTACCGGGATCAGCTGGCGAAACTGCGTAATGTCGTTTCGCAGGCTGGACTCGAGATCATCGGGCAGCCCAGGTTCGCCCGCTTCGACCCACCGTGGACCCCATGGTTCCTGCGACACAACGAGGTCGTGCAGCCGGTGGCCGCCGATCCCGTGCATGCCAGCCCACCCGTATGAGGTGTAGGGCATCTCCCGGGACTCCAACGCCCAGAACTCGTGAATCACTTGTCACATCGGGGGTCTTCCCGGGGAGCGGGGGCACGAGGGTCAGCGGAGGATAGCCTGGACCGGCCCACTACGCCCGGATTGCGGAGCCCCGGGCCTGGGCGGGCGAGGAAGCCTTGCCCGGTCGACCGGTCGCCTTACCAGCGCCACGAATTCACCGAGACTGACCCCGGCTTCGAGCTCGTGGCGCAGGTGCGCGTGGTGGGCGATGTGATAGCGGTTGCGTCGTCCTTCCTTGTCCTTGATGACGTAGCCCTGGTCGACGAGTTCGCGCACGATCTGCTGCACTGCCCGTTCCGTGATTCCGACCATGTCGGCGATGTCGCGCATCCGCGCGTCCGGAATTGTGGACAGCGCGACGAGCACATGCCCATAGTTCGAGAGAAACGTCCAGCCAACCGCACTCATACGAAGCATGATACGTGAGTTCCATTTCCGATGGCGGGGCGCACACAGACCACCCGCATACCGAGGAGATGGGCGGGAATCCTGCCGCTCGCGGTCAACGGGGCCGCGGCCGGCCTGCAGAACATCGGCTAGCCGATGAGGGGGTCGGCCAGGTCGACCTTGGGCCTGCAGGCTGCCGCAAACCCGGCCGGTCATCGCCTTGCCACCTCTGCCTCAGCTGGTGGCGTCATGAGGCTCCTGTTCCGGCGCGGTGGGCGCCTGGTCCTGGGACGGTGACGCCGGTTCGCGGGTGGCTCGCAGGCTCCACACGACGGCGACGGTGATGGTGGTGGCGATCACGGCGATGGAAAGCCAGA
>JADLEH010000306.1 GCA_020846255.1 Propionibacteriaceae bacterium
CCACCATCAAGTCAGGCTTCGCCTGCTTCGTCGGCCGGCCCAACGCCGGCAAGTCGACCCTCACCAATGCGCTGGTCGGGACCAAGATCGTGATCGCATCTTCGAAGCCGCAGACCACGCGGCACGCGGTACGCGGGATCGTGAACCGGCCGGACGCGCAGCTGGTCGTGATCGACACCCCGGGACTGCACAAGCCGCGGACCCTGCTGGGGGAACGGCTCAACGACCTGGTCAGGGAGACCTGGGGCGAGGTGGACGTCGTCGGCGTCTGCCTGCCGGCGAACGAGCGGATCGGCCCGGGCGATACCTACCTGGTGGGGGAGATCGCGAAGCTGCCGCGGCGGCCGAAGCTGGTGGCGCTGGCCACCAAGTCCGACCTGGTCAGCCCGTCCCGGATGGCCGAGCACCTGCTGAAGATCGCCTCCCTCGAGGAGGAGCTCGGGATCCGCTGGGCCAGCATCATCCCGGTCTCGGCCGTCACCGACGACCAGGTGGACGTGGTCACGGAGGAGCTGATCAAGCTGCTGCCGATGGGCCCGCGCTTCTACACCGAGGGCGAGATCACCGACGAGCCGACCGAGACGATGATCGCGGAACTGATCCGCGAGGCCGCCCTTGAGGGCGTGCGGGACGAGTTGCCGCACTCGTTGATGGTGGTCGTCGAGGAGATGGGCCAGCGGCCGGGCCGGGACGAGAACCACCCGCTGCTGGAGATCTTCGCCTCGATGGTCGTCGAGCGCGACTCGCAGAAGGGCATCGTGATCGGCCACCAGGGCCAGCGGCTGAAGGAGGTCGGCACGGCCGCCCGCAAGCAGATCACCGAGCTGGTCGGCATGCCGGTGCACCTCGACCTGCGGGTGAAGGTGCTCAAGGACTGGCAGCGCGACCCGAAGCTGCTCAACCGCCTGGGCTTCTGACCACCACCGCCGGCCCAGCCTGAGGCCGGCTGGACCCGGAAGACCCTGCGCCAGGGTCAGCGATCGCTTGACCGGCTCAGGAGGCGTCCTCCTTCAGCGCCCTCGCCGAGGCCCGGTCGTTGGCCTTCTGCAGCGCTTCCACCAGCTCGTCCTTGGTCATCCTCGACCGGCCCTTGACCTCCAGCCTGGTCGCCAGCTCGTAGAGGTGCTGCCTGGACGCGTTCGCGTCCACGCCACCTGCGGTGGGCCGGTCGGTGTCGACGCCGCCGGCCGCCCGCGCGTCCGACGGTCCGTTCTCAGCCTTGGGCTCCCAGTGGTCGCCCACCTTCTCGTGGGTGTGCTTCAGGGCACTGAAGGCCACCCGGTGCGCTCGCTCCTCGTCGCCGTAGGAGTCGGCCGCCGCATCGTGGGCCTTCGCGAACGTCCGCTTCGCCTTGGCGTCCGAGCGCTTCAGGGTGGCGGGCAATTCGCCCTCGCGGACCTTGCCGGTCCTGGTCGTCTTCGGCATGTCGCCTCCATTCCTTGATCCTCCACGGGGTACCCGCCGTGCGCCGCGGCCTAACCGGCGCCGGCTTCCCGGTGACCAGAACCCGGGCACGGGGTTGGCGATCGCGCCGGGGTGTGCCACCATGGCTGCCATGTCATGGGCGCGACTCCTGCTTGGTCGCCGCAGCGAGGCCTAGAAATCCAGATCAGGCCTCCTCGCTGCGGAGTTCGGCATGCGCCTGGCACCCGCCCGCACCAGCGAGGAACCCATGACAACCAACACCTTCCCGACGCGCCCGCAACCGTTCCCGGTGCAGCAGCCGTCACCGATGCCGTTCAACCGGTACACCCCGTTCGAGCCGATCGACGTGCCCGACCGCACCTGGCCGACGAAGAAGATCACCGCTGCGCCCAGGTGGTTGTCCACCGACCTGCGTGACGGCAACCAGGCGCTGATCGACCCGATGACGCCGTCGCGGAAGCGCAAGATGTTCGACCTCCTGGTCCGGATGGGCTACAAGGAGATCGAGGTCGGCTTCCCCTCCGCTTCGCAGACCGACTTCGACTTCGTCCGCGGCCTGATCACCTCGGGTGCGATCCCCGACGACGTCACCATCAGCGTCCTCACCCAAGCCCGTGAGGACCTGATCGAACGCACCGCCCAGTCCCTGACCGGGGCGAAGCGGGCGACCATTCACCTGTACAACGCAACAGCGGAACTGTTCAGGCGAGTGGTGTTCGGCATCGACGAGGCGCAGTGCATCGCCATGGCCACCAGGGGAACCGAACTGGTGATGAAGTACGCCGAGCAGAACCTGCGTGACGTCGAGTTCGGCTACCAGTACAGCCCGGAGATCTTCACCCAGACCCCCACCGACTTCGCGATCGAGATCTGCAACCAGGTGATGGACGTCTGGCAGCCCGGGCCCGGCCGCGAGATCATCCTGAACCTGCCCGCGACGGTCGAGCGGTCGACCCCGAACACCTACGCCGACCAGATCGAGTACTTCGGCCGGCACATCCGCAACCGCCCCAACGTTGCCATCTCGCTGCACCCGCACAACGACCGCGGGACGGCTGTGGCCGCAACCGAGCTCGCCATCATGGCCGGGGCGGACCGGGTGGAGGGTTGCCTGTTCGGCCACGGCGAACGCACCGGGAACGTCTGCCTGGTGACCTTGGGCCTGAACCTGTTCACCCAGGGCGTCGACCCCAAGATCGACTTCTCCGACATCGACGAGATCCGTCGCACGGTGGAGTACTGCACCAACATGGCCGTCCACCCGCGCCACCCGTACGCGGGGGACCTGGTCTACACCGCCTTCTCCGGCTCCCACCAGGACGCCATCAAGAAGGGGTTGGAGGTGCTGGAGAAGGAGGCCGCCTCCCAGGGCAGGACCATCCACGAGATCCCCTGGGAGGCGCCCTACCTGCCGATCGACCCGCACGATGTCGGCCGAACCTATGAGGCGGTCATCCGGGTCAACAGCCAGTCCGGCAAGGGCGGCATGGCCTACATCATGAAGTCCGAGCACCACCTGGACCTGCCCCGGCGCCTGCAGATGGAGTTCTCCCGCGTCGTCCAGGCCCGTACCGACTCCCAGGGTGGGGAGGTGTCCGCCGACGAGATGTGGAACATCTTCTCCGCCGAGTACCTCGCCGACACCTGGCCGCTGGAGCTGGTCACGGTCAAGTCGGTCTCCAACGGTGGCGGCTACTCCGTGACAGCCACGGTTGCCGACCGGGGTGTCGAGAAGGAGATCACCGGAGAGGGTAATGGCCCGGTTTCGGCCTTCGTGGACGCTCTTGGGATCCTCGGGTACCACGTCCGGGTTCTCGACTACGCCGAGCACGCCCTGTCCTCCGGCGGCGACGCCAAGGCCGCGGCCTACGTCGAGACCGAGGTGGGATCCGGTGACGAGGCGCACGTCCTGTGGGGGGTCGGACTGCACGAGTCCATCGTGACGGCTTCCCTGCGGGCAGTGGTCGGAGCCCTCAACCGGGAGGCCCGTCGGGACGGCTGATCG
>JADLEH010000307.1 GCA_020846255.1 Propionibacteriaceae bacterium
GCGTCGGCGTACCGGGCGGCCGAGGTGACGAACAGCCACAGGTCGGCGGCTGCGAGGAGTTGCGCCGCCAGCGCCCGGTTCTCCGCCACCACCGAGTCGACGTCCGGGGCGTCCAGGATCGCGAGGCCGCGCGGCAGCGACGCCTCCGGCACCACCTGCAGCGTGCGGGCGTCCCTGGCGTTGCCGGTGCTGCGGGCGAGCCCGGGCAGGATCGATTCCGATGCGAACCATTCCTCGTCCTCGGGATGGTGGACGAGGACCGGCGAGCGGGTGGTCGGCCGGATCACCCCAGGCGTGCTCACCACGCGGCCGAGCAGCGAGTTCACCAGGGTGGACTTGCCGGCCCCGGTCGAGCCGCCGATCACCGCCAGCAGCGGTGCGTCCAGCCGGTCGAGACGGGGCAGCACGTAGTCGTCGAGCTGGGCAACGAAGCCCCGGGCCGTGCCCAAGGCCGCGGCAGCGGCCGGCAGCTCCAGAGGCAACCGGACGCCGGCCAACGCGTCCCGCAGCCGCGTCAGCGAGGCGGATAGGCGCTCTGCGCTCATACCCTGCCTCCTAACCCGTCGGCGGACCCCACTTCGGGTCAACGGCTGAATACCCAGGTGATCCTATCTGGGGCTGCCCGACGGGCGCTGGCCAGTTGCCGCCGATGCCAGCGGGACCGGGGTAGGCCGGCGGCGAGTAGGTCACCGGCCTGGGGCGCCGGAACCTGGGCAGGCTCAGCTTCAGGCCCCTCGGGTCGTCGACAGCGACACCGCGCAGCTTGCCGGCCTGCTCCACCAGGTAGCGGGCCCGGACGGTGCCGGCCTCGTCATAGATGCCGCGCACCTGACCGTCGCGCAGGTAGGCGAGCTCGGTGAGGACCCGCTGCAGCCGCACCGTGGCGGAGAACACCCGCCAGCCCCGGGTGGCTGCAACCATCACCGCCCACCAACGCAGCCGCTGGCGGCCGAAGACCAGCGGGTCGGTTGCCGGCAGCCAGCCGAGCTGGGCGTAGTCCTCCAGCCGGGTGGCGAGCAGCCGGCCCTGCTTCAGGATCTGCCGGACGACGTAGGCGACGGCGCTGACGACCAGCGGGACCGCGACCAGCCAGTAGAGCAGCAGCTGCCCCTGCTCGTTGTTGAGGCTGGCCTGGGAGTTGAACACCATGTGCAGCAGGGCCGCTGCGCCGTAGCCGGCCAGCGGCGCCAGCACCCGCACCACCTTGCTGCGGGTCCGCAGCGCGACCGCCACCCCGATCCCGGTCATCATCGTGAACATCGGGTGACCGAACGAGGTCCACCCGCCGCGCAACTGGACCAGCTGCGCCACCACGGCGTCGGCGTCGCCGACCCCGATGTTCTCGGAGGAGTAAACGATGGCCCGGGCGTAGTAGATGATGTTCTCGGTGAAGGCGAAGCCGACGGCTGACAGTCCGGCCAGCACGATCACGGAGACCTGCGAGGTGAGCCGGTAGCGGGCGAGCATCGCGATCAGGAACAGGACGGTCGCCTTGGCCGCCTCCTCGACGAACGGGGCGATGAAGATCGCCGCGCGGGCGCTCGTCGCCGGGTCACCGTTGCCGGCGACCGCCAGCTGCTGGGCAGCCCAGGTGTTCACGTGGATGGAGATGAAGGTCGCCACCGCAGCGCCCCAGCCGAGCGTCAGGTACCAGACCACGAGCCGTTGCGGGCGGAACCGGTCGGCCCAGACGAAGACCAGGCTCCAGCACACCAGGGTGGGCAGGGCCAGCCAGGCCGCCGTCCGGATCGCCGAAGCGTTGATCCCTGGAATCACACCGCCGGTCACCGGCACGTCCGCGGTGATCAGCCGGTACTGGGAGAGCAGGGCGACGAAGTACAGCACGGTAAGGGCGACGATCGCCCAGGTCCACCAGGACTTCAGGATGCGCTTGGGCAGCGGTCCGGAAACGGGGCTGACCTCCGGTCCGGGCAGGTCGTTGCGTCGCCTCGCGAGCTCGGCCACCGGATCGGTCATGGCGCCCAGCGTACAAGTCCCGAACAGCGCCTCCCGAAGGCTGCCCGGCTGCCGCCCGGCCGGCATCACCGGACCGATCGGTGACCAGATCACGTGTCGGGGTTGCGCGGATCAGACTGTACGGTACAGTTTGATCCATGAGCGTCGCCGTGTCCGGACGGAGCAGCGCAAAGCGCGCGCAGATCGCCTCGGCTGCCCGCAAGCTGTTCCTCGCGCACGGCTTCGCCGGCACCTCGATGGACGCTGTCACTGCTGAGGCCGGCGTCAGCAAGCAGACCCTCTACCGCTACTTCCCCACCAAGGTGGCCCTGCTCGGCGACATCCTCTACGGCGGGCTGAACACGCTGGTCCTCCAGCCACCGGACCTGACCAGGCTGAACACCCTCGCCGAACTGCGCGGCTCGATGGTCGACTTCGCCGTCACCGTTACCCACAGCCTGATGAAGCCAGAGGCCGTGGCCCTGGTCAGGTTGGTGCTGGGCGAGGCCTTCCGGGTCGCCGAGCTCCGGAAGGCCTTCCGGGACGCACTCCCCGGCCAGATGCTGGCCCGCACCGAGGCCGTGATCCGCGACGCTGCGGACAAGGGCCTGATCGCAGCCCCCGACCCGGCCCTCACCGCCCGGATGTTCGTCGGCCCGCTGATGACCTACGTCGCCCTGGACGGCTTCCTGAACAGCGAGCCGTCCGCGCCGCCGTCGCGGGCCCAACTGGAAGCGGTCATCGACGCCTTCCTCGCCGGCGTCCGGGTCGAGTCATGAGCAGGATCGTCGCAACCCTCACCGCAACGGTCCTCGCGATCGCCCTTGCCGGCTGCTCGGCAACGCCGTCCGGCCTGGTCGTCTCCGGAACCGTCGAGGACCGGCTGCAGTCCGTCGTCGTGCCCGACCTGGGCGTGCCAGCCGTGAACCTCGACGCCGGCTTCGCCGACCTCACCGGCAGGACCGATCCCGTGTCCGGCCGCACCAGCCCGCTCCTTGGCACCTTCGCCACCACCTTCGGGCTCGGTTCCTTCGTCCGGCTCGCGGGGGTGGAGGTGGCAGTGGGTGACACCGTCCACGCCGGCCAGTCCCTCGCGACGCTCGACACCAGCGCGCACAAGGCCCAGCTCGCCGCGGCGAAGGCTGACGCAGCGGTCGCAGCAGCGCAGGTCGGCCTGCTCGGCGACGCCATCGACACCA
>JADLEH010000308.1 GCA_020846255.1 Propionibacteriaceae bacterium
CCCGCCGGCCTCACCGAGGCCGAACTCGACGCGATCGTGGCGGAGGAGGTGGCAGCGGCTGCCGCCGGCCTGGGCGCAGCGCCGACCATGAAGCAGATGGGCCTGGTGATCAAGGCGGTCAACACCAGGGCTGCGGGACGGGCCGAGGGCGCCAAGGTGGCAGCAAAGGTGAAGGCAGCCCTGTCCTGAGCCCCGCCGGGCGGTCGTTCACCACCAGCCCTGTCGTTTCGTCCAGCGCAGCAGCACGAGGGACAGGGCGAGCATGACGACGACCACGATCGCGAGCGGGATGAAGCGGTCGGTGCTGCTGGCGACGAAGTTGATGCCGACCACGGAGCTGATGGCGGTCACCGGCAGGGTGATCGCAGCGATCACGGCGAGGCGCTCGGCCGCGATGGTCATCTTGGTGTCGGTGCGGGCCCGGTAGTACTCCGTGATCCCGGTGAGGAAGTCGAGCTGGCTGGACGTGATCCGGCTGAGCCGGTCGTAGGCGTCCTTGTTGTCCCGCAGGCCGCGGTGCACCGCCTCGTCCAGCTCCCCGAGCAGGCGCAGGGCCCGGCCGTAGATCTCCGCGGACTGGCTGGTCATGGTCCGCACCGTGAGCAGGGCGTGCCTCGTGGTGAACAGTTCCTCGAGGAAGACCTGCGGATCGGCGTCGCCGGCCCGCGCCATCACGTGCTTCTCCAGCTCACCGACCTCCCGGGCGAGCTGGTTGACGAACCGCTCCTCTGCGATGGTCAGGGCGCTGACGATGCGCCGCGAAGCCGCCCACGGGCCGGAGGGGACGTACCGTCCGTCGAGCATCCGGTCGGCAAGTTCTTCGGTCTCCTGGAGCAGCAGTTCCAGTGGCACGGCGAGATTGCGCGGGCCATGGGTGGTGATCAGGTAGTTGGGTCCGATGAACTGGTCGAGCTCCAGGTAGTGGACGTGGCCGCCCTCCCCCACCTGGGGGCGGTGCAGCACCAGGAAGAGGGTGCCGGAGTACACGTGCAGCCGCGGCACGTGGTTGCGCTCCATCACATCGCGGACGGCGGCCGGATGGGCCCCGAACGCCCCAGCGAGCAGGTCGGCGGTCTGTTCGTCGGGCTCGGGGACGTCCAGCCACACCCAGCCCGACGGGTCCGCGAGGAGTTCGGGGAGCTCGGCGTCGTCACGCCTGGTGGCCACCCCGGACTCCCGATCAACCCACAACAGCCGTTGGACCGCCATGCCGGAAGCTTAGGGTCCGCGGTACCGCCAGAAAGCGGGCACGATTACCGCCACGAGTGCCGTGAGGACGATGACGAGCAGCCCCCCGCCGGCGCTGGCCCAGGCTGTGCCGACCAGCTCCGCAGCGTAGCCGTGGACGGTATCGGCGATCCGGGGGCCGCCGGCGACCACCACGATGAACACTCCCTGCAGGCGCCCACGCACCGCATCGTCGGCAGCCGACAGCAGCATCGCCTGCCGGAAGGCAGCGGAGACCATGTCGGCCGCGCCGCCGACCACCAGCATGCCGATGGCGAGCGCGAGCATTGGCAGGTGCCAGGCCGTGGCCAGGCCGACAGCCACCCCGAAGACCGCCATCGCTGCCCCCCAGACCAGGATGCTCAGCACCACGGCACGCCCCTGCCGGGAGACGCGCGACACCCAGCCGGAGAACACGCCGCCGAGCACGGCGCCGGCCGGCATCGCGGCGAAGAGGAGGGCGAAGACGAGCCCGCCCTCCCTCGGCCCGCCGAAGTCGATGTGCGCGATCTCCGGGAAGAGTGCCCGGGGCATCCCGAAGATCATGGCGATGAGGTCCACCAGGAACGAGGTCAGCAGGATGGGGTGGCCCCGAAGGTAGGCGAGGCCGTCGACCACGGACCGGAGTCCGGGCGAACCGACCCGGTTCTCGATCGGCAGCGGCGGCAGCCGCCATACCGCGCCGAGCGTCGCGAACAGGGTGAGGGTGTCGATCAGGTAGAGCCAGGAGAAACCCAGCACCGGGATCAGGGCGCCACCGATCATCGGCCCGGCGATGGCGCCGGCCATCATCACGGTCATGTTGAGCGCACTGGCGGCCGGCAACTGGACCGAGGGCAGCAGGCGCGGCAGGACGGCGCTGCGGGTCGGCTGGTTCACCCCGAAGAAGGCCTGCTGCAGGGAGAACAACCCCAGCAACAGCCAGACATTGTCCAGCCCGAGCGCCGCCTGGACCCAGAAGAGGCCGCTGGTCACGATCAGCCCGGCAGTGGTGACCTGTAGCAGCAGGCGCCGGTCGAAGTGGTCGGCGAGGGCACCGCCCCACAGCCCGAAAACGATCAGCGGCACCAGCCCGAAGATGCCGGTGAGCCCGACATAGGACGACTGGCCCGTGATCGAGTAGATCTGGGCCGGGACGGCAACGACGGTCAGCTGGGCGCCGATCACCGTGATGATGTTCGCCTGCCAGAGACGGCGGAAGTGCGGGTTGGTGAGCGGGGTCGTGTCTGCGAACAGTCCTCTCACGCCGGCCACGGTCGGCAAGCCTAGCCCCGCTCAGCCGGTCAGCCTGAACTCCCCCAGCCGCTGGTACCCGGCCCCTCCCGGCAGCGTCCGGGAACGGATCAGCGTGCAGCCCTCCACTAGCCAGGCCTGGGCCGGAACGGCATCAAGTACCTCCAGCCAGTGGGTGGCCGGGATCCCGGCAGCCCTTGCCAGGGTGAGGTGGGCGCGGAACGGTCCGCCCTCCACCTCGATCCCCGAGGTCGCGGCGGCGTTGCGGCAGCGCCGCGCCAGCCGGCCGAGTTCTTCCGCCCCTCTGGTCACCCCCAGCCAGAGCACCCGGGCACGGTCCGGGTTCGGAAAGGCCCCGGCCCCGGCGATGCCGATCTCGAAGGGCGCGGTCCTTGCGGCCACCACGGCGAGCGCATCCTCCAGGTTTCCCACCAGGCCCGGCGGCACCTTCGCCATGAAGGCGCAGGTGAGGTGCCAGCCCTCCGGCAGCGTCCAGCGCAGGTCACCGCCGGCGTCCCGCCGCGGCTCGAGGAACCGGTCCAGGGCATCGCGGACGGGGTCGGGCGGGACGACAGCGACGAACAGCCGGCCGGTCATTCCGCCAGCAGGGCAGCCAACTCCGGCTTCGCGCGGCGCAGCTGGATCGCCCCGTACACCAGCACGGCGCCCGCGATCAGGGCGAAGAAGCCGATCGTCACGGCGAGGACGTTGGCCCCGGTGTCGGGGTTGACCATGAAGTAGACGCCGAGGAGCGCGGTCAGCAGGCCGGAGGCGAGCACCCAGCCCCAGCTGCGCTGGCCGAGGCCCCGCAGCCCGACGGCCGTGGCCACCTGGAACAGCCCGACCACCAGCGCCCAGAAGGCGAAGAAGATCACGATCACGGCGGCGATGGTCTGCGGGAAGCGCAGGGCGAGGACGCCGATCACGATCCCGGCTATGCCCTGGAACACCGTCCAGCCCCAGGCACTGCGGCGGGAGGCCAGCCCGGTGCCGATGGCGATCAGGCCGTCGACGATGGCGAAGAAGCCGAACAGGCCGAAGAGGGCGGATACGGTAATGGCCGGCCACAACAGGGCTGCCAGTCCCAGGGCGAGCGTCACCACCCCACGCATCAGAGTCAGCCACCACAGGCGGTTGAGCAGGGCTTCTGGACTGGTGGCTGTCACGGTGGCTCCTCCGGTGCTGGAGCTGCAGATTCTAGCCAGCCTCTGCGGTGTCGGCGGTGATCGGATCACTGGCCGCGCGCTCACGCCGGGCCAGCAGGACGAACGGCAGTGCCAGCGCCTCGATCCCGGCGGAGACCAGGTAGGAGGCCGGGTAGCCCGCAACGTCGGCCACGCGGCCGAGCGCCGGTTGCACGACCACGCCCCCTGCGGAGCCCATCAGCGAATCGAACGAGAGCACCGTCGCCCGCTGCGCTGAGGGGATGACCCCGTTGATGAACGACTGGCGCAGGGGGGTGACCACGGCTCCGAGCATGGACCAGACCGCAACCAGCACGAGGGCGAGCCAGAAGCCACTGGCGAGGCCGATCGCCACCAGCAGGACCACCCCTGCCGCTCCGCCGAGGAGCAGGGCGTCGGTGCGGCGGCGGAAGAGCCTGCGCACCCTGCCGACCAGCAGGCCGCCGAGCACCTGGGAGCCGGCCACGAGGGCAGCGGCGAGCCCGGCGATGCTGTACGCGCTGGGGTCACCGTAGAGCTGCAGCAGGTAGGGCTGCAGCGCATAGAACACATAGATCCCGGTGCCGGCGGTGAACGGCGCCGCGATCATCAGCCACCGGACCGGCCGGTTGCGCAGGCCACCGTCGACGGCGCCGGCGAGCACGGCGCGGACGGCCTTCATCGGCCTGGCCTCCCGGTCGGGGGTGAAGCCGAGGTCCCGCATCCAGCGCCAGGCCACCAGGGCCGTGAAGGCCAGCAGGGCCGCCCGCAACACATACGGCGTGCCGAGGTCGGTGAACTGGGCGATCACCCCGCCCAGCACCGAGCCGGCGAGCATCGCGATGCCGGAGGCCACCTGGGCCCTGCCGAACACCGACTCCAGGTCGCCGGCGTAGCCGGTGGCGGCCAGCGCATCCACCAGCCAGGCCTCGGTGGCGCCGGAGAAAAAGGTGAAGCCGAGCCCGATCAGGACCGAAGCCACGGCCCAGCCCCAGAACGGGGCGTGCGTGGCCCACATCAGCCAGTAGAGCAGCGTTGAGGCCAGCAGGGTCAGCGTGCCGAGCAGGAAGGAGAACCGGCGGCCCCTGGTGTCGGCCACCACCCCGGTCGGGACCTCGAAGACGACCATGCCGAGGGTGAAGAAGGCGTTCGCGGCGAACGCCTGGGTGTTGTCGAGGCCGGCGTCCAGGAGGAACAGGGTGTTCACTCCCCAGATCAGGGAGGCTGCCAGGGTGGTGAGCACGGTGATGGTCAGGTAGGTCCGCTGGACGGTGTGCTCGGTGTCGGTCACCGCCACAGGCTAGGGGGTTCCCCAGCCGACCGCGCCGGGTAGATTTTCCCCGTCGGGACAGCCAGCGTCCCTGGGAGGAGATCCCGTGCGGACGGTCGGAGTCGAGGAGGAGTTCCTGCTGGTCGACGACACCGGCGCCCCGGTTGGCCTGGCGCAGGAAGCTGCCGGCGGTGGGGTGCAGCTGGAGCTGAAGGAAGAGATGCTCGAGACCGGCACGGAGCCGGCCCTCGGGATGGCCGAGCTGGCAGCCGAGGTCCGGCGCCAGCGGTCGGTGGCCGGGGCCGCGGCAGGTGCAGCCGGTGCCCGCCTGGTTGCGCTCGCGACCTCGCCCCTGACCACGACCAGCAGTGTCACGGCCGGCTTCCGGTACCGGCGGATCGCTGCCGAGTTCGGGCTCACCGCCCGCGAGCAGCTGACCTGCGGCTGCCATGTCCACGTCCAGGTTGCCGACGACGAGGAGGGTGTCGCCGTGCTGGACCGGCTGGGGCCCTGGCTGCCGGTCCTGCTGGCCATCAGCGCCAACTCCCCGTTCTGGCACGGGGTCGATTCCGGCTACGCCTCCTACCGCTCCCAGGTCTGGCAGCGGTGGCCGACGGCCGGCCCCACCGGCGGTTTCGGCTCCGCCGCCACCTACCGGCAGGTGGTCGACTCCCTGATCGCAACCGGTGCAGCCCTCGACCGGGCGATGATCTACTTCGACGCCCGGCTCTCGGAGCGCTACCCGACCGTCGAGATCCGGGTCGCCGACGTCTGCCTACGGGCCGGCGACGCCGTCCTGCTTGGTGGGCTGGCGCGCGCACTGGTCGAGACCGTCGCGCGGGAGGCCGCGGACGGCCTGCCCGCGCCGAGTGTCCGGCCGGAGGTGCTGCGGGGAGCGGGCTGGCGGGCCGGGCGGGCCGGGTTGCGGGGCCCGCTGGTCCATCCCGTCCACTTCGTCCAGGTGCCGGCGGCCGAGGCGGTCGGAGCGCTGCTGGACTACGTCGGCCCGGTGCTGGCCGAGGCCGGCGAGGGCGAGTTGGTGGCGGCGGCCTGGCAGCAGCTGCTTGCGCGGGGCACCGGTGCCGAGGAGCAGCGGGGGTGGGCGGTGGACGGTCCGGCGGCCGTGGTGGACGCAGCTGTGCTCGCAACTGGAGCCTGAGCTCCTGGCGTGCGGATCGGGCCTTGTCGCGTGCACGTTTGAGCATGATTGCGCGATCCCGGCGATCGTATGAGAGCGTATGACAAATCCGCAGCTCGAGGGGAACTAGCAATGCCGCAAAGGACCTCCTTTGCCTACGCCGGCCTGACGCTGCTCTGGGGTCTCTCCTTCGCAACGATCAACTGGGTGGTCACCGGCTTCGGCTGGGCTCCCGCGGTGTCCCTCAGCTGTCTGTTGATCGGGCTGACCGTCGCCGTCCTCGCCGTCGCGAACGGCCGCCGGCTCGACCTGCGGCTGCGCTGGCGACGGATGCTGCTGCTGGGCTTCGGCCTCGCGGTCCAACTGATCGGCCTCACGCTGGCCGTCGACCGGCTCGGCACTGCCCTGGCCGCAGTCGCTGTCGGCACCGTGCCGCTGTTCAGCACGCTGATCGGCCAGATGTGGGGCTTCGAGCGGATCACCGGGCAGGCGGCCATCGGGCTGGTCCTCGGATTCGTCGGCATCCTGCTGGTCCTGCTGTTCCCGGCCGCCGGGATCAGCTGGGACTTCATCGCCGGGATGTTCGCCGGCCTGCTCAGCGCCATCGCCGGGGCCATGACCTCCCGCTACGCCGTTGCCCGGCTCTCGAACACCGGTCCGGCAGAACTGGTCTCGGCAGCGTTCCTCACGGCTGCCGTCCTGACCGCCCCCCTGGCCTGGCTGTTCCCCGGTCCGGGCGGCGCCGGGCTCCTGGAGTGGGTCGGCGTCCTCGTGCTCGGCATCCTGCTGGGCGGCGTCGGCTACACCCTCGAGCTGAACCTTCGGGCCACAGCCGGGACGCCGCTCGCCACCAGTGCCAGGTCGGGGGCGACGATCGCCGCAGTCCTGATCGGCACCCTGTTCCTGCGCGAGATGCTGTCCGGTGGCCAGTTCCTGGGCGTGCTGCTGCTGATCGGCGGCTGCGCCCTCGTCCTCGGGCTCCCGCAACTCTCGAGGTTCGCCCGGCGACGCTGACCGCCGGGTGACCCGGTCGCTGCCCTACGCTGCTCGCATGTCCGAACCTGCGGCTCCAGCCGAATCGAACACCGGGACCGTCGAGTCCGTACCAGCAGTCGCAGCCGCGCCGACGGTCGCGGCGCAGCCGACCGCCCCGTCCCAGTCCCGCCACCGTCGGGTGACCGTCGACCTCGGCCACCCGTTCGTCTGGGGGTTCACCGCAACGGTCGGCGCGCTGATGGCCATCTCGCTGGCTTCGGCGCTCGTCTCCCTGTCCACGGTGATGGTCTCGATCGGGGTGGCCCTGTTCATCGCCCTCGCCCTGGATCCGCTGGTGCGCTGGCTGGAGCGGCACAAGATGAGCCGCGGCCTCAGCATCGCCATCGTGTTCGCAGCGTTCGCGCTGATCCTCGGCGGGGTCATCGCCCTGGTGGTGCCGACGGCCGTCGTCCAGATCACCCAGTTCGCACGGGCCGTGCCCGGCTACATCACCGGTATCCAGAGCGCGGAGTGGTTCAACAACCTGGTCGCAGCCACCGGCCAGAGTGACGTGTACGCCAACATCCTCGACCAGGCCCGCACCTGGCTGTCGAACCCCGCGAACCTGCTGGCCATCGGCGGCGGGGCCCTGGCGGTCGGCACCGGCGTCGTCAACGCCATCTCCGGGACCTTGATCGTGCTGGTCCTCACCCTCTACTTCCTGGCGTCGCTGCGCACCATGAAGCTCGCGCTGGAGCGGCTGGCCCCGGCCCACGCCCGCAGCCAGCTGGCCGAGATCACCGACCAGATCACCGAGTCGGTCGGTGGCTACGTTTCCGGCATGGCGATCCTTGCGTTCGCCAACGCGGTCTTCGCCTTCATCCTGATGACGATCCTCGGTGTGCCCTTCGCAGCCCTGCTGGCCTTCCTCGCCCTGCTGATCACGATGATCCCGATGATCGGCCCGGTGCTGTTCTGGCTGCTGGCCACCATCGTCATCCTGTTCACCTCGCCGTGGTCGGCGCTGATCTTCGCCGTCATCTACTTCGCCTACATGCAGGTGGAGGCCTACGTGATGACCCCGAAAGTGATGACCAAAGCCGTCGACATCCCCGGCTCCCTTGTGCTGATCGGCGCCCTCGTCGGCGGCACCCTGCTCGGCCTGCTCGGCGCCCTGGTCGCGGTTCCGGTGACCGCGTCCCTGCTGATGGTCCTCAACACCGTCTTCATCCCGCGGCAGGACGCGAAGCTGCAACCGTCCTGAGGGTGCGGGAAGGTTTGCCGCCGGCGTTGCCGGGGCACGTAGCCTGACGTCAGGACACTGAGGAGGGACCAGATGGAACTCGGCATGGTTGGTCTGGGCAGGATGGGCGGCAACATGGCCGCCAGGCTGCGAGCGGCCGGGCATCGCGTGGTCGGTTACGACACCAACCCGGCGGTCTCCGAGGTCGCCGGGCTGGCGGAACTCGTGGCTCAGCTGACGGCCCGGCCGCGGGTGGTCTGGGTGATGGTGCCGGTGGAGTTCCTGGACGGCGTCCTTGCGGACCTCGCTCCCCTGCTCGGCGATGGCGACATCGTCATCGACGGCGGCAACACCAAGTGGACCGGCGACGCCGGCCGGGCGGCGAAGCTGGCCGAACACGGTGTGCACTTCATCGACTGCGGGGTCTCGGGCGGGATCTGGGGCAAGGAGTACGGCTACGCCCTGATGTGTGGCGGGGACGCAGCCGACGTCGCGGTGGTGCAGCCGATCTTCGATGCCCTCAAGCCGGCCGGCGAGCACGGCTTCGCCCACGCCGGCGGCCACGGTGCCGGCCACTTCGCCAAGATGGTCCACAACGGCATCGAGTACTCGATGATGCAGGCCTACGCCGAGGGCTGGGAGCTGCTGGAGAAGGCTGAGCTGGTGACCGACGTGCCGGCCGTCTTCGCCAGCTGGCGCGAGGGCACGGTGATCCGCTCCTGGCTGCTCGACCTGATCTCGATCGCTCTTGCGGACGACCCGCAGCTGGCCAGGATCCGCGGCTACGCCGACGACTCGGGTGAAGGCCGCTGGACGGTGGA
>JADLEH010000309.1 GCA_020846255.1 Propionibacteriaceae bacterium
CCACCGCGACCTCACCAAGCTCCCGACCCCCACCGTGCGAACCGAGATCCGGGCCGGCGAGGCCTCCATCCGGACGGCCACAGGAGTCAACCCGAGGCCCTACTTCCGGTTCCCGCTGGGAGCGCGCGATGCGGACACCATCGCGGTCGTCAATGCCGAGTGCTACGTCCCGTTCCGGTGGACGGTCGACACCCTCGGCTGGCAGGGAACCGAGGGCGCGATGAGCGCCGAGAAGGTCTACCAACGAGTGGTGCGGGGACTCCAGCCGGGCGCGATCATCCTGATGCACGTCGGAGCCAACCCCGACGACGGGACCACCTTCGACGCCGATGCCCTTCCCCGGATCATCGAAGCGGTCCGCGACCGCGGCTACACGCTGGTCAGCCTGGAGCAGGTGCTGCCGCAGACCCCGTGATCGCCCGACCCTGTGGTCGGGTCTGGTCGCACCCCCTGCGTCCGGTCCTGCCGGTCGACCCGACGCACCCGTCAGGTCGACCGGGTGCGCGGGCCTCGTGCAGAGCCGGGTGGCATTACGAGGCTCACCCTTCAAGCCATTCTTCTGGGCCCCCGGGCCAACACCGGGGAATGTCGTTTCACGAACGGTGAACACATTTCGTCTCCGACGAAATCGATTCTTGGGTGGATCAGGATTGGCTCCGAAGAGACCAATTCCTTCCTTCGCGCGCTCGGCCTTGACCCCGTCGCGGCAAGGCTCTGACGGAAGCCTGCACCCTGGCCTCAATAATCTGGGAGCAAGTACTGAGGAATCCTCAATATCGGTTCGCCGGCACCAGATCTGCAATATCGTGGTTACACAGCCCGACTCCGAGCCGAATATTGCCCGGGGCAAGTTCCAGTATCGCCACGGTCGGTCGCGGCGTGGTGGGGCGCCACGTGCCGGAGGGAGGGTGGATCGTTGCTGGACTCGGCTTCGACCTCGTCCGCCGTCGGCGTGGAGAGACTCTGCCGTGCCGCGCTCGCCGCGGCCGAGCCGTCCGGGCTCACCTCGGTGTGCGCATCCAGGGTCGTCGACAACCGCCCGCGCGGAGTGGTCTGGGCCTCCGATCCCCGAGCCCGGCAGCTGGACGACCTGCAGGTGGTACTTGGTGAAGGGCCGGGGGTGACAGCCCTGACCGAGGGTGGCCCGGTGATGGTTCCCGACCTGCAGGAGCAGTGGCGCCAGGGGTGGATTGCTTTCGAGCGGTCCGCCACACAGCTCGGGGTGCGCTCGGTCTGCGCCCTGCCACTTCAGATCGGCGCCGTCCGCCTTGGCGTACTGACGCTCCACGGCACCGAGCCCGCGACCCTCGATGCGACGCAGCTCGGACAGCAGCTGGCCATCTGCGACGACCTGAGCGTTGCCCTGCTGGTCGCCGATGCCGGCTCCGGCGACTGGTCGAGCGTGCTGGATGCCGCCCTCGACCCGCCGCTGGCCGTCACGTCGCAGGCGACCGGGATGGTGATGGTGCAGCTGGACAGCACGATCGGAGAGGCGATGGCCCGGCTCTGCGCCCACGCCTTCGCCGCCGGCCTGTCGCTGGAAGTGGTTTCCCGGTCGGTGGTGGATCGGACGCTCCGGTTCCAGCCGGACCGGTTCTACCCCGAAACCAGCCCGGATGAGCCACATGCGTGAGCTGGACGTAGCAGAGTATTGAGGTGGACGGAGACGAGTGGACATGACATCGACGCACGATGAGGTTCTTTTCGCCACGCTGATCGAGCTGGCGGACACCACGACCACCGGCTTCGACCTGGTGAGCATGGCCGACCGGCTGGTCGGCGCTTGCGTCGAGGTGCTCGGGGTCAAGGCTGCCGGCATCATGCTCGCCGACCAACGCAGGTCGCTCCGGGTGTTCGCCTCGACCAACGAGGAGACCCGGATGCTGGAACTGCTCGAGCTGCAGAACAACGACGGCCCCTGCCTGGAGGCCTTCCACACCGGCACGGTGGTCGCCGGGGTCGATCTCGCCCGGCTCACGACGCGTTGGCCCCACTTCGCAGCGGCAGCCCTCTCCGCCGGCATCAGGACCGCCTATGCGGTGCCGATGCGCCTCCGGGACCAGACCATCGGGGCCCTGAACCTGTTCCAGGCAGGCACCGAGCCGCTGAGCGTCCACGACATGAACGTCGCCCGGGTGATGGCCGACATGGCCGCCATCGGAATCGTCAACCACTGGAGCATCCGGCAGCAGGAGGTGCTCGCCCAACAGCTGCAGAGCGCGCTGAACACCCGCGTCATCATCGAGCAGGCCAAGGGGGTCCTTGCCGAGCGGGAGGGCCTCTCCATGGGCGAGGCTTTCGAGTTCCTCCGCTCCACCGCACGGGCAACCCAGCGTCCCATCGCTGAGCTGGCCACCGACATGGTTACCAAGCGGACGGCCCCAGACGACAATGCACTCCGCTGAGACCGCTTCCGGGCGACCGACCCGCGCGTCCGCACGACAGCCCCGCGACCCCGGGGAGGCCGCGCTCCGGAAGCGTTGTCCCGAGCCGCCCCAGTGGTGGTGAGAGTCGCAGGATTGGAGGTGCCAGTGAGCCCGGCCCCGAGGAAGGACACGGTAGGGGCGGAAGCCGTCTTCGCCCGCGAGCTCTCGGTCTCGGCCAGGGAGCCCGAGCAGCTCGAGCTGGCCGTGGCCGTTGTGGTCGAGATGGTCGAGGGCTGCGACCACGCGGCCGTGACGATGGTCACCAGCGCCGGGCTGGAGACCATGTCTGCGACTTCGGAGCTGGTGACCGGTGGCGACATGCTCCAGTACGAACTCGGCGAGGGCCCGTGCGTTGACACGGTTCACTCCCACACCACCGTGATCAGTAGCGACATCGCCACGGATCCGCGCTGGCCGCGCTGGGGTCCGCTGGTTGCCCGGAAGTACGGCTTCGGATCAATGCTCGCCCTGCTGCTGTACACCGGGGAGCGCTCCTACGGCGTGTTGAGCCTGTACTCCGGCCGGCCGAACGCCTTCAGTGCTGACGACATCCTGATGGCGCACAGCCTTGCCACGCACCTGGCCGTGGCAGTTGCCGCCGCGCGCGCCAGCCAGAACCAGAGCATCGCCATGGTTTCGCGTCTTGTGATCGGACAGGCCGAGGGCATCCTGATGGAGCGACACGGCATGTCTGCCGCGCAGGCCTTCGAGTTGCTGCGGAAGATCTCGCAGAACTCCAACCGCAAGCTCGTCATGGTCGCGGAGGAGCTGGTGGAGACCGGAACCACCGAAGGGCTGCCACCGCGCGAAGTGGATCAGCCGGGCAGCGGGGCGGGCAGCTCAGGAGCCGGGGCTGCCCCGAGCAGCCACGGCGACCGGGTCAGCTGAGTTCGCGGGCCGGCAGGATCTCCAGCTTCGGGTACTCGGGCTTCCACATCCGCTGGTAGATGTCGCTGATCGGGTTGGTCATCGGCTGCCTGGCCAGGCCCTGCTTCTCCGCGGTGCCTGCGACCGCCTTCGCGACCGTTGCCGCCACCAACCGCAGGTCGCTCATCGAAGGCAGCAGGGAGGCCCCCTGGCGGTACTCGTTGACCAGGCCGGCGA
>JADLEH010000310.1 GCA_020846255.1 Propionibacteriaceae bacterium
CGGGCGCTACGACGTGGCCACCGGCACCTTCCACTGGTACGGGTACCGGCTGGAGGCCACCACCGCAGCCGGGGACTGGATGGGGCTCTCCGAGATCACGGCGATCGACGACCACACCTTCGCCGTCATCGAGCGGGACAAGCTGAACGGTCCGGCAGCCCGGGTCAAGCGGGTCTACACCGTCTCCGTGCCCACCGATGACGGCCTGGTCACCGATCCCGGCGGGCAGCTGCCGGTGCTGGACAAGAGCCTCGCCCTCGACGTGTTGCCGGCGCTGCGGGCGACGAGAGGCTGGACGCAGGAGAAGCTGGAGGGCTTCGCCATCGCCGGCGGCAGGGTGTACGCGGTCACCGACAACGACGGGCTCAAGGACGCCACCGGCGAGACGGTGTTCCTGCGCCTCGGCAAGGCGGGCCGCGCCCTCCGCTGACCGGTCGTCCGGTCTCGCGTCCGACCCCTCCGGACGCGAGACCGGACGATTGCCGGCGAACCCGGGGTCAGGCCGGCGCCGGCCCCTCGCCGAGCAGTGCGCCGTAGGTGTCGGGCCGCCGGGTGGAAAGGAACGGGAAGAGCTCGAGCCAGTCGGTCCGCTGGTCGAGGTCGAGGGCCGCGACCAGGACGGCGTCGCCGTCCCGCGGGGCCTGCGCCAGGACGCGACCATAGGGGTCACTGATGAAGGACGAGCCGTAGAACCTGATCCGGCCCTCCACACCCCAACGGTTCGGCACCACCATGAACAGCCCGCTGCTGACCCCGTTGGCAACGATCACCTGTTGCCACAGCGGGCGGGTGTCGAAACCCGGGTGGTCGGGTTCGGAGCCGATCGCCGTCGGATAGGCCAGCAACTCCGCGCCACCGAGGCTGTAGGCCCTGGCCACCTCCGGGAACCACTCGTCCCAGCACGTCGGCAACCCGAGGCGGGCCGCCGCAGGGACCGGCAAGGCCGTCACCGGGTACGGATCGGCTGCCGCCCCCGGACGGAACCAGGCGTCCTCGAAGTAGCCCTCGGTGACCGGGAGGTGCAGCTTGCGGGTGCGGGCGACCAGCCGGCCGTCCGGCCCGACCAGGATCGCGGTGTTGTAGCCCAACCCGTCGCCGGCTTCGGCCAGCTCGTAGAGCGAGGCGTGCACGAACAGGCCGTGGCGTGCGGCCTCACCGGCAGCGAACTGAAGGTCGGTCCGGAGTCCAGTGGCTCGGCCAGCGCTGCCGGGCGGCCTTCGGGCCTGGTGTCTGCCGGGTAGCGCAGCAGGGTGAGCTCGGGCAGGAACACCACCTCGGCACCGGCTGCGGCAGCCGAAGCGATGCCGTCGGAGAGCACTGCGAGGTGCTCCCCGGCAGCCTGGTGCCACCGGGTCTGGACCAGGGCGACGGTCAGCGGCGGGCGGGACGTCGCCCGCACGCGGGCCGGGGAGGGCAGCGGTTCGGCAATGATCGTCCTCATCGCCGGCTCCTCGTGGCCGGTTGCTGCTGGGTGATGCAGTGCACGCCACCGCCACGGGCGAACAGCGGACGCGCGTCGACCGGGACCACCGCCCGACCGGGGTAGGCGTCGGCGAGCAGTTCGCAGGCCTCGGCGTCGGCCGGGTCGTCGAAGGTGCCGACGACCACCACCCCGTTCCCGACGAAGTGGTTGACGTAGCTGTAGTCGACGAATCCGGCGCTGTCGGACAGGGTCGTCGGGGCCGGCAGCCGGGTGACCTCGAGGCTGCGGCCGGTCGAGTCGGTGGTCCCGGAGAGCAGTTCGGCCAGTGCCGCGCCGATCGCGTGGTCGGGGTGGGCGGGGTTGCGCTGCTGGTGCACCAGGACCCGGCCCGGCGCGGTGACCGTTGCGACCAGGTCGACGTGCCCCCTGGTGCCGAAGGCCTGGGAGTCGCGGGTGAGGCCGCGGGGCAACCAGATCACCCTGGTCGCACCGACGGTCCGGGCCAGCTCGGCCTCGACGTCGGCTCTCGTCCAGCCAGGATTGCGCCGAGGATCCAGCTGGACGGTCTCGGTGACCAGGAAGGTCCCTTCGCCGTCGGTGTGCAGGCCACCGCCCTCGTTCACCAGCCGGGACTCGATCCGTTCGGCCCCGCTGTCCTGGATCGCCACGTCCGCAGCCTGCGCGTCCTGTTCCCAGGTTGCCCACTCCTGCTGGCCCCAGCCGTTGAAGACCCAGTCCACGGCGCCCAGCCGGCCGGCATCGTCGAGGACGAAGGTCGGCCCGGAGTCCCGGTACCAGGCGTCGTCGAGACGGCACTCGTGCAGCACCACAGCTGCGGAGAGGCGTCGGCGGGCCTCCCCTTGCCCGGCTGCCGTGACCAGCATCGACAGCGGCTGGTGATCGACGATCGCGTTGGCGACCG
This sequence comes from Propionibacteriaceae bacterium, assembly GCA_020846255.1. GTDB lineage: Bacteria > Actinomycetota > Actinomycetes > Propionibacteriales > Propionibacteriaceae > Propionicimonas. The sequence continues at coordinate 2,346 of JADLEH010000310.1, forward strand.
CCGCCCAGGCCGCGCGCGCAGCCTCAGCCTCTGCGGGCGTGGCGCCAAGGGTGTAGCCGGCCGCCGGCCAGGCCATCCAGGCGCGCTCCTGGGGTCCGGTCTCCGCCGGCATCAGCCACCCGCCCACGTTCGCTCCCTCTGGTCAGGGCACAAAGCTAGTCCGAACCGGGTGAGAGCATGGCTCCGGATCACGACCAGGAAGGAGCGGCCGATGCGCCTGCGGACCCGCCATTGGCTGCGCGCGCTGGTGATCGGCATCGGCGTGGTGGCGGCAGGGGCGGTGATCCTTGCCAACCTGCCGGCGATCATCGGCTGGCTGCCGGGGGACGCAACCCCGGGCAACACCCTTCTGGCCAGCCCGGCCGCGGACATCGCGACCGCGAGGACGATGCTCGACCAGCTCGCGGTGGTGCCGCGTCCGGCCCCGGCCGGCGACTACCGCAGGGCGGCCTTCGGGGAGGCCTGGCAGGACACCGAAGGCAACGGCTGCAACCAGCGGGACGACGTGCTGTTCCGCGACGTCGTGAAGTCGGCGCCGTTCACTGCGGGCAGGCAACACAGCTGCAGCCACGACATGCTGGCCGGGACCTGGGTCGACCCCTACACCGGCAACCTCATCACCCTCACCGACGCCAAGCAGCAGGACCAGGCCCAGTCGGTGCAGATCGATCACATCGTGGCGCTCAGCGTGGCCTGGCGGTACGGCGCAGCCACCTGGAGCGGAGCCCGGCGGTTGCAGTACGCCAACGACCTGCGGAACCTGGCAGCGGTCGGCGGTGAGGCGAACCAGGCCAAGGGCGGATCGGACGCCGCCGAGTGGCGGCCGCCGCGGGCCGCCCAGTGCGGTTACGCGGTGCGCTACATCCTGGTCAAGGCGGCCTACGCGCTCCCGGTCGACCCGATCGAGCGCGAGGCGCTGCGGGGGCAGCTGGGCACCTGCCCGTGAACGGCGCGGCTACTTCGGCGTCGACTGCCAGGTGACGGCGAACGTCCGCGTGGTCAGGACGGCCTTGGTCGCGGCGTCGCGGATCACCACCTTGAAGCCAGCCTGGTGTCCCCAGGGGCTGGGCGGGGTGTAGGTCCGGGTAGAGGTGAGCAGCTCGCTTCCGCCCGGCATCGGCACCGGGGCCTTGCCGGCGACGGTGTAGGTCCAGGTGTAGCCGGGCACCACGTGGGCCTTGGCCTGGTTGAGGTACACCACCGACAGCTGCACCGGTTCGGAGCCGAGCAGCTGGTCGCCCGGCTTCAGGTGCCTGCCCCCGGCGGTGGCGTCGATGCCGAGGAACTCGGGCTCGGCCGTCGCCGGGGCCGGGGTGACGCCGGCAGCGGCGGTCGCGGCCGCGGTGGTTCCGTACTGGTCGGTGAGGGTGGCGGTGACGACAGCGGTCCCGGGCTGGCCGAGGGTCACCCGGGCGCGGCAGCTGCCGTCGCCCTGCACGCCGGCGTTCGTCGCGCCCCAGTCCAGGCCGGAGCAGGCCGGGGGAGTGAGCATGCCGGACTTCACGACGGCGTCCACCAGGAGGGTGCCGCCGGCCGGGCCGGCGGGGGAGCCGCTGAACCCGGAGCCGTCCGCGCGGAGCAGGCGCAAGGTCAGGGCAAGGGCGGGCGGCTTCACCGTCACACCGATGACCTGCTCGACCGAGGCGCCTTCGGAGTCGACGGCCGAAACCCGCAGGAGATGCTTGCCGAGTTTCGCGAACGGCAGGGTCTGCGGCCCGGTCCCCTCGACGGTCACGTCGTCGGTCAGGTCCGTCCAGCGCACCGGCAGGGCGCCGTCCTCCGGGTCGACCGCTGTCGCCTCGACCTTGCGGGGGAGCAGCCCCCCGACCCCGATCACTTCCCCTTCAGCGGGCCAGCCGACGGTCAGCTTCGGGTTGGCGTTGCCGCCGGAGGCGATCTCGAAATCGTGCTTGAGGTGGTAGCTGATGCTGGCGGTCAGCTCGAAGCCGAGGATGCCGAGGAAGACCCTCGCGAAGATGCCGGCGTTCCCAAGGATGCGCCAACGGGGGCTCTGCTTCGGTCCGCCGGTGACCGTGAGGCTGGCGTCACCGCCGACCCCGAACCCGAGGACCCCGTAGGCGGAAAGGCGCAGCTCGGCCCGGCCGAGGGCGGTCACGGTGACGTCCTGCGCCAGCCCGGCGCCGTGGCCGCTCGCGGTGGTCTTCACCCCACCGGTGTGGTCCAGGCCGTGCCCGATGCTGAACTTCAGGCCGCCACTCACCTCGGCGTGCTCGGAGCCCTGGTACTGCAGGCCGACGTGGACCTGCCCGGACAGGTCGACCGTGACCAGGATGTCCACGACGACGACGATCACCAGCGGTCCGATCGGGATCGGGAAAGCTGCCAGGGGGAAGTAGCCGACCGGGTAGCGCTGGTTCGAGACCGCGCCCTGCCTGGTGGACTCCACGGCCAGCGATGCGGTCTCCCAGGCCTGGCAGCCGAGCTCTATCCAGGCGATGTCGGAGCCGCCGACCCCACCGTCGATGCCGCAGCCGGCACCGAAGTCGAGGGTCCCGGTGAGGTGCACGCCGGACACCGGCTCGGAGTCGATCGACAGCTTGCCCGGCAGCGTCAGCTGGTCGAACGCCGGCAGCGTGCCGGGCACCGACCTGCGGAGTCCGGACGCCTTGCGGGGCACGATCTTCACCCCTGGTGCCAGCTTCGGCTCGCCGCGGAGCTGGTCGGGGCTGAACGCCTTCTCGATCCAGAACTCGCCCTGGACGAGGGCGTCGGCAAGGCTGGCCTGCACGGCCGTCACCTGGTTCCCCTCGATCGCGGTCACCTTCGCCAGCAGCCCGTTCGGGGTGGTCGCAGTGATCCCGGCGTTCAGCACGGCACCGACGGCCAGGCCGTCGGGCAGTGAGCTGAAGGTGATCGCGAACCGGCACATGGGATGGGTCTCGGCCTCGGCGAGGCAGGCCTCGGAGTTGGTGATGGCGAGCCTCGTGATCCGGGAGGTCTCGGCTGCGGCAAGGACGCGGGCCTCGGGCTTGAGGATGGGGTCGAGGCCCTTCCGCCGGTGCAGCCCGAACGTGGAATCCGGGTCGAGGTCGGTTGCCCAGGTCGGTGACTTCTCCTCCGGGCTGCCCGTCCAGCTGGTCACCGGCGACGGGCCGAGGGTCGGGTTGCCGGCCGGCGCCGGGGTGCATCCGGACAGCACCACACAGCCTGCGGTGACCACTGCGATGATGCGCTGCGACCAGGCGGACATCATTGTCCTCTTCCAAGCAGTTCGACTGCTCCCGATCCTCCTCCTCACGGAGGTGTCCGGGGGGCGGTTCGGCCGAATCGGGCCCCGTTCGGTGCCTCAGTCCAGCCGGCCGAAGCCGGTCATGTGAACCAGCAGTTCCCCGTGCTCATCGCAGGCATCGAGATCGACCGTTGCCGTGATCGACCAGTCGTGGTTGCCCTCCGGGTCGTCCAGGATCTGGCGGATCTGCCACTGCCGGCCGGACTCCTCGATGACCAGGAACGCCGGGCCACGCGCGTCCGGACCGGTGAAGATCTGGTCATGCTCGGCGTAGTACTCCCCGAGCGCCGCATCCCAGTCCCGGAACGCCGTCACCCGGTCCGGGTCGGCGGCGTCGAGTTCGGCCAGGCCGTCGACGTCGTCGCGGGACGCCAGCTCGACACGGCGGAACATGGCGTTGCGCACCAGCACCCGGAAGGCGCGCAGGTTCCCGGTCACCTGACGCTGCGGCGGGGGAGCCTGGTCCAGCGGCCGGGTCCCCGAGAGCGTGCTGAGCTGCTCCCATTCGTCCAGCAGCGAGGAGTCGGTCAGCCGGGTCACCTCACCCAGCCATTCGATCAGGTCCTCGAGCTCCTCGGTGCGGGCGGACTCCGGCACCGTCTGGCGCAGCGCCCGGAACGCGTCGGAGAGGTAGCGCAGCAGCAGGCCCTCACTGCGCTGGACGCGGTAGAACCCGACGTACTCGCCGAAGGTCATGGCGCGGGAGAACATGTCCCGGACGACCGACTTCGGCGAGACCGGCGTCTCGGCCAGCCACGGGTGGTTGCCGAGGAACACCGCGTAGGCGTGTTCGAGCAGCTCGGCCAGCGGCTTCGGCCAGGTGACGCCGTCAAGCACCTCGAGGCGCTCCTCGTACTCCACCCCGTCGGCCTTGAGCTCGGCCACCGCCTCACCGCGGGCCTTGAACTGCTGCTGCACCAGGATCGGGCGCGGGTCCTCCAGCGTCGCCTCGATCACGCTCACCGCGTCCAGGGCGTAGTCCGGTGACTCGGTGTCGAGCAGGGAGAGGGCCGCAAGCGCGAACGCCGACAAAGGCTGGTTGAGGGCGAAGTCGTGCTGCAGGTCAACTGCCAGCTGGTGCCGCCGGCCACCAGGGGTGGGTTCGGCCAGGCGGACGACGACGCCGGCGGCGAGCAGCGACCGGCCGATCGCCACCGCCCGACGCACCAGGGCCCGGCGAGCGGCCGGGTCGCCGGTGGTTGCGTCGATCAGGTGCATCACGGCCGCACCGGTGTCCTGGTCGCGCTGCAGCAGGTTCAGCAGCAGGGCATGGCTGATCCTGAGCCGGGCGACCAGCGGTTCGGGTGGGGCTTCGATCAGCTTGGCGAAGGTCTCCTCGGTGAAGTTCACGAACCCTTCCGGGGCCTTCTTGCGCTGGACCTTGCGCTGCTTCTTCACATCGTCGCCGGCCTTCGCCAGTGCCTTGGCGTTCTCGATCACGTGGTCGGGAGCCTGCGCCATGACGTAGCCGACGGTGTCGAAGCCCGGCCGCCCGGCCCGGCCGGAGATCTGGTGGAACTCCCGGGCCCGCAGCAGCCGCTGCCGACGGCCGTCGAACTTGGAGAGGCTGGCGAACAGCACGGTCCGGATCGGGACGTTGATGCCGACGCCGAGGGTGTCGGTGCCGCAGATGACGCTCAACAGGCCACGCTGGGCCAGCGTCTCGACGAGCCGGCGGTAGCGCGGCAGCATCCCGGCGTGGTGCACGGCGATCCCTGAGTTCAGCAGCTTCGCCAGCGTCTTGCCGAACCCGGAGGCGAACCGGAAGCCCTGCATCGCCTCCACCAGCTCGCGGCGGTGGGACCGGTCGGCGATGCCGGAACTCAGGAGCGCTGCCGCCCGTTCCACCGCCGCGGCCTGCGTGGGATGGACGATGTACACCGGTGCCTGCGCGTCGCGGAGCAGCAACTCGACCGTCTCGGCCAGGGGCCGGAGCGACCAGGAGTAGGTGAGCGGTACCGGGCGGACCGCATTTCCGATCACGCTGGTCACCCGCCCGGTTCGAGCCGACAGGTCCCGGCTGAGCTGGGTGACGTCGCCGAGGGTCGCCGACATGATGACGAACTGTGCCTGCGGCAGCTCCACGAGGGCCACCTGCCAGGCCCAGCCGCGGTCCCGGTCAGCGATGAAGTGGAACTCGTCGATCACGACCTGGGCGATCGCTGCCGTCCGGCCCTCGCGCAGGGCGATGTTGGCCAGGATCTCGGCGGTGCAACAGACGATCGGGGCGTCGGCGTTCACTGCCGCGTCACCTGTGACCATGCCCACCTTGTCCGCGCCGAAGATGTCGCAAAGGGCGAAGAACTTCTCGCTGACCAGGGCCTTGATCGGGGCGGTGTAGTAGCTGCGGCCGCCACCCTCGGCGAGGGCGGCGAAGTGGGCGGCGGTCGCGATCAGGGTCTTGCCCGAGCCGGTGGGGGTCGTGATGATCGTGTTGGCACCGGTGAGGATGTCGACGATCGCCTCGTCCTGGTGGGGGTAGAGGGTGATGCCGTCCGCGGCCGCCCAGTCGACGAAGACCGAGTAGAGGGCATCGGGGTCGGCGCCACCTGTGGCGGGCATCAGGTCGGCGAGTCGCATAGCGGTGCCATCGTCTCACTACCGGAGCCGGCATCGCTCGGGACAGCCAACGGCGCGGCCCGGGATCGCCCCGGATGGTGTCGTGCCTTGTCCGGACAATTGCCACCACGTGGGCGGGAGGCCTGCCGCGATCCGGGTCAGGCGCTTCAACTCGTCCCTCTGCCGGGTGATGCTTGATGCCTGGGGAGGGGAGCCCCCAGGTACACCCGGGGGGTCATGATGATGAATTCCGAGCGCGCGCGCCACGGCACTGGATCGCGGCGGCGAGGGGCTTCGGGGGTCGCGGTGCCCCGGCACCGCCGGTCCGCCGCCCTGGTCGCCTCGCTGATCGTGATCGCTGGTCTCTGCCTTTCCTCGGCACCGCCGGCCGGGGCCGACTCGGCGCCGGCCGATCCGAATGATCCGCGGACCCCGCCGACCGCAGCGATCGACCGGCTGCCGACCGTGCAGCACAACGGTGTGGCCTGGAACCAGCTCGTGGTCGGCAACACCGTCTATGTCGTCGGCCAGTTCACCGCTGCCCGACCGTCCGGTGCCGCACCCGGCCAGAACCAGACGACCCGCAACAACATGCTCGCCTACGACCTGGTCACAGGTGAGCTGAAGACAGCCTTCAACCCGAACCTGAACGCGCAGGCCTTCGCTGTCGCCGCGTCCCCGGACGGTTCGCGGATCTACATCGGCGGCGACTTCACGACGGTCGGTGGCATCACCCGCTCGCGGATCGCAGCGCTCGACCCGGTGACTGGTGCCATGCTCACCAGCTTCTCGGCTCGGGCGGACAGCTCGGTGAGGGCGATCGCCGCAACGGCGTCCACCGTCTACGTCGGCGGGCTGTTCACCACCGTGAACGGCCTTTCGCGGGCACGGCTGGCAGCGTTGCGGGCGAGCGACGGTGGCGTGATCACGTCGTTCGCGCCCGTGTTCACCGGCGCTTCCACCTCCACTCCAAGGGTGAACGCCCTGGTGTTGTCGCCGACCGGCGACCGCTTGGTGGTCGGCGGCAACTTCAACACCCTGAACGGATCGGGCCGCCCGGGCTACGGGCTTGGCATGCTGAACACGACGACCGGGGCTTCCCTGCCTCTCCAGGTCAACGACGTGGTGCGCAATGCCGGCAGGAACAGCGCGATCCTGTCCCTCACCTCCGACGGCACCCAGTTCTACGGGAGCGGCTACACCTACGGCGCCGGCGGCAACTTCGAGGGGGCCTTCTCGGCCAACTGGTCCGACGGCAGGATCAAGTGGCTCGAGGACTGCCACGGGGACACCTATGGCGTGTACCCGTCGAGCACTGCGGTCTACGTCGTGAGCCACTCGCACTACTGCCTGACCGTCGGTGGCTTCGGTGAGACCGACCCGCCGATGCGCGCGATGGCGTTCAGCAAGGCCGCCACCGGCCTGCTCACGGCCAACACCGTCAGCGGGTACACAAGCTTCGCCGGCCAGCCGGCTCCGAGCCTGCTCAACTTCTTCCCGCAGATGACCACCGGCACTGCGTCCGGCCAGGGCCAGGCAGCCTGGGCCGTGACCGGGTCAGGGAGCTACGTCGTCTACGCCGGGGAGTTCGGGTCGGTGAACGGGACCCCGCAGCAGGGGATGGTCCGGCTCGCCACCCGCAGCATCGCCCCGAACCTGCAGGGGCCGAAGGCCAGCGCAGCGAAGTTCACCCCGACCCTCACCTCGCCTGCTGCCGGGCAGGTGCGAGTGGCGTGGACCGCCGACTTCGACTACGACAACTCCGACCTGGTGTACACGGTCTTCCGGGACAACCAGCCGACCCCGGTGGCGACCATCCCGAGGGCCTCCACCTGGTGGCAGCGCCCGGCGATGACGTTCACCGACACCGGTC
>JADLEH010000311.1 GCA_020846255.1 Propionibacteriaceae bacterium
CAGCCGGCGACCCCGGCTCGCCGTGGGCGATCGGCTCTGCGGACGGTGGCCACGACGCCATCCACCCGGACCTGGGCGACTGGGACGCCTTCGACCGCTTCGTGGCCAAGGCGAGGGAGGTGGGCCTCGAGGTGGCCCTGGACTTCGCGTTGCAGGCCTCCCCCGACCACCCGTGGGTCACCAGCCACCCGGAGTGGTTCACCACGAGGCTCGACGGGACGATCGCCTACGCCGAGAACCCGCCGAAGAAGTACCAGGACATCTACCCGGTCAACTTCGACAACGACCCGGAGGGCATCTATCCGGAGGTGCTGCGCATCCTGAAGCTGTGGATGGCCCACGGGGTGCGGATCTTCCGGGTCGACAACCCGCACACCAAGCCGGTCCAGTTCTGGGCCTGGATCACGCGACAGGTCCGCGCGACCGACCCGGACGTGCTGTTCCTCGCCGAGGCGTTCACCCGCCCGGAGATGATGCACGCCCTCGGCAAGGTCGGCTTCCACCAGAGCTACACCTACTTCACCTGGCGCAACACGAAGTGGGAGCTCGAGGAGTACCTCACCCAGCTGAGCACTGAGACCGACTCCTTCTACCGGCCCAACTTCTTCGTCAACACCCCAGACATCAATCCCTTCTTCCTGCAGTCCGGGAACCCGGCGGCCTTCGCCATCCGGGCCGTGCTGGCCGCGACCCTCTCCCCCAGCTGGGGCGTCTACTCCGGCTTCGAACTCTTCGAGCACGAGGCCCTCAAGCCCGGCGGCGAGGAGTACAAGAATTCGGAGAAGTACGAGTACCGGCCCCGCGACTACACCGCCGAACCCAACCTCAACCTGCTGATCGGCGCCCTGAACCAGATCCGCAGCGACCACCCGGCCCTGCAGCAGCTTCGGCAGGTGCAGTTCCAGCACGTCCCGCACGACGGCGTGATCGCCTTCGCCAAGCGCGACGGTGAGGACGCCGTGATCGTGATCTGCAGCCTCGATCCCAACCAGGGGGTGGAGACCGACGTCTACCTCGACCTCGGCTGGCTCGGCCTGGCCGGGGACTCCGTCCAGCTGCGCGACGAGCTGACCGGGGCCACCTTCACCTGGGGTGAGCGCAACTTCGTCCGGCTCAGCCCGGCGAACCCGGCCCACATCCTGCACGTCCTGGGCGCCTAGGTGGCTGCGGTGACCACCGCAACCGCCTGGGAGGCCTACCTGCGCCAGGCCCGCTGGTTCGGCGGCAAGGGACTTGCCGCAACCGTGGTGGGCGTCGAACCGCTGCCGTGGTACACCGCGCCGGGACAGTGGCCGGCGGTGCGCTCCGAGATCGCCGAGATCGGCTACGCGGACGGGCGCACCGAGTTCTACCAGCTCCTGGTGGCCTACCTGCCGGCCGGCACGGCTCCGGCGGGCCTGCCGGTGGGACGGATCCGGCTGCCCGACCTCGGCGAGGTCGACTACCTGGACGCCCCGGCACATCCGGCCGCGATGACCGCGCTCGTCGGCGCACTGCTGGCCAGCCCGCCGCCGGGGATGAGCTGGCTGGACGCAGCCATGGTCGACGCCGGTGGCTCGATGCGCCTGTTCACCGGTGAGCAGAGCAACACCACGGTGCTGGTCGGCGAGAACACCTTGTTCAAGCTGTTCCGCAAGCTCGAGCCGGGACGCAACCTGGACGCAGAGGTGCTCGGCGCACTGAGCGGTTCCGGGATCACCCCCGACCTCTACGGCGTCCTTTCAGCCAGCGGCTTCGACCTGGCGATGTTCTGCCTGCGAGTGCCGGGCGTGACCGACGGCTGGCTGCACGCGACAGCGGCCTGCGCCGCCGGCGAGGACATCAGTTCGGCCTGCCACCAGCTGGGCGTCGAGCTCGCCGAGCTGCACCGGCGGCTGGCGGCCGCCTTCGGCACAGCCGAGCGTCCGGGTGCCGAGCTGTCGGCAGCCATGCTGCGTCGCTTCGACGCCGCGGCCGACCAGGTCGGCGAGCTGGAGGACTACCGCCAGGCCGCACAGTTGCTCTTCGGCGCCACCGGCACCCACACCCTCGCCACCCAGCGCGTGCACGGCGACTTCCACCTCGGCCAGGTGCTCTACCGGGAGACCGATGGCCGGCCGGTCTGGGTGATCATCGACTTCGAGGGCGAGCCGCTGAAGACCCTCGCCGAACGGCGCGAGTTCGACTCGGTGTGGCGGGATGTGGCCGGGCTGCTGCGCAGCCTCGACTACGCCCGCAGCGCCCACCCCGATCCCGACGGCCAGGCGGCCCGGGACTGGTGCGCCAGCGCGCAGCACGCCTTCCTCGCCGGCTACGGCCCCGAAGCCCACGGCGAGCCGGCCCTGCTCCGTGCCTATGAGCTTGACAAGGCCGTCTACGAGGTCGTCTACGAGATGCGCAATCGTCCTGATTGGGCACACATACCGTGGCGAGCGGTCCAAGATGAGGCCAGGAGGGTTTCGCTCAACCCCCCGGCACCAACCGACAAGGAGCACTGATGGCACACGACGTGGCTGGCGGGTTGACGGGCTGGAGCCTTGAGGGATTCCACAACGGTGGCGACACCGAGTGCTGGAAGCGGTTGGGCGCCCACGAGGTGACAGTCTTCGACGACGAACGCGGCGAGATCTCCGGGACCAGGTTCGCGGTCTGGGCCCCGAACGCACGGGAGGTGCGGCTGAACGCCGACTTCAACTGGTGGACCGGCGACTCCATGCACCTGGTTCCGGGCTCCGGCGTATGGGCGATCTTCGTCGAGGGGGTCGGCACCGGCGCCCTCTACAAGTACAACATCCTGTGTGCGGACGGGGTCTGGCGGGAGAAGGTCGACCCGATGGCCTTCTTCGCCGAGCAGGCCCCGGCCAACTCGTCCATCGTCTACACCAGCAAGTACCTGTGGGACGACGACGAGTGGATGACCAGGCGCGCCGGCTCGCGGCCGCACGCCGAACCGATGAGCGTCTACGAGCTGCACCTGGGCTCCTGGCGGCGAGGCAAGACCTATCTCGAACTCGCCGACGAGCTGGTCGAGTACGTCACCTGGCAGGGCTACACCCATGTCGAGCTGATGCCGATCACCGAGCACCCCTTCGAGCCGTCCTGGGGCTACCAGGTCACCAACTATTTCGCGCCGATGTCCCGACTCGGGCGTCCCGACGAGTTCAGGTACCTGGTCGACCGGCTGCACCAGGCTGGTATCGGCGTCATCCTCGACTGGGTCCCTGGCCACTTCCCCAAGGACGAGTGGGCGCTGGGCCGCTTCGACGGCACAGCCCTCTACGAGCACGCCGACCCACGCCAGGGCGAGCACAGGGACTGGGGCACCTACATCTTCAACTACGGCCGCAGCGAGGTGAAGTCCTTCCTGGTCTCCAACGCCTTGTACTGGGTGACCGAATTCCACATCGACGCGCTGCGGGTGGACGCGGTCGCGTCCATGCTCTACCTCGACTACTCCCGTGAGGACGGCGAGTGGGTGCCGAACATCTACGGCGGCAACGAGAACCTCGAGGCCATCGACTTCCTGCGGTACGTGAACAAGCACCTCTACGAGCGGGTACCCGGGGTTGTCATGATCGCCGAGGAATCGACCTCCTTCGGGGGCGTGACCAAGCCGGTGCACAACGGCGGTCTCGGCTTCGGCTTCAAGTGGAACATGGGTTGGATGAACGACTCGCTGCGGTACCTGGCGCTGGAGCCGATCCATCGCCAGTACCACCACCACGAGATGACCTTCGCGATGGTGTACGCGTACTCGGAGAACTTCGTCCTGCCGATCTCCCACGACGAGGTGGTCCACGGCAAGGGGTCGATGATCAACAAGATCCCGCAGGACACCTGGCGCCAGTTCGCCACGCTTCGCGCCTTCTACTCCTACATGTGGGCCTTCCCCGGCAAGAAGCTGATCTTCATGGGTTGCGAGTTCGGGCAGCGCTCGGAGTTCAACGAGTCCGCGAGCCTCGAGTGGTGGGTCACCGACCTGTGGGGGCACCACGGCCTGCAGCGGTTGTTCAAGGACCTCAACGAGCTGTACCGGAGTCATCCGGCCCTGTGGGAGCTGGACAGCAACCCGGCAGGCTTCCGCTGGATCAACGCCGATGACGCCGGCTCCAACTGCTTCTCCTGGATCCGCGCGGACTCTGCCGGCAAGGAGGTGGCGGTGGTGGTCAACTTCTCCTCCGAACCCTGGACGCGGTACCGGCTCGGTCTGACCAGGCCAGGGCTGTGGAAGGAGATCCTCAACTCCGACGCCGGCATCTACGACGGCTCCGGATCGCACGGCAACCTCGGGCAGGTGCTCGCCGACACGGAGGGCTGGAACGGGTTCCCGGCGAGCGCGACGGTCGTGGTTCCGCCGCTGGGAGCGGTGTACTTCGAATACGTCGGCGAGGAGTGATCCGCGACTCCCTGTCGTTCACGGTCGCCGACGGTACCGTCACGGTCGACTTCTCCGGTGACGACTCGGTCGAACGTTACGACCTCCTGCTCGTGACCACCTGCCGCCTCGCCTTCGAGGACCCGTCGACGCGACGGGTCGAGCTGGCCGTTGCGGCCACGGACACCGCCCGCCGCCGGGCCCTGCATCGCGCAGGCTTCCGCCTAGAGGGCAGGGCCCGGGCGCGCCGGCTCACCCCGGACGGGCCAATGGATGAGTTGTGGTACGGGCTGCTGCGGACCGACGAGGCGACGGGCCGGGCCGGCTTCACCGCGGTGATGAACACCGTTACGGCGCGAAAGCGGGTGATCAGCCACCTGCTGCTCACCGACGAAGCCGGCCGGGTGTGCATCCTCGAGACCACCTTCAAGCCCGACTTCGAGCTGCCCGGCGGAATCCTCGAAGTGGGCGAGAGTCCCCGGGTCGGCCTCGTCCGGGAGGTCAGGGAGGAACTCGACCACAACGTGAGCGTCGGTCGGTTGCTGGTCGTGGACTGGCTGACTCCCTACCTCGGCTGGGAGGACGCCCTGGAGCTGGTCTTCGACGGCCGCCAGATGCCGGAGCGATCCATCCCGCTGCTCCGCCCCGACGGTCGCGAGATCCGGGCCGTGCACTGGCTGGAGCCGGAGGCGGCGATGGCCAGGATGGCGCCCTTCGCCCGCGGCCGGCTGAGAGCTGCGCTGGCTGCTCGCGAAGAGGGACGCACCCTCTACCTGGAAGCCGGCGACCGGATCAGCTGAGCGACCCGACCCCGGAGGCCCGGAACCGCCGCCGGCCTACTGACCCAGCGGGACGGTGTTCTGGATGGTGAACACCGCGACGAGGGCAGCGGCGATCCAGAACGGGATCATCGCGCCGCGGGCACCGCGACCTCGCGCCTTCCGACCGAAGTGCCAGGTCGGCCACAGCGGCACGGCGAAGACGACCAGTGCCGGCACGGTGGCCAGCGCCCCGGCCCAGAACGGCGGCACGACCGATCCGCCGACGTCGTAGCCCAGCAGGCTGATCAGCCCCTCGCCGACCAGGAACGCCAGGAGAAAGCACGGCACGAACAGGAGCAGGGCCAGCCAGGCTGCCGACACCCCTGTGCCCGACTTCGGCGGCGCGGAAGTACTCATAGTTGAATTCTGGTCCGAAACCGGCTCGGCGAACCCCGAGCGAGCCGAAGAAGATGCTGAGCGGCTGCTGGCAGGAGGCGATTGTCCGGCCTGCCCGAGCGGGCGCCTGCTGTTCTCGGTCAGGAGCTGAGAGCCGAAGCCGCCCCCGGGCCGCCCGGCCTGCCGGGGTAGTCACGCGAGCTATCCCAACTGCGGTCAGCCACCAGCACACAACCACCTGCCGGCGCCCCCCGGTCAATCGGCATGAGTTGCGCCTCCAGCGCCTGGCGGAGCCCTGGAGGAGGCCAAGTCAAAGCCTAGATGGCTGCGCGGCGGTTCCCAAAGACCCCGTCCGGGTGACCGATTGTCCGCTGGTTAGGGCAGATGGGCGCAAACAGCGCGCGGGTCAGAACAGCGCGCTCATCAGGTCGCGCCGCGCCTTCAGGACTGCCGGATCGGCCGGCCCGACGGTCTCGAACAGTTCGAGGAGACGCACCCGGACCGCCTCCCGTTGGGCGCCGGAGGTGTTGCGTACCAGCTCGATCAACCGGTTGAAGGCCAACTGCGTAGCCCCGCCCATCAGCTCGGCATCGGCGGCAGCAAGCTGGGCCTCGACATCTGCGGGCGCTGCTGCCGCCCTGGCGAGCACCGTCGCCGGGTCGATCGTCGCGACCCGCGCCAACAGCGCCGCCTGCGCCCGCCCGGCCTTGGCCTCCGGATCGTTGGGGGTGGCGCTGAGGATCTTGTCGAACTCGGCCACGGCCTGGTCGAAGGCCCCTTCGGCAAGGGCAGCGTCCGCTGCCGCGAAACGCGGGTCGGGTCCGGCCGAGGCGTCCACGCTCACCGGCTGGGCGCGTCCCACGATGCCGTTGGCGCTGGCTGCCTGGAGCAACTGGGCGATGAAGGCCTTCGCCTCTTCCTTGGTCTTCGTGCCCTGCCACAGCGGAGCCAGTTGGCCACCGATCACGCCGAGTACGGCCGGCACGGCCTGGATCCCGAAGGCTGCAGCGATCTGCGGGTTGGTGTCGACGTTGACCCGGGCGAGCAGCCAGGCACCTGCGGCCTCGTTGGCCAGCTCGGCCAGCGCCTGCGACAGCTCCTTCGCGTTGGCCCGGGGCGAGTGGAGCTCGAGCACGATCGGGTACTTCACCGACTGGGCCAGGACCTGCTCGAAGCTCTCCGAGTCGGCCTCGACAACATAGCTGGCGCCCGGAGGTGGCGGCGGAGTCTTCGCCGCAGCGACGATTCCGGACAGATCCATGGCTCGGGAAGGGTTCAAACCTGCAGGTGTCACAGTGTGCATTCTGCCAGCCGGTCAACTGCGACGGCGAATGTTGCCACCCACCTCCCCACCCGGCGGCGGTACACGGCAAGATGGCCCCATGGCTCATGAACGCGCTGGGCAGGTTGCACTGCCAGAGGATCTCATCGACGTCGACGCCCTGATCGGCGCCTACTACGACCTCGTCCCGAACCCCGACAACCCCGACCAGCAGGTGGTCTTCGGCACCTCGGGCCATCGTGGCTCGAGCCTCGACGCAGCCTTCAACGACGCCCACATCGCCGCGACCACCCAGGCCATCATCGAGTACCGCGCCGGCCAGGGCACCGACGGCCCGCTCTACATCGGCAAGGACACCCATGCCCTCTCCGGACCGGCCTGGCGAACCGCCATCGAGGTGCTGCACGCCAACGGCGTGACCATCCGGGCAGAGCACGAGTCCGACTACACCCCGACGCCAGCGGTCTCGCGGGCCATCATCGTCTACAACAAGACCCACGACGGCCCCCGGGCAGACGGGATCGTCGTGACGCCGTCCCACAACCCGCCGCGGGACGGCGGGTTCAAGTACAACCCGCCGAACGGCGGCCCTGCGGACACCGACGCCACCAGCGTGATCGCCGCCCGGGCCAACGACCTCCTGCGCGACCCCGGCGCCATCCGGCGCACCCCGTACGAGCGTGCGGCCGCCGACGTCACCCGCGTCGACTACCTCGGGGCCTACTGCGACGACCTGCGAAACGCCCTCGACCTCGACGCGATCGCTGCAGCTGGGGTACACATCGGCGCCGACCCCCTCGGCGGGGCATCGGTGCAGTACTGGCAGTACATCTCTGAGCGCCTCGGCATCGACCTGACGGTGATCAACCCGACCGTCGACCCGACGTGGCGGTTCATGACCCTGGACTGGGACGGCAAGATCCGGATGGACTGCTCCTCCCCGTTCGCGATGGCCAGCCTGATCGCCAACGCCGACCGCTTCGACATCTCCACCGGCAACGACGCCGACTCCGACCGGCACGGCATCGTCACCCCGGACGCCGGGTTGATGAACCCCAACGCATACCTCGCGGTGGCGATCCAGTACCTGTTCAGCCACCGCCCGAACTGGCGCCCGGACGCCGGGATCGGCAAGACGCTGGTCTCGTCCTCGCTGATCGACAAGGTCGCAGCCGATCTTGGCCGGACCCTGGTCGAGGTGCCGGTGGGCTTCAAGTGGTTCGTGCCCGGCCTGACCAGCGGCGAGCTCGGCTTCGGCGGCGAGGAGTCCGCCGGGGCGTCCTTCCTCGCCCGCGACGGCTCCACCTGGACGACCGACAAGGACGGCATCCTGCTCGCCCTGCTGGCCAGCGAGATCAAGGCGGTAACCGGCAAGAGCCCGAGCCAGCTCTACGCGGAGCTCGAGGCCAGGCACGGCGCTTCCAGCTATGCCAGGATCGACGCCCCGGCCAGCCGCGAGCAGAAGGCGAAGCTCGGCCGGCTGAGCGCCTCCGACATCACCGCGACCGAGCTGGCCGGCGAGCCGATCACCGCCACCCTCACCCACGCCCCGGGCAACGGGGCTGCCATCGGCGGCCTGAAGGTGACCACGGCCTCGGCCTGGTTCGCGGCCCGGCCGTCGGGCACCGAGAACGTGTACAAGATCTACGCCGAGTCGTTGCGCGGGCCCGAGCACCTTGCACAGGTTCAGGCAGAGGCCAAACAGGTGGTCGACGCCGTTCTGGTCTGAGGTGATGTGAAAGGCTGTGCATATGAACAATGACGATCTCTTTGTGTGCATCGACCACGTCGGACTGGCTGTCCCCGACCTGGACGAGGCCATCAGGTTCCACACCGAAGTCATGGGCTGGCGGGTCCTTCACCGCGAGACCAACGAAGAGCAGGGCGTCGAGGAGGCCATGATCGGCACCGGCGAGCAGGGCTCGGAGAACGCCCAGATCCAGCTGCTCGCACCGCTGCGCGAGGATTCGGCCATCGGCAAGTTCCTTGCCAAGAACGGCCCCGGCATGCAGCAGCTCGCCTACCGGGTCAAGGACCTGGACGCAGTGTCTGCGACCCTGCGCGAGCGTGGTGTCCGGCTGCTCTACCCCGAGCCGAAGCGTGGCACCCACGGTTCCCGGATCAACTTCGCGCATCCCAAGGACGTCGGCGGGGTACTGCTCGAACTGGTCGAGCCGGCCGCGCACTGATCGACGATGGCTCGCCTGGCCCGGTCCCTCGATGGGGCCGGGCCAGTAGCATCGAAGCCTGAGCGAAAGGGGACGACGTGGCGGTGGAGGACACTTCCGGACTTGACCTCTTCGACGAGAACGCAACAGCTGTCGGCAGCTTCCCCCAGACCCTGCGCGGCTACGACCGCGGCGCTGTCGACGCCTACGTCCGCGAGGTCGAGGCCCAGCTGGCCCGGGCCAAGTCACAGGTCCGCCAGCAGCAGCGACAGCTGGTCGAGGCCAACTCCCGAGCCGGCGACACCGACCACGCCCGGCTCGGCTCCCACACCCGGAGCCTGTTGAAGGCAGCAGAGTCCCAGGCCGAGGAACTGGTCACGAAGGCCGAACACCGCGCCCGTCGGGTGCTCGCCCAGGCCGAGGCAGAGGCGGCACGGATCACTTCCGAGGCACAGCTGGCCCTGGACGCCGCCCGGGCCGGCTCCACCGCGGAACTGAACACCGTGCGTCGACGACTCAGCGAACAGACAAATGCCGAGCTGGAGGCCGCGCGCGCCGAGGGCGTTGCCGTCACCGAGTTCGCCCGGCAGGAGGCAGCCCAGCTGGTTGCGGACGCGACGGCCAGAGCCGAACTGATCACCCGAGAGGCCGGCCTGGCCGCAGAGGCCAGGATGGTCGCGGCCGAGCGGGAGGCAGCCGAGCACCGGCTGAGCGTCGTGGCCGAGAAGGAAGCAGCCCTGGCCGACGTCAAGGCGGCCCA
>JADLEH010000312.1 GCA_020846255.1 Propionibacteriaceae bacterium
GGTCCCTCGACCTCGGCAGCCAGATCCTGCTCGGCAAGGGTGAGCTCTCAACCGGGGGCAGCAACAAGTCCTCGATCCTCGCCGACTCCTTCGAGGCACTCCTCGGCGCTGTGCTGATCTCCAGCGGCCGGGACGCTGTCGACAAGCTGGTGCACCACCTCTTCGACCCGCTGGTGATCCAGGCGGCAGAGCTCGGCGCCGGCCTGGACTGGAAGACCAGCCTTCAGGAACTGGCAGCAGACAGCGAGTTGGGCGCTCCCAGCTACCGGGTCACCGAAACCGGCCCCGACCACGACAAGCGCTTCGAGGCGGTGGCCATCGTCGGCACCAGGTCCTTCGCGCCCGGGACCGGCACGTCCAAGAAGCAGGCCGAGCAAGGTGCGGCGCAGAACGCCTTCACCTCGCTGGCCGACAGCCTGGGCTGATGCCCGAACTGCCCGAGGTCGAGGTCGTCCGCTCCGGGCTGGCCGCGATCCTGCCGGGACGCAGCATCGCCGCAGTGACCGTCCACCACCCCCGTCCGGTTCGCCGGCACGTGGCCGGCGCCGACGACTTCGCCACGAGTCTGGTCGGGCGGAGGTTCGCCGAGCCGAGGCGCCGCGGCAAGTTCATGTGGCTGCCGTTCGTCGACGGCGACGCCTTGATGGCCCACCTCGGGATGAGCGGGCAGTTCCGGCTCGATGAACCTGGCAGCCCGCTGCCGCCGCAGTGCCGGGTCGAGTTCGCCTTCGCCGACGGTGGTCCAGAACTGCGGTTCGCCGACCAGCGCATGTTCGGCGGCCTCTGGCTCAGTCCCGGCGGGGCAGAGCTCCCGGTCGAAGTCGCCCACATCGCCCGCGACCTGTTCGACCCGGAACTGGACCGCGATGCCCTGGTCGCCGACATCCGGCGCAGGAAGAGCGGCATCAAGCGGGTCCTGCTGAACCAGACGGTGGTCTCAGGCATCGGCAACATCTACGCCGACGAGTCACTGTGGCGGGCCCGGCTGCACTACGAGGCGCCGGCGGACTCGCTCAGCCGCCGCCGGGTGCTGGAGCTGCTCACTGCGGCCACCGAGGTGATGGGGGAGGCGCTCGCTGCCGGCGGCACCTCATTCGACGCCCTCTACGTGAACGTCAACGGTTCCTCGGGCTACTTCGGCCGTGCCCTCGCCGTTTACGGCCGGGAGGACCGGCCCTGCCCCCGCTGCGGTCGAGCCATCGTCCGGGAGCCGTTCATGAACCGCTCGTCGTTCCGCTGCCCGACCTGCCAGCGGCGGCCACGCAAGCCAGTGGACAGCTAGTCCCGAGCCTGCGCTCCGACCCACGGCCGCTCGACCCGGGGTCGATGCTCCCGCCTCGCTACCGGTCCTGTCGCCCCGCTACCCGTGCACCGGTAGCGTCCCGACGGACGGGTAGCGGGACGTGACCGAAGGGTAGCGACGCGTCCCCTGGGCAGGGTGCGCCCGAGTCGCTGACGCGTCCCGGGCGCTCGTCGTCTATTCTTCGCAGTTGTGACCCAAGCCGCCCTCTTCACCCGCTACCGGCACGTGCTGCGGCAGTTCGTGAAGTTCGGTCTGGTCGGCGGAGCCGGTGTCGTGGTCAACATGCTCGTCGCGATCGCGATGAACAAGCTCAACGGCGGCACGATCAACGCGCAGCGGATCCTCTTCCCGATCCCGGGGACGCCCTACAACTTCCGGTTCACCTCGCTGGTGTGGATCGTCGCCTTCCTGGTCGCCAACCTGTTCAACTTCCAGCTCAACCGGTCGTGGACGTTCCGGGGTACCCGGCATGCGCCGTGGTTGAAGGAGTTCTGGCCGTTCCTCGCTGTCGGGAGTTCAGCGGCCCTGATCGGGCTCTTCATCAAGATCGCCCTGACCAACCCGAAGTCGGCGATCTACCTGCCCGAGCCGTGGTTCCACGAGAACGCCGGCCTTCAGTCCAGGGAGTACTGGGCGCAACTGATCACGATCATGGTCACGATGCCGGTCAACTTCATCGTGAACAAGCTGTGGACCTTCCGGCACATCCGCAACAAGCACTTCGATTCGGTGGACGGCTAGCCACCCATGTACCTCAAGAGCCTCACCCTGCGCGGCTTCAAGTCGTTCGCCTCCACCACCAGCCTCGTCTTCGAACCGGGGATCACCTGCGTGGTCGGGCCCAACGGCTCGGGCAAGTCCAACGTCGTGGACGCGCTGGCCTGGGTGATGGGCGAACAGGGAGCCAAAACCCTGCGCGGCGGCAAGATGGAGGACGTAATCTTCGCCGGCACGTCCGGGCGCTCGCCGCTTGGCCGCGCCGAAGTCGTGCTCACCATCGACAACTCCGACGGTGCGCTGCCGATCGACTACACCGAAGTGACCATCAGCCGCACCATGTTCCGCAGCGGCGGCTCCGAGTATGCGATCAACGGCACCCCGGCCCGGTTGCTAGACGTGCAGGACCTGCTCAGCGACTCCGGCATCGGCCGGGAGATGCACGTCATCGTCGGCCAGGGCCAGCTCGACTCGATCCTGCAGGCCACCCCGGAGATCCGTCGCGGTTTCATCGAGGAAGCCGCCGGGGTCCTGAAGCACCGCAAGCGCAAGGAGAAGGCCGAGCGCAAGCTGGAAGCGACCGCTGCCAATCTGAACCGGCTGAGCGACCTGCTGGGCGAGATCCGGCGACAGCTGAAGCCGCTCGGCCGGCAGGCCGAGGTCGCGCGCAAGGCCGTGGTGATCCAGGCCGACCTTCGCGACGCGAGGGCCCGCCTGCTGGCCGACGACCTGGTCGCTGCGAGCGGTGCGCTGGAAACCGAACTGGCGGCAGAGGCCGAACTCAAGCAGCGCCGGCTCCGGCTGGAGGCGGAACTCACCGAGGCCAGGGAGGCAGAGCAGGTGGCCGAGGCCGCGGCCAGGGACTCCCTGCCGCAGCTGACCGCAGCCCAGGAGACCTGGTACGCGCTGGCCGGGCTGGCGGAGCGGGTGGCCAGCACCGTCTCGATCGCATCCGAGCGCCTGCGCAACGCGCAGTCCGTCGGCACGGAGGACCGGCCCGGGCGCGACCCGGAGGCGATCGAGCGCGAGGCAGCCGACGTGCGCAGGGCCGAGGCTGAGCTGCAGGCCGAGGTGGCTGAACGCTCTGCGGCGCTCGCGGCCGCCACGGAAGCGCGAAACACGGCAGAGGCAGCACACGCCGAAGCCGAGAAGCAGTACGCCGCCCAGCAGCGGGCCATCGCCGACCGGCGCGAGGGACTGGCGAGGCTGGCCGGGGAAGTGAACACCCTGCGCAGCCGCAGCGAAGCCGCCGGCTCGGAGATCGAACGACTCACCGCAGCCAGGGCAGAGGCCGACCAACGCTCCGATGCCGCCCGGCGCAGCTTCGCCGGCCTGGAGACGAAACTGGCCGGGCTCAGCGCCGGCGAGTCCGGCCTCGACGACGCCTACGAGCGGGCCGAGGCCGAGGTCGAGGCTGCCCAGGCCGCCCTGGCCGAGTTGCAGGCAGCCGAGCGGAAGGCCGCCGGCGACCGGGGAGCTGCCGCGGCCCGGGCCGAAGCCCTCGCGCTCGGCCTGGAGCGCCGCGACGGTTCCGCGGCCCTGCTGGCCGCAGGGGACCGGCTGGACGGGATGCTGGGCTCGGTCGCTGCCCTGATCAGTGTCCGTCCGGGTTCGGAGGTGGCCATCGCAGCCGCGCTCGGCGCGGCAGCCGACGCTGTGGCCGTGACCGGTCTGGATGCAGCTGTCAGCGCCTTCAGCCACCTCAAGGCCGAAGACCTCGGCCGCGCCGGGATGCTGCTTGGCGGTGACGCCGCGCCCGACACCACGACCTGGCCGCACCTCCCCGACGGAGCCACCTACGCCAGCGGTCTGGTGGAGTGCTCGGCGACGCTGCGTCCGGCGATCGACCGGCTGCTGTACAAGGTCGCGGTCGTGACCGACCTCGACCAGGGCATGGGGCTGGTCGCGAAGCTGCCGGACGTCA
>JADLEH010000313.1 GCA_020846255.1 Propionibacteriaceae bacterium
GAAGAACCCTCCGAAATTGCATCGGATGCAAGATTGGTGTGGTTCGGAGTGGCCTGACTTGGGGCTTCTCGTGACCGGTGCGGTCCGCGCGAGGCGGTTTGGATATGGCCTGTGACTAGGCCTCCGCCATCCCGGGTTGCATTGGATGTAAGAACTGTGCATTGATTGCCTGGTCTCGGGAAGGGTGGATGGATGGGGTCGAGTCAGGTCGCCGTGGCGGAGTTGCCGGGGTCGGCGAGGCAGCTGTTGACCGCTGGTGTGTCGCTGTTGCATCCGGAGGAGGCGGTGTTGGCAGCGATGTTGGAGGGCTGGGCGGCCCAGCAGCGGTCCCGGCTTCTGGCGGCGACCACGGTGGAGAACCGGGGATTGACGGTGCGCCGCCTGGTCGGGTTCACCAACGACTATCCGTGGCGCTGGGCACCGGCGGACGTGGAGGAATGGACGTCGCACCTGGTCGGTGGCGGCTTGGCGCACTCGACGATCCGGCACTATCAGCAGTCGGTGGCGTTGTTCCTGGAGTTCGTGTGCGATCCCCGCTACGGCTGGGCGGAGGTGTGCCAGGCCCGGTTCGGTACCCATCCGGTGCAGGTGTTCCACGAGTGGAACACCGCCGTGCACCGCAGCGACGGCGAAGCCCGCCCGGGCCGACGTCCGCTGTCGCGGGACGAGTTGCAGCGCTTCTTCGACTACTGCGACGACCGGGTTGCCGTCCTGGAGAGCTCGGGACGCAAGGGTTGGCTGGCCGCCTACCGGGACGCGGTGTTGTTCAAGACGATCTACGCGTGGGGGTTGCGGCTGCGGGAGGCGGCCATGCTGGATCTGGCCGATTGGGGGCCGAACGCGAAGTTCGCCCGGTTCGGCTCCTACGGGGTGGTGCGGGTCCGTTACGGCAAGGCGTCCCGTGGCAGCCCGCCACGCCAGCGGACCGTGCTGAGCGTGATGGAGTGGGCGGCCAGCGGTGTCGCCGAATGGGTCGAGGACATCCGCCCCGCCTACGAGGTCGGGACGGCGGGGATGTTGTGGCCGACCGAGCGGGGCCGGCGAATCCGTCCGGCGGGCATCGATGCCCGCTTCGCGGAGTACCGCGACGCGTTGGGTATGGAGGCGTTGTTGACGCCACACTGTCTGCGTCACTCCTACGTGTCCCACCTCCTCGAGGACGGCTACGACCAGTTGTTCGTCCAGCAGCAGGTCGGCCACGTGTGGGCCTCGACCCTGGCCACTTACACGCGT
The DNA here is from genome assembly GCA_020846255.1 of Propionibacteriaceae bacterium. Taxonomy (GTDB): domain Bacteria; phylum Actinomycetota; class Actinomycetes; order Propionibacteriales; family Propionibacteriaceae; genus Propionicimonas. Next base: position 1,234 of record JADLEH010000313.1, read on the forward strand.
GTGGGATCCAGCTACATGCAAGACATGCTGGGGCGGGCTTTGCGGCCCGCTTGGGACGGCCACGAGCCGGTTCGCGGCGGCCGTGATGATGCCGGTGACAGGTGAGGAGCACATGGTGACGTCGAAATTGGGATACCGCTGGAACCTGCGGTTGTTGATGGCCAAGGCCGGCATGTATGCCACCAGTGACCTGGTGCCCTTGTTGGCCGAGCGGGGGGTGGCGCTGTCGGCGACGCAGGTGTACCGGCTGGTCACCCATGACCCTGAACGGCTCAACCTGAACACCCTGATGGCGCTGTGCGACATTCTGGGCTGCACGCCGAACGACCTGATCGAACCGGTCGCGGTGCCGGCGAGCAGGAAGAAGGTGGCGGCCGGCGGCGAGGGCCAGGCGGCGACCGTGGCGTTGAAGGGCCGCCGGCCACGACCGGCTGAGATCACCAAGCAGTGAGCGTCGGCGTCTGCGGGGACTGCGGACGGGCCGTCAAGCTGCGGGGCCGGGCCAGGATCTGCTCCAACTGCGACGCGATCAGGAACAGCGCCGCCTGCGGCGAGTGCGGCGAACACCGCCGGGTCGCGGCACGCACCCCCGACGGCCGGCCGTGGTGCGAACGCTGCCGCAAACAGACGCGCAGGCGCGACACCGAGACCGACCGGCGGCGCCTGATCATCGAGGTCGTCACCGCCGTGTGCGCCGGATCGCTCAGCGAGCACGAGATCCGCACCGTACTGACCGCCACGGTCACCAGCCCGCAATCGCTGCGGCGACTCGCCGGCCACCTGGCCTGCCACCGCGACACGTTCGAGGCCGGGCCGACCAGCGAGCTGCCCATCCTGCACCGCTTCACCCTCGCCCTGGTCGCGGCCGGCGCCGCCAACATCACCACCATCCACCCGCTCTGCTCCGGCTGCCGGCGGCGCCAACCCCGCCACGCCCGCACCGAGGCCGGTGTGCTGTGTGCGGCCTGCTGGAATCGGACCCACAAACAGGACTGCTCGGTGTGCCGGCGCCGCCGCCCGGTCTCCACCCGAGACGAGCACGGACACCCGCTCTGCGAGCCGTGCCTGCACCAGGCCCGCCGCCGCGAACGACTCGAGCAACTCAACCAACAGATCATCCAAACCCTGCCCGAGCCTGCCGGATCGCTCGCCGGCCACCAGGTGATCGACGCCATCCGGCAGGCCGCCCCGACCGGCCCGCTGCGCGCCGAGCTGGCCCAACACCTCCACGACGCGCCGCCGTTGACCATCGCCGCGCCCCGGCCCGCCGCGGCCGCCCGCCTCCTCGCCCAGCTGCGCGCCCACGGAGCCGACCTGCCCGCAGCGCTGTGCGCCGAATGCGGCCAGCCGGCCGACCCACAGTTCCTGTACGGCGGGATGGCCTTCTGCCGGGACTGTGAACGCCGCCGGGACCGGGACCGGCGGCGGGACAGCGACACCGACACCACCCAACCCATCATCGACGCGGTCACCGCCGCCGACCCCGCCCTCACCCAAGACGAGATCCGCCGCGTCCTGGCCGACGCCGCGCCCACCGCCCGACACCTGACCCGGCTGGCCGGGCACCTGCGGGCCCACCCCGACATGTTCACCGCCGGACCCACGACCACAGCCGCTGTCGCCGACCGCTTCACCCGAGCACTCATCGCCGCAGGAGCAACAACCATCCAGGTGATCGACCCGGCCTGTGACCGCTGCGGCCGGCGCCGGCGACGCTACGCCCGCACCCCGACCGGCGGGCTGTGCACCCCATGCAGCCGCACCTGGCTGTGCCCCCGATGCGGACACGACGGACGGCTCGCCACCCACCCCGACACCGGCGAAGTGACCTGCCAGCACTGCGACTACCGGCAGGACACCGGCCAACTCCTCACCGAACTCGCCGATCAGATCACCGCCAGCCTGACCAACGCCGACCCATCGATCGGCGCGGCCACGATCGCAGCAGCACTCGACGCGACCGTCCCTGACCAGCACAGGCGGCGGGTCCTGGCCGGACAGCTCCACGCCGGACCGCCACTGGCCGACCCTGCCCGGCGCCACCCGACCCTGGCCAGGTTCCTCGCCGAACTGCGACACCACCACACCGACCTGCCGGCAGCAGCCTGCACCGACTGCGACGGCCCGGCCGAGCCACTGGCCATCCACCACGGCGTGGTCCGCTGCCACGCCTGCGCCACGCGCTGCCCCGGGTGCCGACACCCACGAGCCCGCCCACCGCTCAACCGGTGCCGATGGTGCGGCGCCCGAGCCCCGCGACCGGCCTGCACCGAATGTGGCCGGGCCGCCACCGTCGGGATCGACGAGGACGGCCGCTGCCGAAGCTGCCGGCAACACGCCGACCACCACTGCGACCAGTGCGGAAGAACCAGCCACCTCACCCACCACGGCGGCACGTGGAGGTGCCAAAGCTGCGCCCTGAGCGCCGACCTCGACGACCGACTCGGCCCGGTCGCCCGCATGCCCGTCGAACTCCTGCCCGTCCGGGCCGCAATCATCACCGCCGACAACCCGGCAATCGTGCGCCGCTGGCTGGCCACCAGCAGCGGCGGGCAACTCCTCGCCCGCCTCACAACAGGGGACGTGCCCCTCACCCACGAAGGGCTCGACCACGCCGGCACCAACCACAGCGTCGACTACCTGCGCGCCCTGCTGGTCGCCGCCGGCGCCCTCCCCGACACCGACCGCGCCCTGGACCAACTCGCCCAGTCCTTCGACGAGCACGTGGCCGCCATCACCGACCCTGCCGACCGCAAGGCCGTGCAAGCCTGGCTGCGCTGGCAGGTCCTGGCCCGACTCCGTAAACGAGCAAACGCCGGCGAACCGCTGACCCACAGCCCCAGCAACGCCCGCCGAGCCCTCCGCTGCGCCACCCGGCTGCTCGACCACCTCGCCCGGGCCGGCCGGACCCTGCGCACCGCCCGGCAAGCCGACATCGACAACTGGTTCGCCCAGCCCGGCACCGCCCACTGGCAGGCCCGGCCCTTCCTTGCCTGGACACGCCGGCGGAACCACCTCGACCGACGCATCCAGCTGCCACCCGCATCCACGCTCAGGAACCGGACCAACGTCATCGATGGTCCCGGCCGGTGGGACATCGCCAAACGCCTCGTCGAGGACAACACCATCCCCGCCGACGACCGGGTCACCGCCGCGCTCGTCGTCCTCTACGGCCAACCCCTCAGCCGCATCGCCCGCCTCACCACCAACGACATACGCCTCAGCCCCAGCGGCGCCGTCGACCTCGACCTCGACGGGCACTACATGCCCCTCCACGAACCCTTCGCCGACCTCATCCAGCAACTCCCCCGGCGCCGCACCAACGGCGTCGCCGACCAAATCGAGAACACCTGGCTCTTCCCAGGCAGCACCGCCGGCAACCACATCGGGCCCAGCGCCCTCGGAAACCGGCTCGCCGCCCTCGGCATCCAACCCCGCACCATGCGCAACACCGCCCGCGCCGAACTCGTCACCCAGATCCCGCCCGCCGTCCTCGGCGAGCTCATCGGCATCAGCCCCGCGACAGCCAGCCACTGGGCCACCCTCACCAACAGCAACTGGAACACCTACGCCGGCCGACCACCCCGCCAGCCGCACCGCTGAAACGATCGGCCCACCCACAGCCTGAGAAGGCCGAGACCCGCGACCGTCGCCCGCCGCATCCCGGACCCATTCAGACACTTCAGATATGCAACTTCCCCCAGTTCTGTA